>NZ_JAFCVA010000003.1:0-327155 GCF_049896785.1 Psychrobacter sp. TWP2-1-2 | reverse complement strand
AGACCATTATCGATGCTAGACAGCACTTGTTTACGATAGTCGATTGAATAAGTCATGGTTTATCTGAATAGTTGATTAGTTTTTATGTATTGTATCGGTTTTATCTGAACTCTACTATACAGACAATAGCAGAATTTTAGAAAAAATTAAAATATATAGAGCAGAAGAAGCAACCTTTATACCAGTGATTGACATGATGGAAAATTTGGTCAATCTAATTGGCAAATAATATTAGACCAAAATACTATCGATTAGCAGCTAAAAAGCAGCACCTTAAAAAATATAAGACACTGCTTTTTATCTAAAATACCTCCATTCTTAAGCACTCGTTATTTAACTATTATGCTTGGCTATCCAGTTTTGCATTTGCTCAATTTCAGGCTGCTGCGCGTCAATTACTTGTTGTGCCAATTGACGCATTTCTTCATTTTTGCCATACTTTAGCTGTATTTTTGCCATATCTACTGCGCCAATATGATGCGGCAACATACCGCGAGCAAATGCCATATCTGGGTTAGGGTCAGCGATACCTGCCATCATTTCACTATGCATCGTATCCATACCTTTAGCATAAGCTGTCTGCATGGCTTCAGTATCAGACGTTGGCTCAGCAGCATCAGGATGGTTGGCAAGCCAGTTCTGCATTTGCTCAATTTCAGCTTTCTGAGCGTCAATAATCTCTTGTGCCAACTGACGCATTTCTGCATCCGTACCATACTTTAGCTGAATCTCTGCCATATCAACAGCACCTATATGATGACCGAGCATTCCTTGGGCAAAGGCAGCATCGGGATCGTTGTATGCCATGCCTGCCATCATCTCATCATGCATCTTAGTCATAGAGTCATTATACTCTCCATGCATGCCCGTCATCGCATCGCCTGACATATCATGACCTGCATGAGCATCCATCGCGCTAGTATCTGTTGTAGCATTATTAACGGGAGCCGCCTCGTCTTTGACACTAGCCTCTGTTACATCATTCGTCGGCTGACAAGCGCCAAGCATCATCATGGCACTGACACTAACTGCAAGCATGGCAAGACGTGAGTTTCTTATCATTTTCATAGTAGATCCTTAATTACGATCGTTTGGTAGTTATGGTTCATATAAAAACTGGCAAATCAGCTAAGATCCACCAGTTGGAAAAATCATTTAATTTATGTACTAAAAGCAGTGCGTTTTAAGGCTATTTATTCTAATGCTTCGATTAGTGCCTGCATCTCTTTAATTTCACGTTTTTGTGCTTCGATGATGTCGTCAGCAAGTTGCTGTACTCTAGGGTCTTCTATATCGGCTCTTGAGCTGGTTAAGATCGCAATTGAATGATGCGGTATCATAGCCTGCATCCAATCCACTTGATCGACGGTTGCTTGAGATCTGACGCCCCATATACCTACGGCAAACATCAGCACACTAAGACCATAAATCATTAAGTTGACCTTAGTTTTCTTGTACATATTGCTCATAAAGGCGAGCATAATCACTGCCATGCCTGCGCCCATATATAGCGCCATATAGGCTCTGGTCTCACTAAAATAAATATGATCCCACTCATAAGTATTGAAGTACATCATGATATACATCACCACGGTAGACGTCAGAATCATGAGGGTGAACTTTACATAAGGGTTCATCTGTTTTTGCTCTGTATGATTCATCAGTCAGTCTCCATCAATGCTGCTATCAGTACTACAATGAGTAGCTGAAATTTAAAAAATCTATCTAAAGTATTGGCTTATAGCTGCTGCTCTGCGGACTCAATCTCAGCGTATACTTGGTTTGTGCCATCTTTATTGATTTGCATAATTTGGTATGGCATAAACTTATCTTGATATTCCATACCAGGGCTACCGACGGGCATACCCGGTACCGCCAAACCAATGGCTTGCTTTGGTGGATTTTGCAAAAACTCAGCCACATACTTAGCAGGAACATGACCTTCGATGACATAACCATCACTAGTAACGGCGGTATGGCAAGAACGCATCTCAGCAGGTACACCGTAACGCTCTTTAAATAATGACAAGTCTGCAACATCATGGGCAGTTGCCGTTAACCCATTATCTTCTGCGTGCCCTATCCATTCTTTACAACAGCCACAATTGGCATCTTTATAGACAGTGGCTGACACGTTCTTGAGCAGGTCTGGATTGTTGGCTGGTGTCTCTGTTACTGTTTGCCTACTCTGTATAGCGTTTGCCTCACCACTGCTGGCGTTAGCGGCATTGGTAGTAGAGGGGCTAGCATTAGAAGCATTGCTGTCAGATTGCCCACATGCTGATAATATGGCAGCAGTTAATAAGACCGCTGACCCTCGAACAAACTTAACGGTAAAAGGAATCATAGAGGCTTCTCATAGTGTTGAATATTTCATGATGTTGAATATTAAAATTAGGATGTACTTAAGCCAAACTAGCATAGCCACTCTGACAGTCAGATGACGCCAAGATGACAATTTTGTCATCTTCTAGACTGAGCATAGGTTTATTACCAGTATTCCTCTATGATTGATAGCAATAGAGACATTTTATATTGATCTCATCCTAAATAATTGGCGCGAGTATGCTATGAAAGTATTGCTAGTCGAAGATGAGTTATCGCTTGGCGATTATATTAAAAAAGGTTTAAGCGAGGCAGGTTTTATCGTTGAGCATAGAACCACAGGTTTAGATGGTTATCATGCTCTGATGACTGAGGACTTCACTGTCGTGGTGATGGATGTGATGCTGCCTGATGTCAATGGTTTTGAGCTGGTCAGTAACTATCGCGCTGCTGGTAACACCACCCCTGTATTATTTTTGACCGCAAAAGATGACCTTGGCGACCGCATAAAAGGCTTTGAGATTGGCGGTGACGACTATCTCACCAAACCTTTTGCCTTCGCTGAGCTGTTGGTCAGAATCAAAAGCTTACTACGCCGTGCCAATCAAGCAGATTACGCCAGCACAGTGCTTCAAATCGCTGATTTAAAACTGGATATCGCCAAACGTAGTGTGCATCGAGATAAGGGTTCTATCAAATTGACGGCCAAAGAATTTGCGCTATTTCAGTTTTTACTTGAGCATCAAAGCGAAGTATTGCCCCGCTCTGTCATCGCTTCACAAGTATGGGATATGAATTTTGATAGCGATACCAATGTGATTGATGTGGCGATAAGACGCTTACGAAGTAAAATCGATGATGGCTTTGAAAATAAGCTCATTCATACCGTACGCGGTATGGGCTATAAACTAGAAGCGGACAATATCGCCGCTACAGTCAATAATGAAACTAGCATTGATATGAGTAATAAGGCTAATACGGTTTCTAAACTCAATCATGTTGAAGTAAAATAGCATGGCATATAAATCCGAGCATCGACGCTTGTCATTACTGTGGCGCACTACCCTAGTATTAACGGTATGTGTGCTGATATCTCAAGCTTTTTTGTACATATGGATACAGCGTTCGGTTAATGATCATTTTGAACAAATGGACTCAGAGATCCTGACTCACGCTGCGTTTAATTTACGACAGTACATGACAGAGGTGACATCGGATGATCAGCGCTCTGACAACCTTGCCGACCCTGCTCATCTCGACAATACAGCATCATCTGTGGTAGATATCTTTCGACCAGATTATGAAGTTAAAACAATTATCACTGACCATAATGGACAAGTCATCAATAGTCAGCCAAAGGATTTTATTGATAAACTCAATGACTCCCAATTGGTCGAAAAACTATGGCAGCAGCACCGCGATCAACCCTTTGACTTGCAGCTTAATCATCGTCATTATCGCGCGCTGGTCATTGAGCACTCTAGTCGCTTGGCATTAATCGCGCTACCGATTGATGTGCACCATCAATACCTTGCCCAGTTTAATCGCCATCTTATTCTGATACTTATTGCGATCACTTTTATCTTGGTATCAGTGGCGGCTTTTAGCGTCTATCTAGGATTTGCCCCCTTAGCGACCATCAGTCAAAAAATGGCACGTATCAACGCCGAGCAGTTAGACGATAGAATCATCGTCTCTGAAATGCCAAGCGAGTTGCGACCCTTGGCTGACGCTTATAATGCCATGATGGATAAACTTGAACACAACTTTGCCTCATTATCACAGTTTTCAGATGACATTGCTCACGAACTGCGCACACCACTGGCAACATTAAGTACCCAAACTCAAGTGATGCTCAGTAAACCTAGAGACCATCAAGAATATGTCGAGCAGCTACATCATCAACACGACACGCTCAAGCAACTATCCCTGCTCATTAACAATATGCTATTGCTGGCAAAAACTCAAAAAGGTCTCTACGACTCACAACGTCATCTTGTCGATACCGACTCACTGATAATTAAGCTCATCGATTATTTTGAGCTGATAGCCGAAGAGCGCGGTATCTCTTTTGAGAAAAAAGGGGCATTTGATGTGGTATTAGGGGATGAGAGCTTGTTACAAAGGCTGTTTGCCAACTTGATATCTAATGCGATTTACTACGCCGGCAGCGACAGTATCATTACTATTACCGCCGTTTCTAAGACTGCTAGCCTCATAAAACATAACGCTCACGCCCTTAGAGAAACGGCTCAGCAGCCATCGCTAAACATCACCATCACTAATCGCTTGCAGACGCCTCTAACTCAAGCGGAAGCAGATAGACTGTTTGAACGCTTTTATCGTCATCACAAATCCAATAATCAGCATTCGGGCACAGGGCTGGGATTGGCCATCGTACAAGCGATCGTCAATGCCCATAACGGCAAAGTCAGTATTACCATTAAGGATGAGTATTACTTTCAAGTTAACGTACAGTTATTAAAAGAATCATAGGGCGGGTTTGATCGAGAAATGGTCACCATTTGGTCACCGAGCAGGTGGTCACCGATTTTTAAAAAGCAGAGTGCATGCACACAGACTTATAGAAAATATATTATTAAAGAGTAGACTACTTCTTAGGGGTTGATAGAGAAAGAATAATCAAACCTTACGGATAAAGGCTTTAAGCGGAAACACAGACACAAAAAAACCCCAAACAAAATTATGTTTGAGGCGAAACTTGCTTAAACTCGAAGGTTTAAATTTGTTTTAGCTTTTTACTAAATATGGCGCAGCGGACGGGACTCGAACCCGCGACCCCCGGCGTGACAGGCCGGTATTCTAACCAACTGAACTACCGCTGCTTAGGTCGTCTTAGCATCTTCTCTTATTACAGAGACACTCGCTAAAAAGAGTGGTGGGTGATGACGGATTCGAACCGCCGACATTCTGCGTGTAAGGCAGACGCTCTACCAACTGAGCTAATCACCCTGAGAAGCGTTAAAAAATTGCACTGCAATTTTAGCTTCGCAAGTTAAAATTCCTTAAAAGGAATTTTATAGAAAGTTTAATCTTTAAAGTTGTCACGCTTTAAGTCAGTAAAAATTCTAACAACATTGAACTTAATTAAGTCCCCTTGCTGTGGGTGTGTATTATATAGATTTACACATGGCTGTCAAACAGTATTTTCAGTTTTTTAACCTATTTTATAGGTTTTTATTTATTAATCTGACAAGCCTATGTTTTCATTGGATTTATATTTTTATAAAAAACCAATAAATTTTCAAGCATGACCCTATTTACTGGCTAATGCTTGTTCGATATCCATTTTTATGGCTTCTGGTTTGGTGGTTGGCGCATAGCGGTCAATGACCTGTCCATCTTTACCAATTAAAAACTTAGTAAAATTCCATTTGATACCGTCTGTTAATACGCCACCCTTTTGCTCTTTAAGCCAATCAAAAATAGGATGAGCGTCTTTGCCATTGACATCAACCTTCGCCATCATTGGGAAACTGACACCATGGTTCTTTTGACAAAATGCGCCAATCTCCTCATTACTGCCTGGATCTTGCCCGCCAAATTGATTACAGGGGAAACCAATAACGACCAATCCTTGATCTTTATATTGCTGATATACTGCCTCTAGGCCTTCAAATTGCGGCGTAAATCCACATTTGCTCGCGGTATTGACGATTAATAACACCTTACCTTGATAATCAGCAAAGGCTTGTGAAGTACCGTCCATACGTTCAGCGGTAAAATCATAAATAGTACTCATCATTTGTCCTTAAATTGATTAATTTATTATTTTGGTTTTTTTAAACTGTGCTCATTTTTCAATAACATTGAAAACGTTAATAATACTAATAACTGGCAAGGCAGCATCTCGCGCTTCCCTGCCATGACTCTAAAATACTCTAAGCAATTTTTTTAACAATTACTTTTCAGATTTATCTAAATCAATAGACACAGAATTGATGCAATAGCGCATCCCCGTCGTCTCGCTTGGGCCGTCAGGGAAGACATGACCTAAATGTGCGCCGCAGTTACTACAGGTTACTTCTGTCCGCGTCATGCCAAGCGAATTATCCACATGCTCCTCGATAGCGCTGTTATCAACTCCTTGGTCAAAACTTGGCCAACCACAGCTGGCATCAAATTTATTGCTTGAGTCAAATAAGCTCGCACCGCAGCCTTTGCAGCGATAAATACCATCATCAGTCGCATCGTTATAGACGCCCGTAAATGGGCGTTCTGTACCCTTTTCACGCATCACGTGATATTCATCAGCACTCAAACGCTCTTTCCAATCAGCTTCTGTTAATTGGCTGATTTCTTCTTGGCTAAGTTGATTATCTTGCATAATGTATCCTTAATTTGGGTATGTATTATCTCATCCATTAGCATTAGCTTTTATCTGCTATTAACTAACACTTTATCGCCATATTTTTATAAAAACGATGGGCCTTATCTATTGTTTATTCACTCAATATTCAAGGCATACATTACAAGAAAACCATCATAAACAAGTGATAGCGTAAGGTATCGAAAAAGCTATGATAAATAAAATACAGCAAATTTTCTTAACGTATCAATGAATACAGATGTAGCCATGATAATAACTCTCTGAAAGAAGTTTAATATCTAGTAGAGCAGCAATGAAGCAACAACGCTAATGCAAGTTATTCTTGCATTAGCGTTGTTGCCTTAAAAACAGCTTGCATTGATACTGATAATGCAATAATATCTTGCATTAAGGCTTAATTAAAACAAATGCCTGCTTTCCTTCTCTCCATTACCAACTAATGAATAAAGGCTTGAATGATTATGGCTGATGACAAAAATAAAAGCACACAAGCCGAAAGACTGGTACAGCTACGTCGTGATAAAGGGCTGACTGCTGAGCAATTAGCGCAAGCCATGACCGCAGCAGGCGCAAAAGTCAGTCGCGGGGCTATCTCGAATTGGGAGCGTGGCACCAATGGCATTGTGTCATCTAAGCTACCAACGCTAGCACACATTTTAGGCTGCAGCGAAGGCTATCTGTTACGCGGTGAACTAAAAAACGACAGTGATAATAATAAAGAGGTGAGTGAAAGCACTCATTCTCATAATAAGGATAGTCAAAATACGTCATCTGCTCAAACTGACAAGATACGTGACTCCCAAGCCAATCACACTACTACAACTCCTTCTATAGATACAAACTCACAAAATAACCCTATGAGTGGTCACACTATGAACACAATAAAAAAATCGGATAAATTACAAAATGTTTGCTACGACATTCGCGGCCCGCTCCTACAAACAGCCAATAAGATGGAAGCAGAAGGCAAACGTATATTAAAGTTGAATGTCGGTAACCCAGCCCCCTTTGGTTTAGAAGCCCCGCATGAGATTTTGCGCGATGTGGCGATGAACCTACCAGACGCGACCGGTTATTCCGACTCGCAAGGGATTTTTTCAGCGCGCAAAGCCGTCCTACAGTACTATCAATCAAAGGGGTTGCTATCGGCAGTTGATGTCCGTGATGTCTATTTGGGCAACGGAGTTTCTGAGCTGATTGTAATGACCATGCAGGCTTTGATGAATGATGGTGACGAAGTGCTTATCCCAATGCCAGATTACCCGCTTTGGACGGCAGCGGCGAACCTAGCTGGCGGCACAGCGGTACATTATCGCTGTAATGAAGACGACAATTGGCATCCTGATATCGAAGACATTAAATCTAAAATCACCTCTAAAACCAAAGGTATCGTGGTGATTAACCCTAATAATCCAACAGGTTCGCTTTATAGTGATGAATTGCTGAAACAAATTATTGAGGTCGCTAAAGCGCATGATTTAATCATCATGGCCGATGAAATTTATGATCGCATTCTTTATGATGATATGGTACACACCCCAATGAGCACCTTGACTGATGATGTGCTGGTGCTCTCATACAATGGATTATCAAAATCGCATCGTATCGCGGGATTCCGCGCAGGTTGGATGATGGTGTCTGGCAAAAAGCACCATGCTACTGACTTTATCGAAGGCTTGGACATGTTAGCGTCTATGCGCTTGTGTTCCAACGTCCAAGGTCAATACGCTATTCAAACCGCGATGGGCGGCTATCAAAGCATGAAAGAGCTCACGTCAGAGCGTGGGCGCTTATATAAGCAGCGTGAAATGGCCGTGTCACGACTTAATGCGATCAAAGGTATCTCTTGTACCATGCCACAAGGCGCGTTTTATTGCTTTCCAAAGATGGATCCTGATATTTACCCTATCGAAGATGATATGGCATTTATGATGGATTTGCTTGTTGAAGAAAATGTCTTAATGGTGCAAGGAACAGGCTTTAACTGGGATAAGCCCGATCATTTCCGCTTGGTATTTTTGCCAAACCTACATGATTTAGAGGATGCCATGGATAGCTTAGATCGCTTCTTTGCCAAAAAGCGCAAACAATTTGGTACCGAATAGACCTTAATTTGACATAAAAAAACGCTTATCGGCGTGATGCTGATAAGCGTTTTTTATTTGAAACATGCTTATAAATAACGTTAAATAAGACTTAAACAAAAACTTTAATAAGCGTACGTGTTAAAAAATATTGACCAAAATGATATAACTGATTGCAGACATTGCCGCTGCTGCAGGAAGAGTAATGATCCATGCCAAACCGATAGGTTTCATCAACGCCCAATTGGTGTCTCTATTGACAATACCGATGCCAAGTACCGCGCCAACTAGCGTATGCGTGCTCGATACGGGCAGACCCATGGTTGATGCGCCCATTACCACTGCAGCCGCAGCCAATTCAGCTGAAAAACCAGAAGCGGGATGCATTTTTGCCAAGTTGGTACCAACCGTTTGAATGACTTCTTTGCCGATGAACCAAAGACCAACGATAAGCGCAACACCAAAGGTCAGCATAACCGCAGGCGGTACAGCGGCTTCAGTCGCAATGCTATTGGTACGAATAACATCCATAATCGCGGCAAAAGGGCCTACTGCATTGGCAATATCGTTTGAGCCATGGCTAAAGGCAAAAGCAGAGGCGGTAAAGACTTGCATCCAGCTAAACATAATAAACGTCGCTTTGGTCAAATCCTCTTTATGTTTACCGCGGATACTCTTGGTATAGATAAAGGTCGCAAGCCACACTAGCGCCGCGATCATACCCATGATTAAAAAGCCTTGCAGCGTCGTCATGCCATTATTGACATTCTTTAGACCCTTAAAGATGACCAAAGAGGCCATGACCGCGCCGCCTGCAGCCGCAATGATAGGAACCCATTGCTTCAACGCTTTTAGCGTATCAAGGTTGCTGCGTTCATTTTCAATCTCATAAAGCTGTTTATAGTAGTCAGTCTCTAAATCTTCAACATCGCAATCATCATCTTTGTAGATTTCTTGATCACGCAACATCGCTGACGTATAGGCAAGTTGTTCTGATTCTGTTAAACCGTCCAAAAATTCTTTGTGGTTTTGTTTTAAGGTTTTTTTGTCGCCTTTCAAAGTCGCAATGTGCGCCTCTGTTCTATCATTATACTCAATGATGTTTTTCTTAATCTGTCCATATAATACATAGGACAAAACGCCGCCCAATAGCGGTGATAATACCCAAGAAATTGCGATGGTGCCAATCGTACTCCAATTCACCGTTGATAATGCCATTTCAGTACCACCTAACGTGATACCTAATACAATAGAGCTACCAACAACGCCGCCAATAATGGCGTGCGTGGTCGAAACGGGCAGACCTTTTTTGGTGGCAAATAACAGCCAAAATGCGGCAGCGATAAGCGCTGATAACATGACATAAATGAATTGGTTGGGCGTTACTGAAAGACCATCTAAATCGACAATGCCGCTTCGAATAGTATCGGTGACTTCACCACCTGCCAGTACGGCTCCGGACACTTCAAATATCGCGGCGATACCCAGCGCTTGCGGGATAGTCAACGTCCCTGCACCTACTGAGGTACCAAAGGAGTTGGCGACATCGTTACCACCAATATTGAATGCCATAAAGACACCAAAAGCGGTGGCCACAATAAATAGCGTCGTCTGTTGACGCATCGTGTAATCTAGACCCCACCACAAAAAGTAGGCGGTCATCGCAATCAGTAAAATGGCAAAAAATAGATTTATTCTCATAGAACCGACTGATTTGACTGGCTCTGTAGAACTGTTGCTAATACCCATACGTTGATACGTCCTGCGTAAGCTGATTGAAATTATAGGCGGTTGATGACATTGCGCGGCTATTAATAATGCTCGTGATAGCTTCTGACATTAATATAACGTATATGAAACGCGCAATATACTTGCTAAAAAACGGTTTTTCTTACTGCTATTTTGGTGCTCTACCCTAGCGCTTACCTTTTATTTACTTGTATTCAATTTTGCGTAAAGGCAGTAAATAAGGTAAAACACATCACTCAATATGTCACAAAGCCGCAAGGAATATTGCCAAATCGTCTGATTACAGCAGCTTGCGGCTTAGAGATGTCGTAGTAATAATTTTGGTGCTAATAACTGCTATTGTAAGAACCTTTGCCAAATTTATTAACCAGAGTGATTAAAATGTCTGTGTCAAAGGATAAAACACGCTACTCACTCAGTGAGTTTCGTGCACAGCAGGAGCTATTACGCGCCTATTATATTAAATATAAGCGCATAATGCATGATGATATTGCAAGATTTGTAACTGCCAGCATATGTGTTAGAAAACATCCTGCTGTAACGCCGCATTATACTCTCTTTCCCTGAATTTATTTAACGTTAAATATATAATTATGGCGCTTTGTAACCAGCTACCTAATTGAATGACCAATCACATATCAGCTGCCACACACCGCTGATAGTTGCTTAATCGCATGGTCTAAAACATCCAAACGTGCTTGACGCTTCTCATTGGTCGCGATGACGCACCACGGTGTGTACTCTGTATCGGTACGTGCCAGCATATCCGCCGCAGACTGCACATAATCCGACCATTTATCACGGTTGCGCCAGTCATCGTCCGTCAGCTTAAACTGCTTGTGCGGTGTCTCCTGACGTGCCTCAAAACGTTTAAGCTGTTCTTTTTTATCGATAGCCAACCAGTATTTGATAACGATTGTCCCCGCCACGGCTAAATCCGCCTCAAAGCGATTGATTTCATCGTAAGCACGCTGCCATTCCTCATCAGTGGCAAAACCCTCAATGCGCTCAACCAAAACGCGCCCATACCAAGTCCGATCAAAAATGGCAATACGGCTAATACGGTCGGTTTGTTCGTTCGGAAGTTTGGTCCAAAAACGCCATAGATAAGGATGTTGCAGCTCATATAACATTGGCGCACTGATATTATAAATTTGATACTCGCGTGGGTCGAGCGGCGCAACCAACCTTTTAATCGCGCCACCTTTGCCAGCAGCGTCCATTCCTTCAAAGGCAAAAACGATATGACGCCCTTTGCGCGCACGCAGCAACTGGGCAAGGCGAACTTGTTTTTCTACCAACGTATCACGGTAGTCCGACTTATCAATCTCTGCATCATTGATATCTTTTAAAAATTTAGGAATTTTTACAGGTTCAAACTTTGCTGATTCGAGTGCTTGCTGAGCTTGCTTCTTAGCCTTTGACTTATCAGAGGTTTGTACTGTATTTCTTTTACTACTCATTAGCGCGGTTTGCATCGCTTGTAGCACTTCATGGCAAAAATGGTCAGCCGCATCTGACTTGTCATCACCATCAATGATGATCCAATCATCTTGCTGGCGTAGCAGAACGGTAGCCACTTGATTAAAGGTTTCGATAACTTTTTTACTATTCCAGTCAATTTGGTATAAAAACTGCGGATCAGCTTCATCGTCATTCAATCGCGCTTGCAACGTTTCAATATCTACATGGAACCAGCATTTAAGCAGTCGGGTTTGATTGGCAGCTAAATCTTGTTCGAATGCTTGTAGCTTAATAAGCTGCTGCTGTAAATATGCTTGCCATTGCGCAAACGGTAACGCTTTGTCGTTGTCAGACTTGTCATTGTCAGGCTTTGTGCCTTTTGATTTTGGATTTTTTGACTGTTCCTTATTATTGTCATTGTCTGACGTTGCCATACGCATGACGTTATAAAGCAAGTCAGCATACCAGTTGCCAAAATAAACCATTACATCGCCATGACGGGGTAACGCCTTGGTATGTGCCTGCCAAATCGGCTGATACGCTAAGGGACAATCACCAACGGTTGCCTCAACTTTAAGTAGTCGAGGATCTACCCATTGGCGCAATTGCTTGACAGCAGTGCCCTTGCCGGCCTGCTCCATACCATTGACCAATACCAATAGCCCTGTTGGTTTATTGAGGATTGGTGGCGTCTGTTGCCGCGTTGCTCGTAGAGCATATTGGGCCGTGACCAGTGCCAATCTCAGTGCATCTTTGTCCATAGAAAACTGGCTCAGGGGATTGGGGGTTAGGCGCTCATCAACAATTTGCTCACTAAATTGTGCACTTAGCGCTTGTGGTGCGGTGGATTCAGTTGTCTTATTATTTTTGCTCATAACTGTCATCATCCTATGATTGAAAGCGTATTAGCGTCATCATAGCATTGCAGCAATTCGGTAAATAACGCTGCTATGTAACAGTTTGACATTTGTATTCTGCTTTATTTTCTTTTAAGGTGAACACAATCTCAGACACATGCTGTAATCACGCTCTATAAATACAAAAACCAAAGGTATAAAACACGGTTTATTCTGAGCTTTTTATTCGCAACCTTTTAACCCTCTTTACTTTTATGCAGGTTTACTGACCATGGCCTCTTTAGCCGACTTACAACAACATTTGAACCGTTTTTGGGCACTGCCTTATCATGAAGATTTGGCATTAAACGATAAACTTAGCGAGGTGCAAGCTTGGCAACGAGATCGTATTCAAAACACTCACAAAGACCTGTTCGAACAACCTCAAAATCAATTAATGGCAGATTATTTTTTGACCCAATTGTATGGCGGCGATGAGTTTAAATTGTTGGCCAAACAGTTAGAACGTATTGTGCCTAAAGCGCAAAAAGTCGAGCGTTTTGCGCCAGCAGCGGCTTTAGAGACTGGCAGCATGGCGATACAAGCGGCTATTTTAGCGATAGAGCTAGATTTACATTTAGCAGAATGGCTATTGTCTCAAGATTTAGTCGTTAACGAAGACAACATGCTGACCGCCTATCGCGTAGTCAACGAAGCCGACACCAGACGTATCCAAATCGGTCATTTAAAAGAGGTGTGCTATCGTACCGATAAATATATAAACTCTTTTATGTTGCAAAAAGCCTTTGCCTTGGCTAAAGGCACCGCCTACCGTTACAACTATCAGCCTTTGTATGAATTTATCGATTCAGGCTTTAAAGCGATGAAACCACTAAAAAGTGTCAGCGGCTTTATTGAACCGTTTTGTGAGCGTGAGCTTGAGATTATTGACCGTGTTCATGAGACGGATAATGGCGGTAAGCCAATGACGTTTGGTGTATGATAGACGCATCATTTGCTTGGTTAGCTGCTATTTTATACCTTGCAAACAAATAACCATAAAAGTGAATCACAGGATAATGCTATGACCGATAACACCCATAATAACAACGCTCATCTCGATCAAAAACCTATCATCACTGGTCATTTACAAGATAAATTGGTCAGAGACAGCATCACCCACAATCAAAATATTACGGCACAAGTGCAAGCACGTCAAAACTATGAAACTAATAGCACGCTTAATACGGGTATTGATGCTGGCGTCGAAAACAGCAAGAGAAATGACTTTACACAAGTCCAAGACCTACCAACGGGAACGCCACAAGGCCAACAAACCACTATGCCAAATAACAACACTAGCAGCAACACTGTAGACAATGCATCTGCACAAATACAAACCGCCAAACAAACACTTTTTAATCAGCGTGATGATATCAATAATCCGCATACGCCTGATACCGATGGTAATGAAGAAACGCATTTTGGCTACAAGACTGTCAATAAAGCTGAAAAACAAGCACGCGTTGCCGATGTTTTTACCTCAGTTGCCAAAAAATACGACATCATGAACGACTTAATGTCATTTGGTATTCATCGCCTATGGAAGCGTTATGCCATCAGCTTATCAGGCGTACGTGCGGGTCAACATGTGCTTGATATCGCTGGCGGTACGGGTGATTTAGCCAAAGTCTTTAGCCGTGAAGTCGGCAGAAATGGTCATGTGGTGTTATCAGATATCAATGCCGCCATGCTAGAAGTCGGTCGTGAACGCTTAATCAATGCTGGCTGCAATAACGTCGATTTTGTACTTGCCAATGCAGAAACACTCGCGCCATTCGATGACAATAGCTTTGATTTGGTCACTATCAGCTTTGGTCTACGTAATGTAACGGACAAAGACGCAGCGCTCAAATCGATGTATCGCGTGCTGAAGCCAGGTGGTCGTTTATTAATTTTGGAGTTCTCTAAGCCAGTATTTGAGCCATTGTCTAAAGCCTATGATTTATACTCATTTACCGCCTTACCTATTATGGGCAAGCTGATTGCCAATGATTCTGAGAGTTATCAATACTTGGCCGAATCGATTCGTATGCATCCTGATCAACAGACGCTAAAGCAGATGATGATGCAAGCGGGCTTTGAAAATTGTGATTATCATAACTTGACGGCTGGTATTGTCGCCGTCCACCGCGGCTTTAAAGCGTAAGATTAAGTTTTAAATTACATTAGGGCGTGTCTTCAATTCACTCAATAGTCATCTAAATGGGCTAAAAATGGATAAATATTGCCAAACATCGTCAAATAGCTTGTTAATATCCCGATATTATCTACGCTATTTTTCTTGTTTGACGGCAATTTATCTCATTTTTATCTCCATTTTTGAAATGAAGACACGCCCTACATAGTAATAGACATGCCATCACGTAAAGTGGTGGCAACTGACCTTTACAAACCCTGCGCTTTTCTAAAGGCGCTCAATTGAATATGCGAGAGCCTTATGCTGACTGTTCTACTTTTGGCGGGTGCCGAAAAGCTGATTAACCTTGCTATTGCGAGTGATGAAATTACCAAATCAGGATTGGCACCGCTTGCTGGCAAAGTATTGCGACTCAATATGGCCATGCCTGAGATTCGTTTGGATATTTTATTCACTCATGAGCGTTTGCGTTTTGAGCCGGTGACAACCGAGAGTGTGTTTGAGCAAAGTGGCGCGATGAACGAGCACCAACAAGCCAGTATGGAGCGCGCACGGATTGGTCATAGTCGTCCAGACTGTACCATTACTGTAGATAACCCAGCGCAACTGCTGAATCTGATGCGTGGTGCCGAAGGCAATTTACCTATCGCGGGTGATTACAAGGTACTAATGCAGCTCAAACAACTGGTCGCAGGTTTCGACCCAGATGTTGCAGGACAGCTTGAGCCATTTATTGGTAAGCCGATGGTCAGTCAGTTGCATCTGCTTATATCACAGCTAAAAGGTAGCTGGCGCCATAGTGCCAAACGCGCTTTTGATGACGTCAGCGACTGGGCTAATGAGGTGGCTGGTAATAGTGCTCCTGATCCTATCGAGACAGCAGAAGTAAACGATCTTAAGCAGCAACTATTAAAGCTGCGGGCTGATGTCGAACGTGAAGAGGCCAAACTTGCTGCTATCAAAGATGAACAGGCACGCTTTCTCAATAACTCGTTTCATCAATAACTGTTGTCGTCGATGATCGCTAAATTCTATTATCGACAGCACTGTTTATAGATAAGTGCAATTTATAGATAAGCACAGTTTATAAATAAGTGCAGTGCCCACCCTATTTTGACTTTCTTTAGAGTACCCATACCTCATGCTATTATCTCATCGCGCCCGTTTACTTGAGCTTTGGCGTATCGCCGCAACTTATCGCATCGATACTCATCTTTCTATCGAAGACGCGCCACAGCTGCAACCTTTGGCACGTTTGATTCGCCTACATCCAGCGGCGTGGGGTAAAAAACACCAACCCAATGCGATTAAATATGCGCTTGAAGACATGGGCACGCTGTTTTTAAAGCTTGGCCAACTACTGTCAACGCGTCGCGATTTAGTGCCGCCTGAGATTATCGAGCAATTGGTTCAGCTACAAGACAAAGTCAAACCTTTCAATTCTGATGTGGCCATTACCCAAATCCAAGACCCCAAACACGGTCTTGGTCAATCGATTGGCACCTTGTTCGCACGCTTTGATGTCAAACCTCTAGCGGCGGCTTCTATTGCCCAAGTACATACTGCTGCATTGCATGATGGTCGTGAAGTGGTGGTAAAAGTGGTGCGTCCTGATATCCGTACCACCATCATTGCTGATTTTGAGCTACTACGTGAGCTGGCCAATTGGGCATCAGCGCGTATTGAAGCGGCACGTGCCATTCATATTATAGATATTGTCGAAGACTATCGCCAAGTGATGTTAAACGAGCTGGATTTGACCTTAGAGGCAGACAATACCACTCAGATGCGCAACAACTTCTTGGGCTCGGCATTGATGTATGTACCAGAAGTCTATGATTCTGCCAAAAATGTGATGGTCATGGAGCGTATCCAAGGCGTTCCTATCTCGCAAGTTGCAGTGTTTGATAAGCTAGGTTATGACCGAGCAGCACTAGCAGAAAAAGGCTTAACGATATTTTTTACCCAAGTATTCCGCGATAACTTCTTCCATGCCGATATGCATCCGGGTAATGTGTTTGTAGAGACGCCGCCAGTTAAAACACTCACCGCAGATATGGCAGCGGTTGACTTAGGGCATGAACCACGCTATATCGGACTTGATTGCGCCATCATGGGTACGCTATCAAAAGACGATCAGCTTATCGTCGCACGCATGCTGTTGGCGGTGATGAATAACAACTTTACGGCGATGGTTGATATCGTCAGCCGTGCCGGTTGGATTCCACCAAATACAGACAAGCATGCCCTGATGCGCGATATGAAACGCACGGTTGGTCCAATGCTACAAAAGTCTATCAATGATATCGACTTTGCTGGTGTCTTAATGCAAATTTTAGATATCGCACGTCGTCACCATATGAGTATTCCGCCGCAACTCATGCTGCTATTGAAGACCTTGGTTCATGTCGAAGGACTCGGTCGCGACTTGTATCCTGACCTTGATATCTGGTCACTTGCCAAGCCGATTTTAAGCAGTTGGATTAAAGAGCAGCTCGATCCGATGCGTAATTTACAACATTTACGCCAGCAGTTACCAGAGATTTTATTATCTACGACTGATATTCCAAAGCTACTGGATCAAGGCTTACAAAGCCTTGCCTCACAAGGATCACGCCAAGACAGTCAACTGCGAGAAATACAACAAATTCGTGCGGATATGCTTAATGATCGCCGCCGAGATTGGCTAGCACTGTCAGGTTTTGCCATTTTCATTGCCATTGCAACACAGGTTGTTGGCTGGCTCTCGCCTATCTTTTATATATTGGCTATTTTGGTTGTCGTTTGGCGTATTTTAGCCTAACGCTTTGTTACTTTTAATAAAAATAAGTATTGGTTAATAGCCATTACTATCTAATTTTTATTCAATAAACTCCCACTCACTTTCATTGCTTTCTAGCGACATTTAAAGTGAGTGAGAGCTTAGCTTTTACATTGCCTCATTTCTCATTGGCTCGGTAAAAAAGACACTCTGTATAGGAGTCACCCATGTCTACCTCTAAAATATCAAGTGCTAAAAAAGACCACAGTGATGCTATTGCTGCCTTACAAACCCGTTTCGGTAAACAACTTACTACAAATATAATGGTACGTGAGCAGCATGGGCATACGATGACGTGGCTTGCCAATCAGCCACCCGATGCCGTCTTGACAGTAACAGATAAGCACGAGGTAGCAACTGCGGTGGAGATTTGCAATCAGTATCAAATGCCAGTGATTGCATTTGGTATTGGCTCATCCTTAGAAGGGCAATTAAATGCGCCTTATGGCGGATTATGCATCGATATGCATGCGATGGATGCAATATTGCAGGTACATAATGAAGATCTGACAGTGACCGTACAACCAGGCGTCACACGTGAGCAGCTCAATCACTACTTACGTGATACTGGACTATTTTTTCCAATAGATCCGGGTGCCAATGCCAGTATCGGCGGTATGGTCGCCACTCGCGCTTCAGGCACCAATGCGGTACGTTATGGCACGATGAAAGATGTGGTACTCGCGCTTGAGATAGTCACCGCGAGTGGAGAGATTGTCCGCACTGGTACCCGTGCCAAAAAATCTGCAGCGGGTTATGACTTGACGAGATTAATGATCGGCTCAGAGGGGACACTTGGCATTGTTACTGAGGTGACGCTTAAACTATTCGGCATCAGCGAATGTATTGGTAGCGGTATTTGCCATTTCCCAACGATTGAGGATGCCTGTCAGGCAGTGATGCTGACCATTCAAATGTGCTTGCCGATTGCGCGCATTGAGCTACTTGATGCCATGCAAATTAAAGCCTGTAATCAATATGCCAATCTTGATCTGGATGAGACGCCTACCCTATTTGTAGAGTTTCATGGCACAGATGCCAGCGTCGCTGAACAAGCTCAAATGTTTACAGATATTATCGAAGAATTCGGCGGTCGTGACTTCGCTTGGGACACCAATGAAGCCGAGCGCAAGCGTCTGTGGCAAGCACGGCATAACGCTTATCATGCCAGCTCTGCTCTACGTCCTGAAGCCAGCGCCTTATCGACCGATGCCTGCGTGCCAATTTCACGATTAGCAGAATGCGTCAGTGCAACAGCAAAAGATATCGAAGCGTCAGGTATGATTGGACCTATCGTCGGTCACGTCGGCGATGGTAATTTTCATGTTTTGTTATTGGTCGATACCGATAACCCTGAAGAAGTTGCTACCGCTGACGGCATTATTAACCGCTTAGCTACCCGCGCTATTGAGATGAATGGCACTTGTACAGGTGAGCATGGCATCGGGCAAGGCAAACAAAAATATATGCAGCAAGAGCACGGTAATGCCTTAGTGCTTATGCAAGCGATTAAATCAGCCCTTGACCCTAAAAATATCTTAAATCCAGGTAAAATATGGCCTGAGCCTTTACCCACTGTTTAACTGTTGAATATTGCTTATAAGAAATCAAAGCCTAAAAAATGCGCCTACGTTTAATACTCTAGTTAAACGTAGGCGCATTTTTTAGGCTAATTTCATAACATCTGGTCAATTGCCATTTGGGTCAGTACACGTCCACGAGCGGTACGTAATACATAGCCTTGCTGAATAAGGTATGGCTCAATCACATCCTCAAGTGTACCGCGATCTTCAGCCATTGCTGCTGCTACCGCTTCAACGCCAGCTGGACCGCCATCAAAGCGTTCGTGCAATATCTCAATATAACGTCTGTCCAAATGATCAAGACCACGTCTATCAACTGCCAGCATATCGAGCGCACTGCCAGCAATCGCGCCATTGATACTACCGTCGCCTCTCACTTCAGCATAATCACGTACACGGCGTAATAAACGATTGGCAATCCTTGGCGTACCACGCGCGCGGCGAGCAATCTCCACCGCACCATCTTCACTCATCGGTACACGCATCAAGCGTGCGGCACGACTCACAATTGTGGTCAAATCAGCGATATTATAGAATTCGAGCCGCTGCACAATACCAAAACGATCACGGAGTGGCGACGTTAACAAGCCTGCTCGCGTGGTTGCCGCAACTAAGGTAAAAGGCGGCAAATCAAGCTTGATAGAGCGTGCCGCAGGTCCTTCACCAATCATAATATCCAGTTGAAAGTCTTCCATGGCGGGGTACAGTATCTCTTCAATAACGGAACTCAATCGATGAATTTCGTCGATAAATAGTACATCACCCTCTTCTAGATTGGTCAGCATGGCTGCCAAATCACCGGGGCGCTCAAGCACAGGTCCTGAGGTAGAACGCAAGTTACCACCCATTTCACGAGCAATAATATTGGCAAGCGTCGTTTTTCCAAGACCGGGCGGACCAAAAATCAAAGTATGATCTAATGCCTCGCCCCGACCACGTGCCGCGCCAATAAACACCTCCATCTGCTCACGCACCACCGGCTGACCGATATATTCAGCCAGTAATGCCGGTCGAATATTAGAATCAGGCGCATCGCCTGCCCCTTCGAATGGATTAATCAAACGATCTTGCATCATAGGTTTTATCATTATATTAAATCATTATTTTTAAAGAATAGGTGTAAATAGCATAACCAAACGCTACGTATAAGTCATGCAAAACATCATAAAGCAGCGACTAAATAAAGCACAGCCTAAAACGAAAATAAGCGACAATGAATGTCGCTTATCTGTTTAAGATTTATTGATACTTATTAGGGCGTGTCCTCATTTTAAAAATGGAGATAAAAATGAGATAAATTGCCGTCAAACAAGGAAAGTAGCGCAAATAATATCGAGATAGTGATAAGCTATTTGACGATGTTTGGCAAAATTTAGCCATTGTTAGCCCATTTAGAGGATAATCGATTGAATTGAGGACACGCCCTAATAGTAGTGAGCTGAATGAATCAAAATCCTGACAACTGTTGCAGTGTGGCTTTTAACAATCCTTGCGTATCGACAAAGATATCACCGTTACTCTTAGCGGCTTTAATCGCTTGCTGAGCTTCTTTATCTTTATAGCCCAAACTAATCAGAGCGCCTTCTACTTCAGCGATGATATTGTCTTCGGCTGAAATCTCAGTAGGCTGAATATCGAACTCTAAATTGCTATTATCCACTTCAATATTTTTCAGCTTATCTTTTAGTTCAATCAGCAGACGTTGCGCCGTTTTTTTACCGATGCCTGGAATACGAGTCAAGGCTATCTCTGAATCCTGCTCGACATTCATTTTGAGCTCAGCTGCTGACATCGCAGATAGCATTGCTAACGCCATTTTTGCGCCAACGCCATTGATCTTGATCAATTGCCGAAAGACGTCACGCTCTTTGCGATCGATAAAACCATAAAGCAGCTGCGCATCTTCACGTACATGAAAATGCGTCCAAATACTCGCCTGCTCATTGAGACGCAACTGGCAAAATGACGGTAGCGGCAGCTCTATGTCGTAGCCGACACCAGAGGTAGTCATGACACAGGCAGTCGGTGCCATCAAATACTGCACTTGACCACTAATCAATCCAATCATAATCCACTACCTTTATTAGAGCTGATATAAAAAATGAACTGAGCTGCTATTTAATGATAAATGCTATTAAATAAGCATATCTCACCGACACGCTTATTTATAAAAATCGACCATACCTTCAAGACTGATCGGACGAATTTTATGTGCCTGACCCGCAGAACCAAAGGCTTCGAAACGATTGGTACAGATATCTGACATCGCAACCATAGAGGCTTTGAAGTATTTACGTGGGTCAAATTCACTCGGGTTTTCTGCAAGGAATTTACGAATAGCGCCCGTTGATGCCAAACGTAAATCGGTATCGATATTTACTTTACGCACACCATGCTTAATCGCTTCAACGATTTGCTCAACCGGTACACCATAAGTCTCACCGATGTTGCCACCATTTTCATTGATAACTTTTAGCCACTCTTGCGGCACTGATGACGAGCCATGCATGACCAGATGGGTGTTAGGAATACGGGCATGAATCTCTTTGACACGCTCAATCGATAGAATGTCGCCTGTCGGTGGACGGGTGAATTTATACGCACCATGACTGGTACCGATAGCAATGGCTAACGCATCGACGTTGGTGTCTTTAACGAACTGTTCTGCTTCATCAGCACTGGTCAATAGCTGCTCGTGATCTAAGACGCCTTCTGCGCCAGAGCCGTCTTCTTCACCAGCCATACCAGTCTCAAGACTACCTAGACAGCCAATTTCACCTTCTACTGAAACACCGCACGCGTGTGCCATCTTGACAACTTCGCGAGTCACGCTGGCATTGTAATCATAATCCATTGGCGTTTTACCGTCTTCACCGAGCGAGCCGTCCATCATCACTGATGAAAAGCCAAGCTGAATTGAGCGTTGGCAAATCGCTGGTGACATACCGTGATCTTGATGCATAACGACTGGAATATGTGGCCACTCTTCGATAGCAGCAATAATCAGATGACGCAAAAATGCAGAGCCTGCATAACTGCGTGCGCCAGCACTAGCCTGTACGATAACAGGAGAATCACAGGCGTCGGCTGCCATCATGATTGCACGCATCTGCTCTAAATTATTGACATTGTAAGCAGGGACACCGTAGTTATTTTCGGCGGCATGATCTAGAAGTTGACGTAACGATATTAAAGCCATAAGACGCTCTCTGATTAAATTTTGAATATGATATTAAGAAATCATTCTTAAAAATACGATGTTGCAACAATTGCCCTAAAACCCTAGCCTGATAATAGCCAGACCAGCAAAAAACCAGTGTTTTTTGATCGTAATTATTACGCCGTGATTATAGCAAAAATTGCCAGCGCTTCGTAGCGGTTAACCGACTATTTCTTTCTTTGCTTGATTCATAAAACAGAATGATAGCGAGTTTTATAAAGGAACTTGATAAGTTCCATATGATACGCAGCTTATTGAAAAAACGGATAAACCTTGTGCACCATATTTTTGACTGACTAAGGCCTGCCCTCAATTCAATCAATGGATATTTAAATGCGCTAAAAATGAGGACACACCCTAACCTCTAGATTATGATTTTAAATACAAAAAAGCCTTGGCTATCACCAAAGCTTTTTAAATATTTTGAGGGCTTATACAGCAATCAATACCTGCAACCAACAGCTTAATAAGATATTCATTAATCGATAAATTAGTAGATCAATGGCTTAGCTTCAGTTGCTTATGTATTGATGATTAGTACTGTTGTTCTGCTTCTACTGCGTTTTCACTGGCTTTATTCTCAACAGCAGATGCGCCATCGGCAACCACTTCAGCAGTTTTGGCAACGGCTTCATTTGCGCCTACCACAACTGCTTCACCAGTATTTTTTAGTGCATCTGTAGCAGCAACACCGGCAGTTTCAGCGCCTTCGGCAACTTCAGTACCAGCATCTTTTGCAGCAACTTCAGCTTCAGCAGCAGCGGCTTCTGTTTCAGCAGCGGCAGTATCAGCGTTAGCAGCAACATCATCACCAGCAGACTCAACAGCAGCTTCGGCGTTCTCTTCTGTTTGTTGGCTACATGCAGTGATTGCAAAAGTACCAGCAAGTAAGCTAGCAAGTAATAAATGGCGTTTTAACATAATAAATCCCTCATAAATAAAGCATGTCAAATACATGATTTGCGCTATTTTATAGAGTGCAAATTAGACATGCAATCATAATTTTCAGTATAGAAACAAATAATTACTACTTAATAATAATGAGTGGCCACTGACTCTTATTTCTCTTAAAACAATAAGATAAGAATAGTAGCCAAAATATTATTGATACAGCGTACATGAGATGGTGAGGCTAAATTGTACGGCTAATGTTACTCATCTGCTAAATATCGTTAAAGCGTTACGCATCAATCTGTAGAGCAGCAACCGCAGGCAATACCTTGCCTTCTACAAACTCTAAAAATGCGCCACCACCTGTTGACATGTAGCTAACGCCATCTGCCACTTGATATTTATCAATTGCAGCAAGCGTATCACCACCACCAGCGATCGAAAATCCTTCGCTGTTTTTAACGGCATTTGCTATGATTTGTGTGCCCTGACCAAAAGCATCGACTTCAAAAACACCGACTGGACCATTCCATAAAATGGTTTTTGCGTTGATAATAGCATCCGCTAATTGCTTAGCACTTTTTGGAGCGATATCCAATATCATGTCATTTTCGCCAATCGCATCGACAGATTTGATGGTCGCAGTGGCTTGTTGTAATGAGCCTGTGAAGTCAGCAAAATCAATCTCATTTTTATCAGCAACGACAACATATTCAGGTAATAAAATTTCAGTCTTAGTCATAATGTCACGAGCTGTCTCAACCAAGTCCGCTTCATAAAGTGATGCACCAACGCTATGACCTTGCGCGGCTAGGAAGGTATTCGCAATACCACCACCAACGATAATCTGCGAGCATAATTCAGACAAACTGTGCAGCACTTCTAGCTTTGTCGATACTTTTGAACCACCAACGATTGCCAACATTGGCTGTGCTGGGGTTTCAAGTGCCAAGCTTAACGCATCAAGCTCAGCCGCCAATAAAGGTCCTGCACAAGCTGTTTTTCCTGCTCGATGCATAGCTTGGGTAACGCCTTCTGTTGAGGCCTGCGCACGATGTGCGGTGCCAAATGCATCCATCACGAATACATCGCATAAGTCAGCGTACTTCTGTGCTAAATCCGCATCGTTTTTCTTTTCGCCCTGATTAAAGCGCACGTTTTCTAATAGCACGACCTCGCCTGCTTTAATTTCCACGCCCTCTGTAAGGTAGTCATTGTTTAAGCTAACGGGCTTTGATAACTCTGTGGCTAATTTATCGCTTAAATACTCAGCAACTGGTGCTAGCGAATATATCGACTCAGGACTGCCTTCAGTTGGACGACCTAAGTGAGAACAAACTATAACGGCCGCGCCTTTTTCTAACGCCATCTTAATCGTAGGCAAACTGGCTTGCAGGCGTGCATCACTGGCGACTTTACCGTTTTTAATAGGCACATTGAGATCTTCACGAATCAACACCACTTTATCCGTTAAGCTCAGCTCACTCATACGCAAAAAATTCATTACCTGCTCCTATGCATCATCTCTTGTTAATCTATCGGTTGGCTTTTTACTCATTGCTGAAAATATTTATCAAATCGGCTGCTCTTGGCTTTGGCTTTATAAAAGTAACCAAGCAAGAATTTGAGGCGGTGTATTCTAGCAGTTTTCTAGCAAGTGCTCATAAAGAACGCACTATTAAATTTTACTCGGGCGTGTCCTCATTTTGAAAATGGGGATAAAAATAAGACAAATGGCTAAATTTTAATAAAAATCAGTAACATTTCGTGGTGGCACTTAGTAATAAGGCTGTTTAAGATACTATTAGCACTGATAATAAATAATACCTACAATAAAAATAACCCATTAGGAGAACCCAATGAGTATCGACCTTCAAGCTACCAAACAAAACCTACTGACACTTAAAGAAGAATATGAGACTCGTATCGATAAAATCGAAGATCATATCCAAAACCCGCAAGACGACCTCAATGAGCATTGGGAAGACCAAGCCATCTCTTATCGTCAAAACGACATGCGTACAAATTTGATGGTTGAAGCCCGTCAAAGTTTGATCTATGTCGAAAATGCACTAAGCCGCATTGAAAACGGGACTTATGGTAAATGTGAAGTCTGCGGTGAGCAAATTGAAGAACAGCGCTTACAAGCTCTGCCTTACGCTACCCTATGTATGGAACACGCTGAATAACGACTCATTTTACTCTAAGACAGCCATTCTAAATTAAATTTCTAGTGATCAAGTAGGCATTTTCCATTGAGAGAATGCCTGCTGCCACTGTTGACAGCGCACAGCGATTTGATCCACGGGCAAATCCATAATATCCCCAACGACCGCCACGTAAGTAATGGGCAAACCTGCCAGCTCGGTGACATTTTCTGCCGTCAAGCCACCGATGACACATATCGCTATATTTTGCTGACAGCCATCTATAAGCTGCTGGCGCGAGATAATATTGGCGTTAGGTTTTGTATTTGAGGTAAAAATCGCACCCATAGCGGCATAGCTTACGCCCTCATTTTTTGCTTCTTCAACCAGTTCTATCTTGCCATGACAAGTGCGTCCGATCACTTGGTTTGGTTGTAGTTCGTGCTTAGCATCGGCAACTTCGCCATCTTGTTGACCCAAATGCACACCAACGCCGAGCTTGGCAGCCAGTTTAATATTGTCATTGATGACGACTGGTACGTTGTACGCTTTCGCCAACTCAACTATTTGTCTAGCCTCTTCGTATAGACGAGACTCACCATCAGGTAGCGCCAATATCTGCTTGCGACGAATTTGTAACAGCGCAATGAATCCTGTTGCTAGTGCTGCTTCTAATTTGCGATACAGCAGCGCAAACTCATCGTCATTGGTCAGTAAATATAGCTTTGGCGCTGATATAACAGTCGATATTTGAGTCATGTTATTTTTCCTAGAGTGTGTCCTCATTTTAAAAATGGAGATAAAAATGAGATAAATTTTTAGCCCTTGTAGAAGTCCATTGATTAAATTGAAGACACACCTTAAATTCAACACAATAAAAAGGCTGTTATATCGAATAACAGCCTTTTTATAAATGCTAAAACAGTAAAGTTATACCGTGCGGCGTGTCGCTAAACTGTTTAGAATATTTTTGGCATCACCCCAACGTGTGGCTGAGCTGTTTGCTCCTAAGATGACGATAATTGCTGGGCGGTTATTCACACGCGTTTCCATGACCACACAACGACCAGCTTCATTGATGAAACCTGTTTTTGAGATACCAATTGGATAATCACCGGCACGAACCAAGCTACTGGTATTATTGGCTTTATAAGTACGGTTACCACTTGAGTAGTTAGAAACATAAAAGTCATAGCTCTTGGTGGTCGAGAAACGACGAATTACGTCATAGTTACCCGCCGCGCGAACCATTTTAACCAAGTCATTTGATGAAGCGACGTTGCGCTTATCAAGACCCGTTGGATCACCAAAGAACGCCGTGGTCATACCCAGATCTTGAGCTTTACGATTCATGGCACGTATAAAGGCAGTATAGCCACCTGGATAATTACGCGCTAAACTCTTTGCTGCTGGATTTTCTGATTTCATCAATGCCATGAGCAACATCTCAGCACGATTTAAACGATCGCCTGATTTAAGGTTAGAGCTGGCTCGCTTAGGGCCGACGAAATCTTCTGGATCGAGTGTGAGCTCTTCACGCATATCGAGACCAGCATCCAATACGACCATGGCCGTCATCACTTTAGAGATACTGGCCATTGGACGTGCAATGTCAGCATCTTTTTCATAAATAGATTCGCCCGTTTCAGCATCGATGACCGCAACACTACGCGAATCAGTGCTGATCGGTATCATGTTACTGCTACCAAATGAGCCACGATACGTTGTATTGTAGCTATTACTGCTATTGTAACTGTTATTACTACTACCGAAGCTATTGGCGTTGGTGATACTGGTCGTACCATTGCCACTATCAACTTTCTTGATAGCTGAGCCTTTAGATTTGTACATAATATTGCGTGCTTCAGACAAACTATCGGCACCGCCCCAACTCATGCGAGCACTAGAGCTAGTGTCAGCGCTACCATTAATAGTAAGTGCCGCTTGTGCAACACTGCCCAAACTCAACGAAATCATAGCAGCGATTAATTGCTGTTTGGTTAATGGTAGTTGCTTCATTATGCCTCCTGCTGTCACGATGTTGTTAATTAGAGAATCAGTTACATACTAACCAATAGCAACAACGTACGTAGCGTTTATGAATGGGTTTATAAGTACTCGTATAGAGTTTTTGTATTTTTAGTGTATCATGGTTTGCATTTAAGTTTAATGTATCAAGCTGATTTAATAATTTATTTTGGTGTAATTCAAATTTTACTACAACCACTTTATATTACAGAAACATTGACTCACATTGCAGCAATATATCTTAACTTTGAACACTGTAATTATTCGTTTTTTGTTATATTAAACAATGGTATCTATCTAAAAGATTAGCAATATTTTATTTTTTTCAAAAACTAAAAAAACGACTCTAATGATTTTATTTTTTGTCATTTAGCGTCAATAAAAGCCTTCATTCTGACAAACAACAAAGAGTATCGTTATGATTAAAGTACTGGTAGTAGATGATCATGATTTGGTGAGAATGGGTATTAGCCGCATGTTGTCAGATAGTATCGATATCGAAGTAATCGGCGAAGCGGACAGCGGTGACATGGCCATCAAATTGGCCAAACAATTGCGCCCTGATGTGGTTTTGCTTGATGTCAATATGCCTAATATTGGTGGGCTTGAAGCAACCAAACGCTTAATTCAGCTGGATATGGGTATCAAAATATTGGCCGTCAGCAGTATGTCAGCGCAGCCTTACCCTTCTATGCTTATCAAAGCGGGGGTCAATGGCTATATTACGAAGGGCACGCCGCTCGATGAGATGATTCGCGCTGTCAAAAAAATCTATCAAGGTGGTCGTTATTTTAGCCAAGATGTCGCTGAGCAACTGGCTGATGTTTTGCTGTCAGATAATGCCAACTCACCTTTTGACTTACTGAGTGATCGCGAAAAACAGGTGGCAATGATGGTCGTTAACTGTCAAAGCCCGCAGCAAATCGCTGATCAGCTATTTGTGAGTGTCAAAACCATCAACACTTATCGCTATCGTATTTATGAAAAAGTTGGGGTTGATAGCGATGTGAAGTTAACACATCTGGCCATTCGTCATGGTCTAATTCAGCCATAACTCATTAGGGCGTGTCCTCAATTCAATTGAGGACATCTACATGGTCTGAAAATGGCTAAATTTTATCAAGTATCGTCAAATATCCCGATATTAATGGCGATATTTTTCTTGCTTGATTGTAATTTATCTCTATTTTAAAATGAGGACACGCCCCAGCAACTGTTCCCTTATTGCGGTCAATCTATGAAGCCTGCTACTAATATCGTCTCTGCTGTTACTCACTATTTGCATCGTGATGACACGCTATCTCTACCTCAATTGCGCAGGTTGGGGCTTATTTATAGCAGTTACCGCTTTGCTGTTAGTCTGTTTTCTCTACTGATGGTGTATATCACCGCTCACTCTGACAACAGCCTCTCTCTACCAAGCTTTTTACAACAAACAACGCTTAGCTTTTATTTCCTGCTTAGCCTTATTTTACTTGGCTTGTTTTATGTCGTTAATCAGCAAATGCGGCGACAGTTAGCCTTTGGTTTAGTATTAGACGTCATTATATTAAGCTTATTGCTATATACAGCGGGTGCGCCTGACTTACAGTTGACCATGCTATATATGGTGGTGGTCGCAGCGAGTTTTATGTTGCTACACGGCTCACAAGCCTTAATTATTACCCTACTCGCTATTATTTTTGTCATTTATCAGCAATTCTTTTATGCCATTGCTAATAGCATGAGCTTAGCAAATTTAGGGGACGCATTGCTCATGTCAGCCAGCTTTTTGGCGGTTGGTGGTTTGAGCTGGTCCATCTCACAGCGTTTGGTACAACTTGAGAAAGTAGCAGCGAGTCACGCTAAAGAAGTTGAACGATTAAACGTCATCAACCAAGAAGTCATCACGCAAATGGTTAATGGTGTCATCGTCATCGATAAACAGCATATCGTTTTAGCAAACCTTGCCGCTCACCAATTACTTAGCCTTTCGCCCACCCCTTCCGCATCATTGCACAACACTTCTATTGATACAAAAGATACTCGGAACAATACTCGCAGTGCACTCTTATCTAACTTTCAGCAGCAGCTTGGTCAACAACACACGCAGCTATTTAAAGCCTGTTTGTCAGTAGCGGCAGGCCAATCACGCACCTTTATTTATGATTTGCCTGCAGTCGCAAACGCTTCCATATTCGGTAAACTGCGCGTACAAATTATTCCATTGAAAGATGCCAGTAAATTGATAATGTTAGAGGATTTACGCCGCGAGCAAGCCAGCGCCCAACAATTGAAACTGGCTTCTTTAGGGCAATTGACGGCGAGCATCGCCCATGAAATAAGGAATCCTTTGGCAGCGATATCACAAGCCAGCCAATTATTAATGGAAGATGTTATAGAAGCCAATCTAGAAGTCGATACGGCAGATAATACGATAACGGCGACCATCTCAAATGATGATATGGCAGCGAATCATGAGCTTTATCAAATGATATTTTCACAAACAAAACGCGTGAATCGCATTATCGAAGATGTACTAAAATTGTCTCGCCAGCAAACCGCAAACCAGCAAGCGATTATACTGGCAGACTGGATGCCAACATTTTTAGAGAACTACTTTCAAGGACACGATGTTTTTCTACACGTAAAAACACAACCGACCATATCATTCGACACGCATCAACTAGAGCAAGTCTTAATCAATTTAATTAACAATGGCTTGCGCTACAGTAGCTACGCCCACCCTCATGCCTATGTGGAAATCGAGATTTATTGTGCGGATAACGATGTTATAATTGATATCTTGGATGCTGGTCGTGGGGTTAGTACCAAAGACTTAGAACATTTGTTCAATCCATTTTTTACGACAGACCAAGCAGGGACAGGCTTGGGACTGTATCTATCACAAGCTTTTTGTGAGGCCAACCAAACTCGTTTGCTTTATATTCCTGAACATGAAAAAACCTGTTTTCGCTTGATAGCACCTGCTATTGGCGCTGATACTTATGTAAATAAAACTGAACATAATGTTAATACCACTATTTTATAAATATTAACGTTACCAAGTATTAACATTACATAGAATACTTTGCCATTAAGGCCTCTTGGTTTTTACCATTTTATAGCTATTGAATACGATGAGATGATGTATGATAACAACCGCGCTAGTCGTTGATGACGAAGTGGATCTGTGCCGATTGATGCAAATTACTTTGACCAAAATGGGCATTAAAAGTGATGTAGCATATACTCTGTCGCAAGCAAGATCATACTGGCAAGACAATGATTACGATTTTTGCCTGACCGATTTAAAGCTGCCTGATGGGTCAGGACTAGAGTTAGTAAAAGAAATCAGCAATAGCTCTAGTACCCCCATTGCCGTTATTACTGCTCATGGCAGTATGGATCTCGCCATTGAGGCATTGAAGCTTGGTGCTTTCGACTTTGTGAATAAACCTCTTGAGTTACCGCGCCTACGTCAACTGGTGGAAAATGCTTTAAAAGTTATTCATCAAGATAATGAAGCAAAAACCACAGCTGAATGCTCACCTGAACAAAAACTGTTAGACAGTAGACTCATTGGTGATTCTGCGGTGATGCATCCGCTGAAAAATACTATTTTAAAATTGGCACGCTCACAAGCACCTGTATTTTTGTCAGGTGCTTCGGGTACTGGTAAAGAAGTGGTTGCCCGATTGATTCATGATTTAAGCCCACGCCGTGATGGTAGCTTTGTGCCAGTAAACTGTGGCGCAATACCATCAGAGCTAATGGAATCAGAGTTTTTTGGTCATAAAAAAGGTAGTTTTACAGGGGCTGTCGCTGACAAGCAAGGGCTGTTTCAACAGGCCAATGGCGGCACGTTATTTTTAGACGAGGTAGCAGACTTGCCTTTGGCCATGCAGGTAAAACTACTGCGTGCCATTCAAGAGAAAACGGTGAGAGCCATTGGTGATACCAAAGAGGTTCCTGTAGATATTCGTATCTTGTCCGCCACCCACAAAAATTTAAACCAACTGGTACAGGATGGGGCATTTCGACAAGATTTATACTACCGTATCAATGTGATTGAATTAAAACTGCCAACGCTCAATGCGCGTCGTGATGACATTCCTGTATTAGCAAAGCACTTTTTAGCATTAATTGCTGATGAATGGCAGTTAGAGAACCCTCCAACACTTACCATCGAGGCTTGTGAGCGTTTGCAAGATCATAACTTTGCGGGCAATGTCCGTGAACTACGTAACGTCCTTGAACGTGCCGTCACCCTAGCAGAGACGCCGTACATTGACATCAGCCATTTGGGTTTGCCTGATATTGATATGACTCATCACCGTGCAGCCTCTCAAGATCAGAGTGAGCCAGCAGTTATTGATAAAACTCAACATCCTGAACGTCAAATAAACAATCAAATGGTCGCTCAATCGATAGAAAGTAGAGAAAAAATCATTCAATCCATGGATGAGACCATAGCGCCACAAGCCAAGCAAGTGACGACCAATTTGCACCCTTATCGTACTAATGCTCAGCACTACCCTTCTATGATACAACGCTCGGCAAGTAATCATGCTGAAAGCTCAAACCATACACCCCGTCATAATCATAAAGAATCTGCCACTCATCAATCTATTCTGCAAGGACGTGATGAAAAAACAATTCTAAGCGAATTAGAGGATGGCCAACTGCCATCTCAAGGGTTAGAGCATTACCTACAAGAACAAGAAAAACAGTTGATTATTACCGCACTAAAACAAACTGCTTGGAATAAAACCCAAGCCGCTGAACTACTAGGCACCACTTTTCGCTCTTTGCGCTATCGCATGAAAAAACTAGAGATAGCTGAGGATCAATTTGAGTCATAGCATTCGCTATTTTTGAATAACGACAAATGATGATATTTTAACGTTAATATATCGCGCTAGCCTGTCTTTAAACGAGCTTTATTGAACCTTATTGCCTGCCATCGCTTTATCCTCTTTGGCAGGTTTTCGGACAAAACGAATGCCCGAATCAAGGGCTTTTGTTTTTAGTAAAGCGAGCGCTTGCTGCTCCCATGTACTTTCACTACCTGACAAAGTCATGTCAGGCTCTACACCAATTCCATCGATCTTATTACCTGACGCTGTCATGTAGTTGGCGACCGTTAGTTTGACAGCCTGCTCATCATTCAGTGGGATAACCGACTGTACCGACCCTTTGCCATAGCTGACTTCACCAACAATCGTGGCACGCTTTTGCGCCTGCAAGCTGCTGGCCAGAACCTCTGCCGCTGATGCAGAATAGCGATTCTGCAGTACCACCACTGGCAATGATTCAAGTATCGCCAGACCTTGAGTGGATAGCGTACGCGTGTCACTTTGACGACCCTTTACTTGTACCACATCAGTGTCGCTCATAAACAAACTGGCCACGCTCACCGCCGACGTGAGCACCCCGCCTGGATTATCACGCATATCTAGCAGAATACCTGTGATAGGTGCGTCTAGATCTATCAAGCCCTCCAAGAGTTTTTCACGGCTATTATTTTGAAAGGCAGGTAACTTGATAACAGCGATACCGTCCATGAGACTTGCCTCAACCGTTTGAGGGTGGCTGTTATTACGCTGCAAGGTCGTGGTATGTTTGCGGCGACCAGCTTTTGAGGTGACCACATCTACTTGCGTCCCCGCAATCCCTGTCAAAAGTTGCTCGATATCGTTACTTTCTTTATCTTCATCAAGCTTGAAATCACCGACTTGATGTAAATAATCGCCAACCGCAATGCCCTTTTTATCTGCAGGCGATGCATCAATAACCTCTGTAATCACCCAATAGCCATCTGTAGGCTGATAATTGACTTTAATACCGACATCACCCACATCACCTTCGGTAAAGGCACGCAGGTTTTCATAAGCCTCAGCATCTAAAAATTCAGCATGACTATCTAGATTAGTCAACATACCACTCAACGCATTATTGAACAGCTCTTCATCGTTGACCGCATCTACATATTCACGGCGCACCAAATCCACTACCGCAACAAACGTCTTGAGCGTTTCTGGAGAAATGGCATTCAATGATACTTGCGCAACCTCAGGTGGAATACTGACATCAATCTCATTCGTGTCATCGGTCAAGGCACTCTCATCTGCGACACTGTCTATCGAATCGTCAACTTGGTCGGCCGACTCAAGCATATCAGCGACATCTGATAAATTATTAGTGTCATCTTCTGTGGCTATCTCATCGGTATTTAAGCTAATCAGTTGTAGGCTGGCGGTGGGATTATTGATGGTCGCATTAGCTGGTGACTTCGCTGCTTGTGCATACATATTAGCAGTGCTGAGCCCAAGCAGACCTATCATCAATGCAGGTTTAAACATAGTCGGCGCAGTGAATACCTTCATTGCTTGTTTGCCCAATCGCTTCGTCACTGGTAAGCGCATAAAATAAATAGAACGCATAAGAGAACTCGTTTAATAATAGAATTATTTTTATAGATATATGGATGAATATTTATCTCATAAGATAGCATCAAGAGCCAGTCTAAGACTAGGAGAGTATTGCAAGTAACATTCACGATAACTAATATGATTTCATCAAATAATGAGTAGCGGTGTCAAGTTTGTTTAGCAGGCTAAATATCATGCTTGCCCTTATTTTTCTCACTATTCAAACATTTAAAGATAAATAAAGTCAGCCAAATATCTCTTAAAAAACAAATCAAAAAAAGGAGAGACAATAAATATCTCTCCCCTTTCTATTACTTCTAACAACGCTAGTAAGTTGTCAATATAATAGTATTAAATGCCTAACTTACAACGCTGGAACCAGTAAGCTTTCGCCCGTCATTTCAGCAGGCTGCTCAATATCCATCAGCGCCAAAATAGTCGGTGCGACATCGCTCAACTTACCACGACTACGTACTTGTAGCTTTTTCTCACCCACGTAAATGAGCGGTACATGTTCAGTGGTATGTTGAGTATGTACTTGACCACTTTCGTAATCTTGCATCTGCTCACAGTTGCCATGATCTGCCGTGATAAGCATATCACCGCCAGCAGCGCGTACCGCTGACTCGATGCGGCCAACACAGACATCTAGTGCCTCTACTGCTTTTACGGCCGCATCAAAAATCCCTGTATGACCTACCATATCACCATTGGCATAGTTGACAATTAACACGTCATATTTGCCTGATTCAATGGCAGCCACTAATTTATCAGTCACTTCAGGCGCACTCATCTCTGGTTTCAGATCATAAGTCGCCACATCTGGAGAGGGTACGAGAATACGTGTCTCGCCCTCATACTCTTCTTCACGACCACCGCTAAAGAAAAACGTCACATGCGCGTATTTTTCAGTTTCAGCGATACGCAGCTGAGTTTTACCATTGTCTTGCAAATACTCGCCAAGTGTATTGGTCAACGACGTGGGATAATAAGCAACGCTAGTTTTGGGATTGTCTGCTAAAACGTCAGAATATTTGGTCAGCATCACAAATGCCGCAAGTTTTGGCTGCTTATTGCGGGCAAACCCTGAAAACTCATGATCTGGTAATACAAAGGCTTGCGCCAGCTCACGGGCACGGTCAGCACGGAAGTTCATAAAGATAAGCGCGTCATTGTCATCAACGGTATAAGGCACTTCATCACGGCCAATCACTACCGTTGGATTGATAAACTCATCGGTCTCACGTGCCTTATAAGCAGCTTGTACTGCACCATCTGCACGCGTAGACAGACGATCGGCTTTACCTTCAGTGATAAGCTCATAGGCTTTTTGGACGCGATCCCAGCGATTGTCACGATCCATTGCATAATAGCGCCCAATGATACTGGCAATCTGTACGCGGCCGCCTTCATAATGAGCATTAAGCTTATTGATATGATCCCGCAGACGATTAATATACTTATCAGCCGATTTAGGTGGGGTGTCGCGTCCGTCTAAAAAACAATGAACAAAGACATTTTTAGCGCCGTGCACTAACGCCGAGTGGCACATCGCTTCTATGTGATCTTGATGCGAATGTACACCACCATCTGACAGCAAACCCATGATATGGACGTTACCACCCAACTCGTTCGCGGCTTTTACTGCATTGACTAAAGCTTCGTTTTTATAAAATTCACGATTGGCTACTTCACTTGAGATACGAGTCGAATCTTGATACAGAACGCGACCCGCGCCTAAGTTCATGTGCCCAACCTCTGAATTCCCAAACTGCCCATCTGGCAAACCAACATCTTCTCCAGAAGCAGATATCAATCCATGCGGATATTGCTGATAAATCCTATCCAAATTTGGCATATTGGCGGCAGCAATCGCATTATCCTTATCGTCTTCACGATGCCCAAAACCATCTAATATCATTAAGACATGCGGCACTTTTTTATTTTGATCGCCATCCTGCTTACTATTGAGCTGAGCCTGATTATCATCGATAAATGCTGATTGTTGCTGGGTATTGGTCATGGATTACCGCTCCTCAAGTGAATGAACGCCTATAATGCTATATTAGGATGTTTAAAGCCCTCTATATTAACACACATCTTAAAATAGCTGAAAAATCGTCATTTTACGCCCACTCTTAAGCGTTTAAAACATACTTATTTAAAACACATCTATCAGTAGAAAAGGCGGTTAAAACTTAATAGCAATAATACCAATCTCTAAATCTACGTATCAATCTGTAAATCATACTTGCAATCATTCAAACCATTCGTTAAGATAATTATATTCTGAAGTGTTGGCTAGTAGATGTTTATTCCCTGAGCCGATAATGCTTTACCAGGATGTGGTACCTATTGCTTCATTGTGTATGCCTGCACCGCTTGCGGTGTATCAGGAAACCTGCAGAGGCAGTGACGCATCCGCCCTGAACTTCACGGTTCATGGGTCACCATCTTACAGCGGCACTTCGGTTGTTCTATTCGGTTAATTATTATTTTATTTATATTCGGTAGGTTTACTTATCACTTCATAAAGACTTAGTAATAACCATTAAAAAGCCCCTTTTATCAATGATAAAAGGGGCTTTTTCTATGCTTGCCGATTAATTCTACTATTCATCATTGGCAGATTTGGTGATTTTTTTCACATCCTTGGGAATGGTTTTTGCTGTCCCATCAATCGTTGTATGCTGTTTAAACCCATCACCAAACGGGTTTTGTTGTTGACCGAATGGATTTTGATTATTCATACCACCTGCGCCGCCGAATGGGTTTTGACCACCCATGCCACCAAACGGATTTTGTCCGCCGCCCATCTGTCCACCCATTTGCTTGGCCATCATTTCCATCATTTTTTGCTGATTATTCATGACATAATTATTAGCAAAGTCTTTGAGCTTCTTTTGCACGGGTGGCAATATCACCAATAATGCGAGCAAATCGCTCAGCACACCTGGAATGAGTAGCAAAATACCAGCCGCTGCCATGGCCACACTTTTCATCATGGTTGATTCTTGCGGACGCATTGATGGGTTCATCATGCCACCTGCTTTCATTTGCTGCGCCATTGGATTGAGGGCAGCCATCCCTTTACGCAAGAGGGAGATACCGATGACTGCGGCGATAATAAACCACATAAATACCCACCAACCACTCATAAACTGAGCAAGCAAATACCAAAGTAGCATCTCGATAATAAACCAAACAATGGCAATACCAACTATCTGACCCATAAAGTGTCGTCCTATAAAATAAAAACCAATAAATTGAGCGCCATGCAAATTAAGATGGCTAACATATGATGTATATGGGGATTGATTGCTATACTATCAAACTTAAGGCTGATTTTTAAGCCATATAGTCGGTACAATATAATTTGGATACAAGGAAGATGAGTAAAAGTACTACGAGTAGTAGGCTGAGCGAGTCTGACACCGTATCTGATTTATATAGGATTGAATATAAAATAAAATGTAAGCAAGATGGGATATTATGGCAATTATTATTGGAATTGATCCTGGTTCGCGCATGACCGGTTATGGCATCGTGCAGCAAACAGGCGACAAACTCACCTATATCGATGCAGGTACTATACGTACCGACACCAAAGAGATGCCTGAACGTCTAAAGCGGATTTTTAATGGCTTAACGCGCATCACACAGCATCATTTGAAATATGCAGATGAGCCTATTTATACAGCTATTGAGCAAGTGTTTATGGCTGAAAATCCAGACTCAGCGTTGAAACTTGGGCAAGCGCGAGGTGCTGCTATTGCCGCCATGGTTGCTCTAGATTTAGAAGTATCGGAATATACCGCTCGCCAGATTAAGCAAGCCGTTTGCGGTTATGGTGCAGCGGCAAAAGAGCAAGTGCAAGAGATGGTCTGCCGCATACTATCTTTGGATGTCGTGCCACAGCAAGATGCCGCCGATGGTCTTGCCTGCGCCATCTGTCATGCGCATTCAAGCCATTCCATGAATAAATTAATATTAAACAGCGCCATGCGTGGGCGCGGTGCATCTAAGAAAAAAGGTCGCTGGCGTTTGACAGAAGAAGATTTAGGCAATTTGCGTTAAGAACGCTTATAACACAAGCATAAAAAACACGCGTCTAAATAGCGCGTGTTTTTCGAACTGTCTAAGTTATTTACACTATCACTTTACTATAAAATCGCTTTACTCTAAAAATGCAACGGCTTAAACCGACTACTCTGCGACGGCACTTTCAATCACTGCATCCAACACATAAGCATATTCTTCACCTTCTGTACTATTGCTATCGTCACTGTCTAATGGGTAACGCTGTAGACGTAATACTTCATCGTGCATGCCATCATGCTGATAACCATCGATTTCACCCGTAAAGACTGCCCACTTGCCTTCGCTCTTTTTAATACCTTGGTCATCATAGGTAATGGGTCTCGCTTGTAGACACATCTCTGAGCCATTATCGGCGCAAGGTATCATTTTCGAGCTTACCGCCCAGAATACGGTCTCACCTTTACTATTATACTTGACTATTATACTTGGCTTGTGAGGTAAGCCTACCTTCCCAAATCAACGTTGCTCCATCACTGGTAACTTGGGTTAATATTGGCTTATCACTCTTGAGACTATCACCGTTAGAGTTGTTGTCTTTGGCGTCGCCATCTCCAGTACTGCTAGCTTTCACTAATGTTAACTGACTTTCACCTTGCATCAGCTGACTTAAACTATTTTCAGCCTTATCGAGCTCACCACAAGACATTTTCGTACTCATACCCTCTTCAATAATCAAAGTGTGACCTTGCAATTGGTAGCCAGCGCTCATGGTATTACAGCCAACGCTATAACTTAACGTATTCTCACCTTGGTATTGATTAAAAGACAAACGCACTTGGTCTTTAATATCCGTCAGCATGTTTAATGGCGGTGCGCCTTTGTCCATTACAGACATCAATGTCCAACGATAACGTGAAAGATTGGCAATCATTTTCTCTTCATCGCTCATCTTATCCATCTGAGTATCATCCGTTACTGCATCAGCGTTCATCTCTATGCCATCACCATTTATTGCATCAGCGCTTGTCTGAGTGCCTTCTTGTACGTCACTTTCATTGGGTAAAGAAGCATCTTGGCAGGCACTTACTACCAAGCTTAGTGCCAACAAACTTGGTAGTAAAGTGAATCGAATTGGCCGTTTTTTAACAGATGAGATCATAGCAGTCATACCTTGTGGTTATCCCTTTTTTAAGTCAAAGTATTTAAAAAATCAGGTTAAATATTTAACAACAAGGGGCTGATGATATCCACTTTAATAAAGCGTCACAATTCACCACTATAGCGCCGTTGATTACCATGGTTGTAACAAAGTGTTTATTTTTATGGATTCATCGTAACTGCTATTCTGATATTTAAAGGTACCATAAAAAATCAATGGTCTCAGACAATTGAAAATTGTATCAATTATTCAAGACCATCAATGATGTCGCATTTTTAATTTTTCGCGCTAGTCTTACTCGTTTGTATGAGCAATTTTGGCTTTTGCCATATTTTTAATACTGAAACGCTCATTCATCATTTGATAAAAACGCGCAAGATTTTCGCCCTGCTCATTCGGATTTACGTTAAGGACTTTACCAAAATCCAAACCGAGATATAGGACGATATCAGCAAAGCTTAATTGTTCACCGACCAAATACTCACGACCTTCTAAAATATTTTCAAAATAAGCAAGGGCTTTAACAGCGCGGGCAACAGATGGCGCGACGAACTCTGGGACTTGCTCAACGCGTTGGGCTTTGGACGGATGGCTGTGTTGAAAAGCCAGCATAAAATTATATAATACCTCAAACTCAGCAATGCGGCGCATAGCGCACACTTGCGCACGTTGTATCACATCATTACCCATCACCGAACGCTCACCATAGACACGGTCGAGATACTCACATACAGCCTGCGAATCATTGAGTACTGTACCATCACCTAATGTTAGAACTGGCACGGTCTGCATTGGATTTATTTTGGTGAACTTGTCTGACATTTGCTCATTGGCAGCAAAATCAATATCAATCACGTCCACATCATCCATATCATCGACATCGATGCCTTTTGATGCTAACAAAATAAGGGCTTTACGTGGATTGGGCGCGGTACGAGTGACGTATAGTTTTTTCATGGCAAACTCCTTGTAAGATTGGACAAAAGCGACTCAACGCTATCTGGTTTTATTATGGTTATTACGCTGTTGATGATAGATGAAGACTGGCGATTCTTTATACAACAGTTATATCCTACTCTGCTCATCATAGCAAAGCCTTATTAGGCTTGCTTTTTTGATCAGAGACTCAACAACAAAAAGCCCCACAACGTTACGTCATGAGGCTTCATTTCATTCATCCAATCATGCTACTTATTTATTGGGTGCAGGCGTGGTACGTAAATAAGGCTTAATTTCTGTATAACCTTTTGGATATTTGGCAGCGATATCTTCGTTTTTGACACTTGGTGGAATGATGACATCATCACCGTCTTTCCAGTCAACTGGCGTCGCAATATTATATTCATCAGACAGTTGCAGAGCATCAATGACACGGATAATCTCGTCAAAATTACGACCACAGCTTGCAGGATAAGTCAGCGTTAAGCGGATTTTTTTATTTGGATCAATAATGAAGACACTGCGTACTGTATGCGTGCTATCTGCATTTGGATGCATCATGTCATATAGCTCAGCGACTTCTTTGTTCGGATCAGCAATGATTGGAAAATTTAGCTCAGTACCTTGCGTCTCACCAATGTCTTTTGCCCACGCATGATGGTCATCGATACCATCAACAGAGATACAGATTGGCTTGACGCCACGCTTTTGAAATTCGCCATTCAGTGCCGCAGCACGGCCAAGCTCAGTCGTACATACTGGCGTAAAATCAGCTGGATGGGAGAAAAAAACGACCCAATTATCGCCTGCCCACTCGTGGAAATTGATATTACCCTCTGTGGTTGCAGCGTCAAAATTCGGTGCGGTATCGCCTAAACGTAAATGTGCCATGCTTAATTCCTTAGCTATGTTAGTGATGAGCACTAATATCCAAAGATATTCACGCGCTCTATTATTATCAACGTACTTCTTATTATCAACGTGCTCTGTCAGATATTACACAATTACTCAAAGCACGTCAGCAAAAATTCTATTTTATCTTAGCAAACTGGTTATGACTGTCTTGTGAAGGATTGTAATGCGGTTATTCTGTTTATTACTAAGTAATTTAGCATAGACTTAACGAATGAATCAAATCACCATCCCAGAATCCCACAAACAAAAATCACCGAATTTACCTTTTTTACTGGTGCCACCTGCTGCACGCCCAGCATCTGTTAATGTAAGCTCACCTTCTTGCTCTTGTAAATATCCCGCTGCAAGTAACTTATCATTTAACTCTTGGGTCTTAAAACCCAGCTCTTTGGCAAGTTTCGCCGTCGTTAATTTAGAGTAATTAGGCGTTGCCGCTTCTGTAGCAGTAGGTGCGACCGTTGTATTAGCATTATTGCTGGGCATTGTATGACTGGCAGTAGCAGTATTATCAGTCCTACCATCAGATTCGGTCACTTTTTCAAGCGACATGCGCACTTCATCGCTGATACGAATAATGCGCTGTGCCTCCTCATAAGTATCGGCATATAGTTTGGCATCTTCATTACGATAAATCAGCACGCCCATTTCATTATTATTGACTTGGCTAAATTCATAAAGGTTCAAACTGGTAATGATGCATTCGTTTTCATTTAGATAGCACTTTGCATGCAAATTTTTGCAAAAGCTGGTGCGAATAAAAGTCAGATTTTTGAGCCAGTTTATTTCTTCTGGGTGCAAATCATTCTTGCCATAAACGATTCTAATATCAATTTTGAGACGATTACGATCTTCTAGCAACTCTTTAATACGCTCATTCAGCTTTAAATAGGGACTAATGATAATCAACCTATCAGACGCATTTTTAATCAATTCTTCTAAATGGTAAGTCGTGCCACTGCTGTTTAAAAATTTTGCCATTATTATTTCCTCAAATCTTACGATTAATCACTTTATAATCATGCACAAAAAAGCCCATCCCTAGCGTACTAGAAATGGGCAGGCTTGCAAACTACTATTGTTCAGTAGCTTTTCAAATAAGCGCTAATGCCGCTAATAGTGATAAATTAAGCTGGCTTATAGCTGTCACGCAAGCTGACGATTTGGTTAAAGACTGGTTTGTCAGTGCTATGGTCTTCGCTATCAGAGATAAAGTAACCTTCACGCTCAAACTGGAAGCGTGTGCCAGCGTCCGCATTCACCAATGACGGTTCCACCACGGCATTGAGTTCAGTCAACGAGTTAGGATTCAATGCTTGATGGACGTCAGCGACGCCACTTGGGTCTTCGACACTAAATAACTGCTCATACATGCGCACCGTTGCTGGGATGCCTTGGCTAGCTGATACCCAATGAATCACGCCTTTAACCTTACGACCTTCAGGATTTTGACCCAAAGTCGCCGGATCAATCGTCGCTTTTAGTTCAACGACATTACCTGCGTCATCTAGTACATGTTCGGTCACTGCCAACACATAGGTGTTACGCAGACGAATTTCTGGCTTTTCTGGTGATAGACGCTTATACCCTACTGGCGGCTCAATCTCGTAATCGCCTTGATCGATATAGAGAGTCTCGGTGAATGGAATTTCACGCTCGCCCATATCGACATTAGGATGATTTGGCTGCGTCAGCCATAAGGTTTGCGAAGCATCATCAAAGCGCGCGTTGACGCTATCAGCCTTTTGCGACTCCCAACTGCTGACCGCTTCGGCAAAGTTGGTAATGGTCACTTTTAATGGCTTAAGTACCCCCATACCACGACCTGTGGTCGTCTCTAATGATTGGCGAATACTAAATTCTAATAAGCGAAAGTCAACGACGCTGTCTACTTTGGTTACACCAACACGCTCACAGAAATCACGTAAACCCTCTGGTGTATAACCACGGCGACGCATGCCAGCGATCGTCGGCATACGCGGATCATCCCAACCGCTAACGATATTTTCGTCAACCAACTGTTTAAGCTTACGCTTGCTGGTCAAGGTATGATCGACATTTAAGCGGCTAAATTCATACTGGTGCGGTGGTACATCAAAGCCAATTTTGTCAATGACCCAATCATAAAATGGACGATGATCTTCAAATTCCAGCGTACACAATGAATGGGTAATGCCTTCGAGTGCATCAGAGAGCGGATGGGCAAAATCATACATCGGATAGATACACCATTTATCACCCGTTTGGTGATGCGCTTGATGCATGACGCGATAGATGACAGGGTCACGCATATTCATGTTTGGGCTTGCCATATCAATCTTGGCGCGCAACACGGCTTTTCCTTCCGCAAACTTGCCTTCTTTCATGTCATCAAAGAGGGTCAAGTTTTCTTCAACACTGGCAGAACGATGTGGTGACGCTGTGCCTGCCTCATTGAATGAGCCTCGGTTTTCTTTAATTTGCTCAGGCGATTGCAAGTCTACATAAGCGTCGCCTTGTTTGATAAGCTGAATCGCCCAAGCATGAAGTTGGTCAAAGTAGCCTGACGCATGGTGCGCCTCTCCTGCCCACTCAAATCCAAGCCATTTGACATCATTTTCGATATTATCGATGAAGTCTTGCTTTTCTGCGGTTGGGTTGGTGTCGTCAAAACGTAGGTTACAAACACCACCAAACTCTTCGGCCACGCCAAAGTTTAGGCAGATAGATTTTACGTGCCCCAAGTGCAAGTAACCGTTTGGCTCTGGCGGAAAGCGCGTCACGATTTGTGGGTATTTTTGCGCCTTGACATCGTCACGAATGATATTGCGAATAAAATCGTTTTTTTGTTCGTCTTTTTGTGCATTGTTGCTTGAGTGCTCACTCATCGGGCATTGCTCCTAACGCAAATTGTCAGTTCATGCTACGTGCCATCACGCAGCATGGAAAATTCAAACCAAATCATTAAAAACAAGTTATTAAAAATGATAATAAAAAGCTAAAGTTGCGTTATTCTATCAGCTTTTGCGAACGCATTAACAGCCTGATACATGACACGAGATAAAAAAGCCGTTAGACTAGCCATAACTTTTTAATCACCAACTTTTTAGCCACCACTTAACAGCGTCATTTTAGGCGCTGCAATCAAAGAGGAATATCACATGGTAGACATGCCACCAGTAGTAGAACTAGACACCAATATGGGTGCGATCGTTATCGAACTCAATGAAGAAAAAGCACCAAAAACCGTTGAAAACTTTTTAAACTATGTAAAATCTGGTCATTATGACGGTACGATTTTCCATCGCATCATTGACGGCTTTATGATTCAAGGTGGCGGAATGGACGCTGAAATGAATGAAAAAGCGACCAATGCACCAGTTGAAAACGAAGCAGACAACGGTCTAAAAAACGACGCTGGTACGATTGCGATGGCGCGTACGCAAGATCCGCATTCAGCAACCAGCCAGTTTTTCGTTAACGTAAAAGACAACGATTTCCTAAACCATTCTGGCAAAAACATGCAAGGTTGGGGCTACACCGTATTTGGAAAAGTAACAAGCGGTATGGACGTGATTGAAAAAATGCGCGGCGTACCTACTGGTCGTTTCGGCATGCATGCTGATGTGCCAAAAGAGCCAGTAGTTATCAACTCAGCGACTATTATTACTAAGTAACTGCTACTAAATAACTGTCTCTCAATAATCATTCTTCAATAGTTATTACTCAGTAGCGATGAGTCTGTAAAAGCTTATGAACCGTTACTGTTTAAAATTACGAGGATAAGGATAAATGCAAAGTTTTAATCATTTAATTACCACCCGCCCTCATGAGGTGCGGCAAGTATTGATTAGCGATTTGCATTTATCGCCTGAAGAGCCTGCCTTAGTGCAGGCTTTTTTGGCGCTGCTTGATGATTGCCTTGCTCTGCCTGCGCTCAAACGCTTGTTTATCTTAGGTGATTGGTTTGAAGTTTGGCTGGGTGATGATTTTTATTTGTCTTTATCCGAAGAAGAACGACAAAGTCATTGGCTCACTCCGCTTATCGTTAAATTAAAAAAATTACGGGTAGCTGGTTGTGAGATTTTGGTCATGCATGGCAACCGTGATTTTTTGTTAGGTCAGCCATTCTGCAATCTATTTGGTGGCGAGCTTATTTATGAGCCGTATACTTTGACTGTCGGTCAGCAAAATTATCGTCTAGAGCACGGTGATGCCTTGTGTACTGATGATAAAAAATATCAGTTTTTTCGCAAAATCATGCGTAATCGTTTGACGCAGTGGTATTTGCTCAATAAATCGTTAGAGAAACGCTTGGCAATCGCCGATAAAATGCGGCAAAAAAGCCAGCAGAATAATGCCAATAAAGCGGCGCATATCATGGATGTGAACGATGAAGCCGTGCGTCAAGCAATCACTGCTAGCGATGCGTTGTTACACGGACATACCCACCGTCCAGATACACATCAAGTGACCACTGATAAAAAACGCTACGTGCTCGGCGACTGGAGATTGTTAGATAAAGATACTCGCCAGCCAAAAGTAAGTGCGGTGATTGGCGCAGTGACAGGCGACGAGCATTCAAATGACAGTTTTAGTAGTAATGCTGCTGAATTTAGATTGATTGAGTTTAAATCGCTCATTTAATGTCATTTTTTTTGAGCGCCTCTGAACAATAAAAAAGGTCTGTTGAATTATCAACAGACCTTTTTTATTTAAATTACACTGCATGATTGAAGCGAATTTAAGTGTCAAACTATTGATCGCTCAGCCCTTACTTTACGGTATTAATTTAAAGAAATGTTGGCGATAATGCTTTAGCTCACGAATAGAATCACGAATGTCATCTAACGCTAAGTGACTGCCACCTTTTTCAAAGTTTCTGAGAATATCAGGACGCCAGCGGAAGCAAAGCTCTTTAATTGACGACACATCCAGATTGCGATAATGGAAGAATTTTTCTAATTCCGGCATTTGACGCGCCATAAAACGGCGATCTTGGCAGATCGAATTGCCACACATTGGCGACTTACCACTATCGACCCATTTATTGAGAAACTTAATCGTCTCAGCTTCGGCCTCTGCCAATGTCACGGTACTACGGCGGACACGGTCGACCAATCCTGACTGACCATGCTGCTTGGTATTCCAATCATCCATTTTATTTAACGTTTGATCCGATACTTTTATAGCGAACACTGGCCCTTCGGCTAGGACATTCAAATCTTCATCAGTGACAACGGTAGCAATCTCGATAATCTCATCATTCAAGGTATCCAGTCCGGTCATTTCTAGGTCAATCCATACCAGCCCTTTTTTGCCTTGGTTTCTGATTTTAATCTTGTTGGGGTGGTCACCGGTACTCATAAAATATCCTATGGTCAATAAAGTTTAGAACAACTTTGGAGCAATATTAATTAGATAAATCGCCTGTCAATGTTCATGCCTAAGTAGCAAACTGTAGCAAAACGTTGCATCTACTGATTTATAACCCTTAAAACGTTACAAAATCTCTGTCTGCAGCAAGCGCTTTAGGCTGTATGTTATCAAACTTTCACGCTACACTTAGCAATATTTTTTTAATAGGTTCAAAACCCATGGCATTAATTCGGCAACGCAAACTGACTAAGCAACAGATTCGTCGCATCGACAAACAACAGCTGGCAAGTCAAGACAGCATCGATGACAGTTTGATGGATGGCGTGGTCATGGCGCATTATGGCAAGCAGTTGGAAGTGCAAGTGACCAGCTTGCCTGCGGTGATACCTGTGCAGCCGGAGATTGCACCCGATGATCCTGAGCCGTTTTGGCAAGAGCTGGCATTAGGCGATATTTGGCGTTGTCATGTGCGTACTAACTTACCGATGCTAGCTACTGGCGACCAAGTACGCTGGAGTGCCGATCCTAACACGGGCTTTGGACGTATTGAATCGGTTAAGCCGCGTACCTCTCTGGTCTCGCGTCCTGATCGTTATCATAAACTTAAACCTGTCGCCGCCAATGTCGATATTTTAGCCATTGTCTTCGCGCCGCTACCTGCTGCCGCGCCAACCCTCATCGATCGTTATTTGGTCGTCTGTCATCATGCTGGCGTAAAGCCGCTGTTGGTGCTTAATAAAGCCGATCTATTGGCAGAAGAAAACGGCGTCGATACCAAAGAATTATTGGCACAATATGCTTCTCTCGGTTATGAGAGCGTCTTGACCTCAGTCGATTGCCCTGAAAACGTCGCGGATAGTGATGAGCAAGAAGGGCTGGATGAATTAAAGCTTTATATCGATAAAAAACTGGTTATTTTTGCTGGGCAATCTGGTGTCGGTAAAAGCAGTTTGATTAATGCCCTACTACCTGAATCGGCACAAAGCGTCAATATCATCTCTGATAACTCAAAACTTGGTCAACACACCACCACCACCAGTCGCTTATTACCATTTAATCCAGCTGACTTGACCCAAGGCGGTATCGTCGATACGCCAGGTATCCGCGAGTACGGCATTTGGCATCTCACACCCGATGATATCATTTCAGGATTTGTGGAGCTTGCACCGTTATCTGGCAACTGCCAGTTCCGTGATTGTCGTCATACTCACAACAGCAAAGGCTGCGCACTATGGCAAGCGGTTGCTGACGGCGTGGTATTGCAGCGCCGTGTGGAAAACCTCGTTACCCTAAGAGAAGAGGCAGATACTAAGCCCTATTAATATTGGCATTATTAGTATCCGCCTTATTAATCGCTGTCTTATAGCTAGTTAATCGCTCGGTTGACCATCGCCCGTTTACTATGGATGGTCTAATCGGTATAATAGCGCCTTGTTCAGTATCGTTAGGCTGTCTTCTCAGCTTAACCGAACACTTATTTTTTTGGAGGTATGGTTTGGATCGTGCGCTGGAATTTGTGGGCAACCACCCGTTTTTATTTGGTATATTAGCCGTACTTGCCGTGCTATTTTTTACGATTGAAAACAAACGTAGTGGCAGAAAAATATCGCCCAATACCTTAGGTATGATGGTTAACTCGCAAAACGCGCAGCTAATCGATATTCGTGCCAAAAAGAAGTTTGAGACTGGTTACATCCAAGGCAGCCGTAACATACCGTTCACCGAGCTCAAAGACCGCTTAGAAGAAATCCGCGCAATTGAGCGACCAGTGATTATCATTTGTGATATGGGTGTGCAAGCAGGCGCGGCGATTCAGATGATCGGCAAGGACAGTGTTTATCGCTTAGAAGGTGGTATCGGCGGTTGGCAAGCAGCGGGCATGCCATTGGTCGGTTTAAAAGATGCAAAGCCTAAAAATAAAGGCAAAGCCAAACCAAGTCTACATAAATAGTTAGCTATACTGCTATTTAAAAGATATTTAGCTCGTATCAATTGATATATGACTGAGGGGCGTTGAATATTCACAAATAAAAAAGACACCTTATCGATAGGTGTTTTTTTGTTTGTGGCATTTGTGCTACCGTCAGCGCTTTTATACTCAAACATCTTGAATTTGCTCTGCTCATCCCCACTTTAATAACGAGCATTACCGAATCTATCTTCAATTTACTTGCTGGTAACGGATTATAAGAATTTTTATCAAATAATTATTTATAATACTTTTTATAATAAAACGGTTACCTTCTAAACTTATAAATAAGGATTTACCATGACTGTCGCTGTTAAAGTTTATACGACGCCTATCTGCCCATACTGCTCAAACGCCAAACAACTCTTAAAAACTAAAGGCGTTGACTACGAAGAAATTGGCATGCACGATATGAGCCGCGAAGAGCGTCAAGAATTAATGAAAAAAACCAATAACTATCGTACTGTACCGCAAATTTTCGTCGGTGAGACCTTTGTCGGTGGTTTTGATGAGCTCAATCAAATGAACCAACAAGGCAAACTTGACGAGCTATTAGCAGGTTAATCTGCTACTTTTCGTTGCTGTCTGTCTTTGCCTGTGCAATGATAGACAGCGGCAAAGATAAAGAGAGTAATAAAAACATCCAGATTTTGTCTCGATTTATATTACAATGAACTTTTATTAAAATGACAGTTTGTCCAACTACTTGATCAACTTTTAGAGGATTTATCATGGCTGAAGAACAAGCACAACCACAATTGGCACTAGAACGTATCTACGTAAAAGACATGTCACTTGAAGTCCCAGGCGCTAGTGTGTTCACCAAAGAGTGGAACCCAGAGCTTGATATCAATTTGTCTAGCAACGCTGAAAAACTGGATGACGATCATTATCAAGTCATCTTAACGGTGAGCGTTACAGCAAAAAATGCGGAAGAAGCGGCATTTATCGCTGAAGTGCATCAAGCAGGTATTTTCTTATTAAAAGACATCCCAGAAGACCAAATCGGTCAAATCTTAGGTGCATACTGCCCGAATGTTTTGTTCCCGTATGCTCGTGAAGTCATCAGCGACATCGTAACGCGTGGTAGCTTCCCGCAGTTATTGCTAGCCCCTGTCAACTTTGACCAAGCTTACGCGCAAAGCCAGCAACAAGCACAAGTTGATGCTGAAGGTAATGCATAAGTTTTAAGCAAAAATTTGCTAGCTTTATTCGCAGTATATTTTGATAAAAAAGCCGTTTACTCATTAGGAGTGAGCGGTTTTTTTTGTGAATGCTATTTAAGCGCTTACTCAATAGAATCGTTGAGTAACGAGAATTCTGCTTAGTAATATTGTAAAACAGACAGTTAAAACCATCAGACATAAAAAAACCCTGCTAATAAACAGGGTCTTCAATCGCGTCATCAATTATTCGAAATAGATGATTAGCCTTTTAACGCTGATAAAATTTGTTGCTTAACATCATCGATGCCTTGCGTACCATCAAACTTATCATAATTAGGGGCATCGGCACCTTCTTTGGCCTTGTCTTGATAAAAACCAACAAGCGCTGATGTTTGCTCATGATAAGTCGCTAGACGATCACGAATGGTAGATTCTTTATCATCTTCACGCTGGATTAGCGCTTCACCAGTCACATCATCGATACCATCGACCTTAGGTGGATTATGATCAACGTGATAAACGCGACCTGAACCAGGATGTTGGCGACGACCAGATAAGCGCTTGACAATCTCGTCATCCGGCACGCTGATTTCAATGACATGATCGATAGCAACGTCAGCATCTGCAAGTGCTTGAGCCTGTGGAATCGTACGCGGAAAACCATCCAAAATACAACCATTGGCACAATCAGGCTTAGCGATACGTTCTTTCACTAGGTTAATAATGAGGTCATCAGAAACCAAACCACCAGCATTCATGATGTCTTTGGCTTTTTTGCCAAGCTCGCTGCCTTCTTTGATTGCTGCACGCAGCATATCGCCAGTTGAGATCTGCGGGATATCATATTCTTTAGAAATAAACTGGGCTTGGGTACCTTTACCGGCGCCTGGTGGACCTAGCAAAATAATACGCATCATTACACGATTCTCCTTAATAGATAGGATTTTGGGACTAATAAAACTCAGGGATTGGTTGTTTGCCAAGCTACCTTACCTTGTGGCTTGGCAAAGCTCAAGTATTTTCATTATTTGCAGTGATAAGTTGTCATGACTTATCTGTTCATATAATGCTGTTGCACGCTGCTGTATCGGACAACAGCGCTTACGTCAGAGGTGCTGACAACAACAGATATAAATACTATGGAATTTGTTGATTAATTTCAACATTGACCTGATTTTGTTCCGCACTAATCACCACTGGATTACCTGACAAATCCCCTGACTCTGCACTGGCAGTACCACTATGGCTGATACGAGCGATGACAGCCAACTGAACTTTATCCGCTCTCGCCGATTTCAAAGTACGTTCAGGCATCATGGCATCCAAATCGCTTAGGCTAATGCTGGTTTCACCTTGCTTGATAACACTGATCGGCAAACGTTTGGCAGCAAATGGTGGTCCACCATTGACATCACGTATGGCGACAAACAACACATCGTCGGCTTTGACTAATGGCAGCAGGCTAGCATTAATCGTAACAGTCACTTCAACACCTTCAGAGGCTTGCTGTTGCTGAGCGGTGACATTAGCACTTAGCTCATCTAGACTCGCCAATGCTTTGGTATGATCACCAGGTTTAGCTGCAATACTGTCACGTAGACGCTTAATCCAGCCTTGTGCTTGATCAAAATTACTACTCCGTGCCTCACCCATTGCCATAAGCATTTGCGCGCCCTCATGCTCTGGATTTTTAGCCAACACGTCTTGTAGCACTCGGCGACTATTAGCGTCTAATTGGCCTTTATTGGCAAAGAAACTAATCTGTGCATAAGTGGTTGCAATCTCTTCATTGTCTGGTGACAAACGATAAGCACGCGACAAGGCTTCAATTGCGGAATCCGTCGCTTCTAATGATAAGAATAATTCTGATAAACGCATCCAGCGATCTGGATCATCAGCGTGACGATAGACATTGGTCTGCATGGCACTAATCAGCTGTTGACCATCTTCAATCGCCCAAGCAGGCGGCTGATCAATCTTACCCGTTAATAAATCATCAGCCACTTGACCCACTTTGTCTTCAGCTGCCCAAAGCTCGAACACAGGCGTACGATCGCCGACCATCAAATACGCCATCGCCGCGAGGACAGGCACCCAGACAGTAATAATCAATCGGCTTTTGATACCAGGCGCGACCATCGGTGTGACTTCACGCTGAGCATCTAATAACTGACGTTCAAGCTCCAGTTTTTGGTTCTGGTAATGGCTGTCATCGATAGTGCCATTGTCTTTGTCTGTTTTTAGTTCTGCTAGACGCTCACGGAACACAGCAACGTTGATATCCAACAGCTGATTGTCCAGAGGCTTTTCTGGCGAGCGTGACGCTCGCAGCCAAGGCATGATGGTAATAACAGCGAGTATTAAGGCGATGAGTAAGCTTAGAGCAATAAATAAGCCCACAGTAGAGAATATGGTCATTTTTTGTCCTTGAGGCTTGTAATATCATGGTCGTTTTTGTCATCGCTCGAAGCACGTGATAACAGACGATCAATCTCGGCTTTTTCAGCAGCAGACAGAGCAGCAGCCGTACTATTGACCGTTACCCCGCTTTCACCACTAGCGACAAGCTGACGTCGTTTGCTTTGCCAGAACCAGCCTATGAGTAAACTGATGAGTAATAGTGGCGGAAAAAACCACAAAATCCACGTTGATGGACGGACAGGCGGCTTATAAGTGATGAAATCGCCATAACGTTCCTGCATATAAGCACGAATCTCGCCATCACTACGACCATCTTTTATCAAATCATACGTTTTTTGCTTTAAATCTTGAGCAATAGGCGCATCCGAGCCTGCAAGATTTTGGTTTTGACATTTTGGGCAACGCAGCTCTTCGATGAGACCACGATATTGGGCTTCTTGCTGCACAGAATCAAAGTCATAAACCTCAATAGCAGCATAGCTTGCCATACTTATTAGACAAGCTATCAGTAAGCTCGCTACTTTTAACGTAACGGCTGTTATTTTATTGACTATCATTTACACGCCTCCGCAACCTGAGTCGGATCTGGACTGACGTCATTATTATTGGCTTCATTGAGCACCATCAAGCAAGGCGTAATACGGCTTTGCCAGTTGCTTTCATTGATCTCACCAATGATGTGCTGACGAATAATGCCATTACCATCGACTACGAAAGTCTCAGGCGCACCCGTCAAACCTAAGTCCAAAGCAAACTGACCAGATAAATCCTGAATGGACATCGAGAACGGATCGCCACCTCGGTTTAAGTAGCCTAGTGCATCAGCAATGTCATCTTTATAGTTGACCCCGACCAGATTGACACCGCGCTCCTCTAGCTGCATGAGAAAAGGATGCTCAATAATACAAGTTGGGCACCAAGAGCCCCAGATATTCATCAAAAAGGGCTTATCAGGCAGATTCTCATTGGTCATGATACGACTGGTATCTGATAATAACGGCAGCTCAAAAGCGGGCACTGGGCGCTCAAGTGCCGTATTGGTAACGATATCCGTCGGCTTACCCAAACGCAGATATAGCATGATGATTAAGCCAATGAAAACGATCAGTGGAATCAAAAACCATAGCTTAAGTTGCTTTTTATTCATGGTTTTCGTACCAGCTACCTTAGCTTGCTTTGCATTTTGCTCAGGGGATTGCTTTGATGTGCTCATATTAATTACCCCCTGTCTTTAATGCTGACGCATCCAAATCGGCGACGGTGGTAAAGCCTGCTTTATTCGCCGCAATTTGTGCAGGTGTCTTGGTTTTCTTAATACGATACCGATGATCAAGAATACTCAATACTGCACCAAACGCCATAATCAGAGCGCCTAGCCATATCCAGCGGATAAGCGGTTTCACATAAATACGTACTGCCCATTCGTTGCTATCTTCGGCGATAGGTTCGCCCAGTGCCACGTAAACATCACGCATGAGGCTAGCATCAATCGCGGCTTCTGTGACTGGCATCATACTAATGATGTAATTACGTTTTTCAGGATACAGCGTAGTCACAGCACGGCCATCTTTGCTGATTTCAACCTCAGCTTGGGTGGCATCAAAGTTACTGCCTTTGACTTCACGAAAGCCTTTAACAGTAAAGTCATAGCCTTGGACATGAACACTATCGTTTGGTCCAAGCGCGACATCACGTTCAATACTTAACGTACTGGTAAATGCGACGCCGATGACGGCAATAATGACACCAATATGAGCGGTCTGTTGACCCCAATAGCTCAGACGTAACTGGCGTAACCCTTTAACAAAATTGGGTGCGTTTTTGGTTTTGTCTTTGAAATCAACCACCATCCATAGCAGTACCCAAAAACTGACCGCCAAGGTAACGCCAATATTAAGCATCGCAGACGGGCTCACAAAATACGTGATAACTGCTGCAAGCACTAAACTACTGGCTGCAATGACCATACCAGCGCCCAATAGCGGACGGCTGTCTTTTTTCCAGCGAATGTTCGAGCCCATACCCATTGCTACTAATATCAGCCACGTTAGCGGTACAAACAGCGCATTAAAGTAAGGAGGGCCGACAGACACCTGACCTAAATTAAAGGAGTCAGCAATGATAGGATAGAGCGTGCCGAGTAGTACGACCAAAGTCGAAATCAAAATAATAACGTTGTTAATGACTAAAAATGACTCGCGTGAGATCAGCTGATACTGACTTTCGACGGTTAAACGCCAACCACGTACCGCAAACATCAACAAGCCACCGCCGATGATCACACCGAGAATGACTAAAATGACCAGACCACGCGTTGGGTCAGCGGCAAACGAATGCACCGAGGTAATAACGCCAGAACGCACAAGAAAGGTGCCCAATAGACTGAGTGCAAAAGCAAAAATCGCCAGCATAATCGTCCATGCTTTAAAGACACCACGTTTTTCTGTGACGGCAAGCGAATGTAGCAGCGCTGTACCAGCCAGCCATGGCATCAATGAAGCGTTCTCTACTGGATCCCAGAACCACCAACCACCCCAGCCAAGCTCATAATAGGCCCACCATGAGCCAAGCGCGATACCAACGGTCAAAAAGCCCCAAGCCGCCAATGCCCACGGACGCGACCAGCGTGTCCACACTGCATCTAAACGACCTTCCCACAATGCCGCCATACAAAAGGCAAACGGCACGACCAAACCCACATAGCCCATATACAGCATCGGTGGATGAATAATCAAACCGAAATCTTGTAGCACAGGATTTAGATCCGCACCATCAACAGGTAAGTTTGGCAATGTACGATCAAATGGCGACGAGGTAAAAATCAGCATCGCTAGCATCATCATCTGCACGCCGGCCAAAATTACCAACACTCGCGCACGCATAGACAGTGGCAAACCACGGCTAAAGTAAGAGACCAGCGCACACCAAGTAGCCATGATGGTCATCCAAAGCAGCAATGAACCCTCATGACCACCCCAAGTTGCCGACAGCTTATAATACCAAGGCAACAGCGTATTAGAATGCTGAGTGACATAGACTAGGCTGAAGTCATTGTAATAAAAGCCTGCCATCAGCGCGGCAAATGATGTGATCATGGCAGCAATTTGTGCCCACGCCAGACTTGGTGCCAAACGCTGCCACGCAACGTGATCACGCATAATACCGACGGTTGGTAATACCACCTGCAAAATCGCCAATATAAAGGCGGCTAGCAAGGCAAAATAACCCAATTCTGTGATTAACATACGGTCTAACCTTGTTTACCTTAATACGGTCATTGTTTATTTTAGGGATTGGTTTTTTAGGATATTCGAAAGTATCCAGTAATCGTTACTACGAGTATTTATACTGCTGGTCTTTATTAGTATTATTTATTATAAAAGCGCCGTTAGCCATTTATTATAAAAGCGCCATTAGCCATTGCAGCTGAGGGCGCTTACAGCAAGGTACATTAGCGTCAACTTGTCACGTTTCTGTATCCACTCTGTATGCGATGTGTATAAAGACCTAAAAAATGCGTCATCACTGAATCGCAGGAAAAAACACTAAGACCAGATGCAACCAGCCTGCTAAAAACCCTGTCAAACCACCCAACACGATTAACGTCATCTCATCTTCACGAAAAGCGGGACGTAATAAGTTCTGAAACTCATCTGGCGTCAGCGCGCGAATACGGTCACGAAACAGCCCAAAAATTTTACTGGCACGGCTTTCATTGAGCTCAGGATCTCGCAATGGCACCATTGTCGCAACAATTGACTTATCAATGATGGTGTTTTTTAGCTGTCCATATTCGCGGCGACCCAAGCCTAGGCGCAGTGTCGTACTAATCACTGGCGACTCTAGCACTTTATATAAATGCGACTTCATCAACTCACGCGTTTGCGCAGCACGGTCGCCATACATCATCTCATTCATAATGTTCTCAAGCGTCACCAAATCTTTTACGACAATCTCAGCAAAAACCTCAGAAACCTCCTCTTGGCGTTTCATAAAACCGCCTTGCAAACGGTACTGGGCGATATGTGGTAATTGCGGTCTAATAAAGGGAAAGCGACTCTGGACGGCAAAAAACTTCACATAAGGAATAAATCGCGGCTCTACAGGATTAAACACCATCCAAATAGCAATCCAATTGGTAAGAAAACCCCAAATAGCGGCAAAAAACGGCACTGTCCAATGCTGCGGCACCACCAAAAATATAAACATTTGGATAATACCGAAGACCAAACCAATCAAAGCACTGATATGCCAAATAAAATCGATCTCTTTTTGACCAACCTTCAAAAACATATTGACCATTAAACGACGATCACTTTCCATCGTGTTAACAATCATTTTGCGCATATCAACCAAGTCTTCGACGTTATGGGTCAAGTCAGTCACCAAAGACTGCATGATATTGGGCAGCTCTTGATGCGCTTGAGCGTAGACACGGCGCTTCAACGCATAAGGCAAATTACCCCACAGCGCTGGCGAATGATCCAACATAATTTCATCAATCAATGCTTCAAGGTTTTTGTCCACGGTATCCGTGATAAATACCGCCATCTGCTCAGGCTCCATCGCCTGAAAGAACTCATCAAGCGAGCCAAGCTTTGATAGCGTTTGATCCACGATAACGCCTGATATCTTGCCAGCCTTTCGTGGGACGATACCTTGCCAGCCAATACCCGGCAACCCAAAAAACGGGAAGTTTGGAATACGAATACCCCGAAACTTAATCGGATAGAACAGCATTTTAAGCGCCATCCACACGTGTATCCATGTGACAAATGCGGTCACAGGCGGAATAGTCAGCATGGCAAAAAACTCTGGGTGTTCAGCTATTGTCTGCCACAATGAAGTTGCATCCATGACTTATCTTGCCCCTGACAGGTTAATTGTCGTCGCTAATTAAAAAGGATTAGCAAATTAGAACGCTTAACAAAAAGCCGCTCTGCCCATGATAATTATTATCAAATAAATCGCCTGATTTTAGCATACTTGCCATTCATTAGCACACGTCGAGCCTAGGTAAGTTGTGACTAGGGATGACACGTTTTACTATTACTTTCGATAGTAACAATATTAATATCATCTACAGGCGCTTTAGATAATAACGACCACAAAATAAATGGCGGTGTACTGCGGCGGCTCATTTGTTCTGTTATAATTTGTGATTGTATGACCGCACATCGCTGTATATAGATTGAGGGATTATTATTTCAACTCATATCAGTCCATGTAATTGAAATTCTTATTATTATCCTTTATGCTCGCCGCACTTTGGTGAACGACCCTGCCCTTTTACTCTCTTTTATTGACTCACTGACCGTTTGGGCTCTTACTTTCTATGAATAAACCGCTAACCCCCAATACTGAACAGGTCAATCGTGTTTTCACCAGTCGTATTATTATCCTTGGAATTCTGATATTTATTGGATTGAGCGGCTTGATCGTGCGTTATGGTTACCTGCAAGTCTATGCGCACGATAAGTATACGACGCAAGCAGACAATAACCGTATTAAACTGATCTCTGCACCGCCCAGCCGCGGCTATATTTATGATCGCAATGGGATCATATTGGCAGACAACCAGCCCGTATTTACGGCCATGTTAAGCCCTGATGAAGTCGAAAATCCAGAGCGTACGCTAAATTTGCTTGCGCCTATTTTTGAGCTAACAGATGAAAATATTACCGATATTTTAGCGCGACTGAGTAAAAGCAAAAACGATCCTGTGACCATCAAAATTGACTTAACCGATGCCCAATTGGCGCAGTTTAGTGAGCGCAAACCCTTTTTTCGCGGTGTGACCATTCAAAGCAAGCTGACACGTTCATACCCTTATGACGAGCTATTTGCACACGTCATCGGCTATGTGGGGCGTATCAATGATAAAGAAACCAAACGCATTGACAAAGATCGCTACGCTGGCACTGACCTTATCGGTAAAATCGGTATCGAAGATTATTACGAGGATATATTGCTAGGGCAACCGGGTTATCAGTCGGTAGAAACCGATGCTCTTGGCAATATTTTGCGTCAATTAGACACTAAACCACCTGTAGCTGGTAATGACATTACGCTGAGCTTAGATTATGGCTTACAGCAAGTCGCCCAGCAGCAGCTAGACGGTCGTCGCGGCGCTATCGTAGCAATCGATCCAAAAAATGGTGATGTATTGGCGTTTGTCAGTAATCCAAGCTATGACCCCAATCCTTTTATCTCAGGCATCTCCTTTAAGGATTATGGCAATCTGCGTGAAGATCTGGATCAGCCGCTCTATAATCGTGCGCTACAAGGGACATACCCACCCGGCTCTACGATTAAACCTTTTGAAGGCTTAGGCGGCATTCATTATGGGCTGCGCAATTGGGAAACCACTATCTATGATCCCGGTTACTTTAGCTTACCAGGAGACTCACATCGATTCCGTGACTGGAAACGCGGTGGTCACGGTACGGTAGATCTCAAAAAATCTATCGTGATGTCAGTGGATACCTATTATTATAAATTGGCTTATGAGATGGGTATTCAGCGCCTACATGATTGGATGGCACGTTTTGGATTTGGTGAACCAACAGGTATTGATTTGCCCAATGAAAAATCAGGAATTATGCCGTCACCAAAATGGAAAAAAGACACCTATGATAAAGGCTGGTTACCGGGTGAAACCATCTCAGTCAGTATCGGGCAGGGTTATTTCTTAGCCACACCATTACAGATTGCCAATGCAACCGCCATGACAGCGAACAAAGGCTATCACATTACTCCGCATCTACTAAAAAGTAGCGATGGTGCAGCACAAGTTAACGTAATCACCAAACCCGATGGTAAAATCGAATATAACGGCAAACCGTCTGACTGGCTACGTATGCACGATGCGATGGAAGAAACCGTCAAGGCAGGTACCGGACGTGGGATTTATACGCCTCGCTATCGTATTGCGGGCAAAACGGGTACTGCGCAAGTCAAGTCCATTGCGCAAGGCAAACGCTATGATAAATCTGCCATAGACAAACGTCACTGGGATCACGCATGGTTCAATGGTTTTGCACCCGTAGAAAATCCTGAGATTGCGCTTGCAGTACTGGTCGAAAACGGTGGCGGTGGTAGTGTGGTTGCAGCACCCATCGGTCGCGCACTATTTGACTACTGGATATTACAGCGCAAAAACGACCCTATCTTGCCACCAACGGCTGACCAATTAAAAGTCATCAAGCGCCAAAAAGCTTTTGAAAAATTGATGCGTGATGCCCAGCGTGAAAAAGAAGAAAAAGCGCTAGAAGAAAAGGCAGAGGTGGAAGCAGCCACAGTCACCACGACCTCTGAGTAAAAGTACGCTAAACCAGATACGGTAAATATAAATATTATGAAAAAATCTATAAGCAGCCGCGAGCATAGGAACAATTATAAGAGCAAAAATATAGCTGCGGGCGACGTGCGGATCATTGGTGGTCAATTTAAACGCCGTGTTGTACGTTTTATCGACGCAGAGGGTCTACGTCCGACCCCAGATCGCTTGCGAGAGACGCTGTTTAGCTGGCTACTTCCTGATATTCATGGCGCTTATGTGCTTGATAGCTGTGCTGGTAGCGGTGTCTTAGGTTTTGAAGCACTGTCTCGTGGTGCCGCGCACGCCACCTTTATCGAAATAAATCCTGCGCAAAGTAATATGCTGCGGCAAAGTGCTGAACAGTTGCATCTGAGCACTGATACCCATCAAATTATCCAAGGCACTGCAGAAAGAGTATTGATGCAAGAGCAGATTGTTCCGCGCCCTTTCAATATTGTATTTATCGATCCACCGTATGCTCAAGATCTGTGGCAACCTATTTTAATAGCACTGATTACCCAGTCGTTAATTGATAGTGCAACACTGATTTATCTAGAAGCGGATAAAGATTTAGAGAGCCAATTGAAGCAACTGGAAGAGACGCTTAATAAAAATCCAGATAGCCAATCAGGTACTATTCAGCAAATAATCCGCTTTGAATGTGTGAAGCAGACCAAGGTTGGACAAGTTGTTGCTGGACTTTATCGTTTATCATCGTCATAATTGTCGGGTTAATGCCTTCCATTAACAAATTTTACAAATGTTTAGAACCGCTAAAAACTGGCCAACGCTGCAGTTTAATGTATATAAGGCGAAAATAAACCCCAATGCAGCTTGCAAGCGTAGGCACTACTGCTTATAATGTGCAGTCTGTTTTTTGAGAGCCCCGTTCCCAGCTAAACTCTCAACGAATTCTAATTTTAAGGTTTTATCATGAAAACACTTAGTGCAAAACCAGCTGAAGTGACCCATGACTGGTATGTCGTAGATGCTGACGGCAAAACCCTTGGTCGCTTAGCCACTCAAATCGCTAGTCGCTTACGTGGCAAGCATAAGCCTTCTTTTACGCCGCACGTTGACACTGGTGACTTCATTGTTGTCATCAATGCTGATAAAATCACGGTAACGGGTAAAAAAGCGCAAGATAAAAAATACTATCGTCACAGTGGCTACCCAGGTGGTATCAAGGAAACCAACTTCAGTAAGTTGCTTGCACATAAGCCTGAAGATGTTCTACACAAAGCAGTTAAGGGTATGCTTCCAAAGGGCCCTCTTGGCTATGCGATGATCAAGAAGCTGAAGCTATATGCGGGTACTGAACATCCACATACTGCACAGCAACCTAAAGAACTAGACATCTAAGGATATACTTATGGAACGCAATTACGGAACTGGTCGCCGCAAGACGTCTACTGCTCGTGTCTTTTTAGCTAAAGGTACTGGTAGCATCGTTGTTAACGGTAAGCCACTTGATGAGTATTTTAGCCGTGAAACTTCACGTATGGTTGTTCGTCAGCCTCTAGAATTACTTGACTCACCTACTGCTTATGACCTTTACATCACTGTAAAAGGTGGCGGTATTAGTGGTCAAGCTGGCGCAATCCGTCACGGCATCACGCGTGCATTGATTGAGCTAAACGAAGCCAACAAACCTGCACTAAAAGCAGCTGGCTTTGTTACTCGTGACTCACGTCAAGTTGAACGTAAGAAATTGGGTCTACGTAAAGCACGTAAACGTCCACAATTCTCGAAACGTTAATCAAAGCTATCTCTTATCTTTTTGCGGCTGTTGTCTTTATCTCAGAGCGACAGTCACAATCTTAAAGAAAAGAGTAGATTTGCAAAACCTTATAAGCTGTCCGCAGCTTATAAGGTTTTTTTATGGCTGATGACTTTTGCATTTGCTCGTGATTTTGTGCGTAAACCACCTTGCAAAGCAATGCTGACTACCCCATCATGATGATAACTTTTCATTATTAGTAACAATTTTATGAAAGCGCCTGAACAATACGACCCCAGCAAACCACCTGCCAAAAGCAGCCTACCACCATCAAGTACGCAGCAGCCTGCTAAGTCCCCAGCGATACCTGCTGGCATGCCAACGATTACCCAAAATCATAAGCGCACAGCACCCATCGAAAAAAAGTCTTTTCAATGGCAGTTTTTGTTGCCTAAATATTGGGGCATTTGGCTATTGGCAGCAATGATCTTACCCATCATATATTTGCCGCTACGTTGGCAGTTTTGGCTGGGACGTCAGCTTGGCATATTTATCTATAAAATAGCAGGCTCACGTCGGCGTGATACGCTTATCAATTTGAAACTGGCTTTTCCAGAAAAGCCAGACGTCGAGCGCGAATTGATGGCAAAACAAGTCTTTGTCAATCAGGGCATTGGTGTGTTTGAAACTTTATGTGCTTGGTATCGTCCAAATGTTTTTACTCGTACTGTTTCAATTTCGGGATTACAGCACGTTGTCAATGCACAGAATGACGGTCGTCCTGTCATTTTACTGGGCGCTCATTATACGATGCTTGATCTGGGCGGCATGCTCTGTACGCAATTTTTTCCGATGGATGGGATGTATCGACCGCAGAATAACGCGCTACTTGATTGGTTTGTTTACAATGGTCGTGCCAGTATTCTTAGCAAGCAAATAGCCAGTCGTGACATGCGCAGTTTTGTTGAGTCAATTAAAGCCGGTCATGTGATTTGGTACTCACCTGACCAAGATTATGGTCTAAAACAAGGCGTCATGGCACCATTCTTTGGTGTGCCAGCAGCGACTATTACAGCATCACGGCGCATGGCAAAATTGGGCGACAAGGCACATCCACCCGCATTAATGGCGCTGCATACTTACCGGCAGACACCAGACAGTTTACCCAAAGGCAAACGCCCGCACTATCATCTAACGATTACCCCAGAAATTCAAAACTATCCAAGTAACGATGAATTGGCTGATGCGACGCGAGTCAATGAGTTGCTAGAGGGGTTGATTCGTATTGATCCTACTCAGTGGATGTGGTTCCATCGTCGTTTCAAAAATGGTCCTGATGGTCGTACTGATATCTATAAGTAAGCGTGTATTGCTACGAAAAATCGCCAGAAAATTTGCTATACTTTGCAGCTTATATTTTTTATATTACCTGCATATAAATAACAATGAATTTATAATAAATTGAAAAACGAAACTTTTATAAATAAAACCTTGATGAACCACATAATGGATTTACCATGAATAATACTCATATTTCTGATAACCAAAGTTCTGACAACCAAGCTCCTGATCACTCAACGCAAGCCAAGCGCATTTTGACGGGCATCAAACCGACGGGTACCTTGCATTTAGGAAATTACGTTGGCGCGATTCGTCCAGCCATTCAGTCTATCCAAAACAGTGATGACGAAGCATTCTTTTTTTTAGCAGATTACCATGGCATTATCGGCTGTTATGATCCTGCTATTATTCATGAATCGACCAAAGCCATTGCAGCGACTTGGCTTGCCTGTGGACTTGATCCTGAGCGCGTCACTTTTTACCGTCAATCAGATGTGCCGGAAATACCAGAGCTTGCTTGGATTTTGAACTGCTCATGTGCCAAAGGTTTAATGAATCGTGCTCATGCTTATAAAGCAGCTGTTGATATTAATATGAAAAAAGAAGATGTCGATCCTGACCAAGGTATCAATATGGGGTTATTTGGCTACCCTGTACTCATGGCAGCAGATATCTTGATGTTTAATGCCACACATGTACCTGTCGGTCGCGACCAAATTCAGCATGTCGAAATGGCGCGTGATATTGCTGGTACCTTTAATCATCGCTATAAAACGCTCTTTACCTTACCCTCTGCCGTTGTAGATGACGATATCCCATTACTAACAGGTTTGGATGGTCGCAAGATGAGTAAGAGCTATGGCAATACCATTCCGCTATTTGGTGATTCTAATCCGCAAGTCAGTGCCGAAAAACAGATGCATAAAGCCATCATGAAAATTGTGACCAACTCACAACTGCCTTCCGAGCCAAAAGACCCTGATGACTCTGCTATTTTTGAGATTTATAAAGCCTTTGCTACTCCTACAGAAATTGCCGATATGCGCGCGCAGTTCGCCGCTGGTATCGGCTGGGGCGATGCCAAACAAGCCCTGTTTGAGAAAATAAATACGGAAATAGCACCCTTCCGCGCGCGTTATGAGCATCTTATGGCCAACCCAAAAGAGTTAGAAGAAATCTTACAAATGGGGGCAGAAAAAGCCCGTCGTCATAGCCGTAAGCAACTAGACAAAACTCGTCGTGCCATTGGTATCCGTCCACTTGCCAAACTTAAATAATCATTTGATTATGTTAACCAAGATGGATACTAAGCGTGCAGACTGAGCTAAAAAATGAACAAGCGGCTTTACCAAAAGCCGCTCTTCTTCTAACTGTACCTCAAGCCTCTGATTCTTTAGATACTAAGCGCGCACACGACGGCTCAGTTATCAATGATATGTCTTTACGCATTTACCAGACATCCGTACAACATCTACCAGAAGATCTCTATGTGCCGCCGCAAGCCTTTGCCATTTGGCTTGAGCAGTTTGCTGGACCATTAGATTTCTTGCTATATTTGGTCAAAAAAAATAACGTTGATCTGACCCAAATGCCGATACTACCCATAACGGAGCAGTATTTGGCTTACATCAGCGAATTAGATACCGAGCATTTTGAATTGGCAGGTGATTATCTGTTGATGGCGTCCACGTTGATTGCCATTAAAACCGAGCTGTTGCTGCCCAAGCCTGAAACTCCCAGCGATGAGCGTGATCCAAAAGCAGAACTGATTGAGCGCCTTGAAGAATATGCGCAAATCAAAGTAGCAAGTCAACGCTTAGATAATCTGGTGCGTCTTGAGCGCGATGTGTTTTTGGCCATGGTCAGTATGCCCGGTCAAGACGTCATGAATGCGGAATTACCTAGCTATTCGCCAAACCTTTTGATTGACAGCTTATTTAAAATGCAACTGCAGCCCGATTATCAAATGCATACCATTAAAGTTGACGCTGTTCCCCTTGCTGATCGTATTGCCAGTATTAGCCGACAGCTCAGTACGGATGGTGAGCACTCTTTTTATGAGCTACTAGATAAAACACAAGGTAAAATAGGTGTGGTTGTCAGCTTCGTCGCCATACTAGAGCTGATAAAACGACAGTTGGTTGGTATCGTAAATACTGATTTAGAAAGTCGCCCTACCACTGACAATAATGATGCTGAAGACCGTCATATTAAACCCTTAACGTTGCAGTGGTTGGCATAGTTATTATCGACCTATCTATTCTTATAAATATCGATACACATTATCATTTAAAAAGAGTCGCTTTCTAATGACAGATACTGACAATACCAAGCAAGATTATGACAAACCATCCTCATTATCTACCGCTTTACTGTCATTGACCAATGAGCAGCGACAGCATCTAGAAGACTTAAGCAAGCATATCGAAGTGCTATTACATGCGTCAGAAGCGCCCCTCACCGCCACTGTCTTAAGAGAACACCTGTCTTTAACGGCTAAAGAGCTAACACAGGTTTTGGCGCTGCTAAGACAGCGCTTGGATATGGGTGTGCTAAGCTTGCACGAAACTGCCAGCGGTTATCGACTGCAAATCGCGAATAATTATAGTGCCTTAATTCAACGCGTCTTCCCGCAACGCCAAGAACGCCTGAGCCAAGCCTTACTTGAGACACTTAGTGTGATTGCTTACAAGCAGCCAGTGACTCGTAGCGACATAGAGCACGTGCGCGGTGTGACGCTATCAAGCAATATATTGCGTCAACTATTTGATAAAGGCTGGATTGAAGAGAAAGGTTACAAAGAAACCTTGGGTCGCCCAGCATTGCTACATACCACGCCACAATTTTTAGATGCCTTTGGACTGAGTGAGTTGGGCGAGTTACCACCGATGCCAGATATCAGCGCTATCAAAGCGATGTCTTAAGCCTTTAGAGCGTGAAGCCTTTAAAAATCATTAAGCATTTAAAACATGATATAGAAGAGATTTAGCATTATTTTCCAGAGAACCTTTATTCAAAAAAAGACAGACCGCATAGGATCTGTCTTTTTTATTTAATCAATAAAGTCTTTGATTGGTCTTTAATAATTGGCTCTTGATAACGGCCTGTTATTGATTAATAACATCAACGCCTTTTGGTGGCGTAAACTTAAACTGACTGCTACTAATGCTTGGGTTCAGTTTGATACCACTAAATTTGATGGAAGTGGTTTGACCAAGGCTATCATTTAGCACCATCATCACTGGCTTACCACCGCTAAAACTCATTGACAAGCTCTTAAAGCTAGCACTGTCTAATTTTGGGTACAGCACGTAGTAATTTTTATTGTCATATGGCTGGGTAATTTTAAAATTCTTGTCAATTTGGCTTGGGTCGCCTGATAACAGCAGTGCTGGTGTATTGCCAACTTGGCTGTCAACGTTTTGCTTGGTCGCTTGCTCTAAATCTTTGTCATAAACCCACATGGAGTTACCATTAGCGACGATCAGTTGCTGTGACGGCGACTTTGTTTCCCAGCGGAAATTATTTGGGCGTTGTACACTCATCGTACCTGTAAAAGTACCACTGTTGGCACCTTTGGTCGTTTGGCTAAAGTTAGCCGTCATGCTTTTGGTATTTGTCAGTAGCTTGTTTAAACGTTTGGCAGCGGTCAAATTATCAGCTGGTGCAGCAGTAGCTGATTGTGTCAATACCATCATTGGGGCTGCGACACCAAGCGATGTCATTAATACACCAGCTAAAGCACCGCTCATCATTTTTTGTTTTAAAGTTGTTTTGTTGGTTGATAAAGTCATCATAAATCCTCTCTAAAAATGCATAATCGCTTAAAAATTGTCGCTTTAAAATAAGACATCTTATTAAAATTTTTGTTTTCCATAAATGTTTATCTAGCAACCATAAAACGGGTGCTTATAAACAATGACAACAGTGTGCCAGTTTTTTTATTACACGCCTAGTCATGATTTGCAATCTTTACTACCGCTGCCATACACGCTTGTAACTACTCTTTTGACCATTTTTGTGATCATAAGTGGCTACACAATAATAAACCGCATGGATGGTGAGTTTTTTGACTATTCATTATTTCCTAACGTTATTTCGTAATGTTGTTTAGCAGCATAAAGCCAATTTAGCATCCTTAACCCCTACGAAAATAACTAAAAAAAAGCCCCTACTACCAAACGGTAATAGAGGCTTTTAGTCATCGGATCATTTTAGTCTTTGACTAAAACAACCTAGATGGGCAATTATGCGCTTTCAACCATTACATAACGACGGTTGAACTTACCTTTGGTCGCAAACTTTACCACACCGTCATTCAGTGCAAATAAAGTATGGTCACGACCCATGCCAACGCCTTCGCCTGCGTGGAATTCTGTACCACGTTGACGAACGATGATGTTACCAGCTGTGATAGCTTGGCCACCAAAGATTTTAACGCCTAGCATTTTTGGGTTTGAATCACGACCATTACGGCTTGAACCGGCAGCTTTCTTATGTGCCATGGGAAAATCTCCTTGTTAATTTGACTTATCGCTGATGCGATAACTCTTAAGCATTTAGTGCACTATTTAGCAGTAATTGCTAAGTGGATAATTAGGCATTAATAGCTTTGATTTTTAACAAGGTATACCATTGGCGGTGACCTTGCTCTTTGTGATAATGCTTACGACGGTTGTGCTTAACGATACGGATTTTTTCGCCGCGACCATGTTCAACCACTTCAACTTCAACGCTAGCACCTTCAACGATAGGCTGACCGATTTTGACAGTTTCGCCGTCAACAATCATCAATACATCTTCGAATTTAATTGTTGCGCCAGTTTCTGCTTTTAGTAGTTCAACTTTAAGCAACTCATCGACAACTACACGGTGCTGTTTACCACCAGTTTTGATTACTGCGTACATTGTATGACTCCGTTTAACCCGTGTGCCGTGGCTGATGTTATACCAACGCTTTTACGACGAACACGACAGGGAAAAATTAAAGGCAAGATTTTACGGCTTTTTGCTCATAAAAGCAAGCCGTCTATCTCACTTGTTTAACTGGTTTTTGTAAGGCAGTTACACGAATAACCACCTCAATTTTTATTATATCTACTGCTGATTAGGAGCGCATCCAAGATGCTACTCCAACAAAAAAACACTATATAATAATAGCGACTATTATAACTTATATAATCAGCAACTTACAGCCTTTTATACATCTCTTAAATGACCTTAAACGTCGCCGATAAATGACCATTAATTCTAGTGACATTTCAGCCAATTTTTACAGTTTTTATGTCAATTTCTATATATAGTAAATCTTATCTAAAAGATAGGCGCGATGTTTTAGGCACGTTTTAACCCACAATCTAAAGACATAGCTATGCTATTATAGAAAACAATGCCTTACCTATCTATAAAACTAAGGCTATAAAAAATTCTCTTTATTCTTATTAATATGACTATTTATTATGACCAGCATCCCTTCACATAAAACAGATTCAATGACTCAATCAACGCCTAATTATGCTGATATTCAAAGTATCGTGGCGGATGATTTTGAGATTATGGACAAGCAAGTATTCGGTAGTCTTAATTCCAAAGTTCAGCTGGTAATGAGCGTCTCACAGCATGTAATCAATGCTGGTGGTAAGCGCATGCGCCCGCTGATTACCTTGTTATGTGCACGAATGTTTGAGGACAAGCCCTCAGAAAAAGCCATGCATCTCGCCGCTATTACTGAAATGCTGCATACAGCGACCTTGGTTCATGACGATGTGATTGATGAGTCAGGACAGCGCCGTGGTAAGCCAACTGCTAATGCCACTTGGGATAATGCCACCGCGGTACTAGTCGGTGACTATCTGATTGCTCGCGCCTTTAATTTATTAGTTGGCTTCCAAAGCTTACCACTGTTGCAAGTATTCTCAGATGGCACCTGCGATATCGCTGAAGGCGAAGTATTGCAGCTCCAGCATCAGCATAACCCTGCCGCGACAGAAGAGGACTACTTGCGCATTATTGACGGTAAAACCTCGCGGCTGTTTATGATGGCGACTCAAGGCGCTGCAATTCTACAAGACAGAATAGAGCATATGCAGGCTTTAGGCGATTTTGGTCAGCACTTTGGCAATGCTTTTCAAATTATCGATGATGTGCTCGACTATAGTGGTGATAGTGAGGTAATGGGCAAAAATTTAGGAGACGACCTCGCTGAAGGCAAGCCAACCCTGCCAACCATCAAAGCGCTTGAGTTACTAAAAGACAGCGACATCGAAGGCTATGAGCAATTGCGTGTCGCTGTACAAACTGGAAAGACACCAAACGCTGAACAGCTTATTGAGTTAGTGCGCCGCTCAGGATCATTAGATTACTGTAAGCAGCGAGCTTGGGAAGAAACCAAGCTGGCGCAACAAGCATTGAGTACGCTACCTGATAATCGTTATCGCACAGGCTTATATCAATTGACTGAATTGGCTAGCGCACGCTTGCTGTAGTCAGTATCGTCATAACAGCTGTCAATACTTGCGGCTAGCAGCCATTAGCTGTTGGTAAAGACCATTAATGAGTAATTGTGTTAATGGTCACAGTTAATAGTTGCTAAAGTTTTTGTTTTGTTAGCAAACCTTATTTATCATTCATTAAAGACCTTACAATCTATATGGATATGCTGTTTTCACAAAAGTTTACAATTATTTCTCACTGACCATTGTATGACTGTACATTAGCTGTTAATGAAGATGGTGCTTGCCATGACAGCATTTCATGCATTCACAAAAGCTGATATTACGATTTCTAACCATAAATCCTGCGCTCAACTACTTGACTGTGGGGTTATCCCGATAGTTTATAATTACTCGTTAATTTTACTAATCAAGGTTGTGGTTTGGCTACAGCTTTGATGCTTAAGATTCTTACACCGATACTTGATACTTATATCGCTATTAGAGGTTCTAATAGTGATGTTTGGCTAAATTCATATTATTAAGAACAAATTTAGCCTAGAAAGTAAAGATCATTAGAATCAATACTCATTTTTATATTCAATACGCTTAGATTTATTGATAAACTTTTTATACTGTCATTACTTATTTTATACCTATTGCCGAGGACATTGATGAAGCACTCTACTCTTGCGCTTGTAATAGCATCTGTACTATCTGGAGCTGTACTGATTGGCTGTGACAAAAACGAGGACGCCGCTGGCGCAGATGCCGCACAGCAGCAGATGCCGCCTGCGGTTGTTAACGTCCAGACTGTCACGCTCGATACTGTACCCCAAGTACAGACTTTTTCTGGACGTACCACGGCTTATCAGACTGCCGACGTCCGCCCACAAGTTAATGGCGTTATTGACGAAGTATTGTTCCGTGAAGGCGGCAACGTCAAAAAAGGCCAGCCACTTTATCGTATCAATACTGATAACTACGCTTCTTCTGTCACCAGTGGTCAAGCAGCAGTGCAACAAGCACAAGCAAATTACCAGACAGCACAAGCAAATAATGCCAATGCAAAAGCCGAGCTAGCCAGCCGTCAAGCATCATTAGCACAAGCGCAAAATGATTTACAGCGCTTACAAGGCTTGGTCAGCATCGACGCCATCTCAAAGCAGCAGTATGAGCAAGCACAAACACAAGTACGTACTGCACAAGCAGCGGTACAAAGTGCGGCCGCCGCTGTTGGACAGACACAAGCAGGCATCGAAAGTGCAAAAGCAGGCATTCAAACTGCTCAAGCGGGTTTAGATGCTAGTAACCTAGATCTTAACCGTACCATCGTACGTGCCCCGCTGGCAGGTCGTACTGACCGCTCTAGTGTCACCGCTGGTACTTTGGTCAGCGCAGGTCAAGCTGATCCGCTGGTGACTATCTCACGCTTAGATCCTATCTATGTTGATATCAGTCAATCATCCTCTGAGCTATTAAAGCTGCGTCAGCAAATCGCTGAAGGCAAAGCACAGCCGGGTATGAATTCGGTTGAGTTGGTATTAGAAGATGGCTCAGTCTACCCAGCACGCGGCAAGCTTGCTTTATCTGAAGCAAAGGTTGATGAATCAACAGGCGCTGTGACCTTGCGTGCTATTTTCCCAAACAGCAATAATATCTTGCTGCCTGGTATGTATGTGACGGCACGTTTGACACAGAGCGTGATTACCAATGCTGCATTGGTACCGCAAAGCGCCGTAATGCGTACACCGAAAAGTGAGACGCAAGTTTACATCGTTGATGAAAATAATAAAATCCAAGTACGTCCTGTCACTATTAATGGCACTTATAAAGGCCAGTGGGTTGTCACTGACGGCTTACAAGCAGGGGACAAGATAGTTGTTATCGGCGGCTCAAAAGTTAAGCCTGAACAAGAAGTGGTCGTTAAGCCATTAGAGAATCCAAACCCAGCACCAGCTAAAGAAGGTGCCCCTAATGCCCAGACGCCGCCGCAAGCTGCTAAAGCGATGGATAAGCCAGTTAGCAAAGATGCCACTGCTCAGAAACCAGCAGAGTCTACCGCTAACTAATTCCATTCAAAGATAGGAAGACTAGGAATATACTATGTCACGTTTTTTTATTAATCGCCCTATTTTTGCATGGGTTATGGCTATTTTAGTCATGCTCATCGGGGTGATATCGGTCATTAACTTACCGATTGAGCAGTATCCACGTATTGCACCACCGACGATTTCAGTCAGCGCAAGCTATCCTGGTGCTAATGCTCAGACGGTTGAAGATTCAGTCGTTCAGATTATTGAGCAACGCATGAAGGGTCTTGATGGGCTGATGTATATGTCGTCATCGAGCTCCTCGAATGGCGCTGCATCCATTACGCTCACTTTCGAAAATGGTACGGATTCTGATACTGCACAGGTACAGGTACAGAACAAACTCCAAGCCGCCATGAGCTCACTACCCGAGTCGGTACAGCGTCAAGGCGTCAACGTTAATAAATCCTCTAGCAGCTTTTTAATGGTGCAAGGTTTTATTTCTGAAGATGGCAGCATGGATCGTGCGGATATCGCCGATTATGTCAACTCAAACGTTGTTGACCAGTTAAGCCGTGTGGAAGGTGTTGGTGAAGTACAAGTTTTTGGTTCTGCTTATGCCATGCGCATTTGGTTAGATCCAGCGCGCTTACGTAGCTATAACATGGTGCCAGCTGATGTGGTTGAGGCAGTACGGGCACAAAACGCCCAAGTATCTGCCGGTCAGCTAGGTCAAGCACCTGCTGATACCAGTCAACAGGTTATCAATGCGACTGTCACGGTTCAAAGCTATCTACAAACGCCTGATGAATTTAAAAACATTCTATTAAAAACCGATACTGCTGGCGCAAAAGTGCGTTTAGGTGATGTGGCAGAGGTTGAGATTGGTAGTGCAGACTACGGCGTAGTGTCGCTATACAATGGTAAAGAAGCAGCCGGTCTTGGTATTTCATTGGCAGGTGGTGCAAATGCACTGGAAACTCGTGAAGCCGTTGGGGCTCGTATGGCAGAGCTGGAAGCAAACTTCCCAGCAGGTCTAACATCCGTTATCCCTTATGACACCACACCATTTGTGCGCTTGTCTATCGAACAAGTGGTTATGACACTGCTTGAGGCAATTGTTCTCGTATTTATCGTCATGTTCGTTTTCTTACAGAACTGGCGTGCGACCATCATTCCTACTCTTGCCGTACCTGTCGTACTACTTGGCACCTTCGCTGTACTTTACATCGCTGGTTTTAGTATTAACGTCTTGACCATGTTTGCCATGGTACTATCCATCGGTCTGTTGGTCGATGATGCGATCGTCGTCGTCGAAAACGTCGAGCGTATCTTGGAAGAAGATCCTGATATCTCTATTAAGGATGCTACCGTACAATCGATGGGCGAAATTAGTAAAATCGTTATTGGTATTGCGCTGATTCTATCTGCCGTATTCGTACCGATGGCATTCTTCGGTGGCTCAACAGGTGTGATTTATCGTCAGTTCTCTATCACCTTGATTACCAGCATGGTGCTATCAGCCTTAGTAGCGCTTATTTTTACCCCTGCCCTTTGTGTGACCTTACTCAAGCGTAGCAAGAGCCATGATAAAGGCAATACAGAAGAGCAAAAAGGCTTCTTTGGTTGGTTTAACCGCTCGTTTTATAAAGTCAGTCGTAGTTACGAGAATTTAGTTGGCAAAAGTTTCCGCTTGAAGTGGCTATACTTAATTCTTTATGCTGCCATTATCGGTATTATGGCAGTGGTATTCTTACGTATTCCCGGATCGTTCTTACCAGAAGAAGATCAAGGTATTATGTTTACCTTGGTTCAGTTACCTGCTGGTGCGACGCTTGATGAAACGCAAGAAGTGCTCGATAAAGTCAGTGATTATTACAGTACCCAAGAAGGCGATAATATCGCTTCAGTCTTTACGATCGCAGGTTTTAGTTTTGCAGGACAAGGGCAGAATATGGGACTGGCCTTTGTACGTTTATCGGATTGGGCTGATCGTCCCGGTGAAAAAAACACTGCACAGGCTGTCGCTGATCGCGCCATGGGTTACTTCTTTACCCAACTAAATGAAGCACAAGTATTTGCGATTGTACCGCCAGCCATTACCGAACTTGGTAACGCCAGTGGTTTTGACTTAATGATTCAAGACACCGGTAACCTTGGACATGAGGGTCTACTCGAAGCACGTAATATGCTGCTTGGCATGGCTGCGCAAAACGACAAAGTCGCAGGCGTTCGTCCAAATGGTCAAGAAGATGCACCGCAGTTAAAAGTGAATATTAATCAAGAGCAGGCCGCTGCTTATGGCTTGTCACTTGCTAGTATTAATAGCGTTATTTCTACCGCTTGGGGCTCAAGTTATATTAATGACTTCGTCGATCGCGGGCGTATTAAACGCGTCTTTGTTCAAGGTGAACCAAGCAGCCGTACTAATCCTGAAGATATTGCTAAATGGTATGTACGCAACGATGTAGGTGAAATGATTTCATTTGATGCGTTCTCTAGCAGCGAATGGCAATCTGGCTCACCGCGTCTGACCCGTTATAACAGCTTACCATCGATGAATATTCAAGGGAGTGCTGCACCTGGTCTAAGTACGGGTGAAGCGATGAGTTCGATGGAAGCAATGATGGAGAATCTGCCTGAAGGTGTGGGCTATGAGTGGACGGGTATGTCACTTGAAGAGCAAAAGTCAGGTGCACAAGCGCCGATGCTATACGCGCTTTCAATCTTGGTGGTATTCTTATGTCTAGCAGCCTTGTATGAAAGCTGGTCCATCCCCTTCTCTGTGCTATTGGTCATTCCACTTGGGGTATTAGGTGCAGTCCTCTTTACTTGGCTACGTGGATTTAATAACGATATTTATTTGCAGGTAGGTCTACTTACAGTCGTTGGTCTATCCGCTAAAAATGCTATCTTAATCATTGAGTTTGCAAAAGAGCACCAAGAGGAAGGCTATAGTCTGAGAGAAGCTGTCATGACAGCAGCGCGTCAACGTTTGCGCCCGATTATCATGACCTCGCTTGCCTTTGGACTGGGTGTTGTGCCATTATTTATCGCCACAGGTCCTGGTTCAGGCAGTCAAAATGCCATCGGTACCAGTGTACTAGGTGGCGTCGTGACCGCGACATTGTTAGGTATCTTCTTTATTCCCATGTTTTATATTTGGGTACGTAGTATGTTCCCGTACAAATACGAGAATAATAAACCAAATGATAAAGATGATGGTCATGGTACGCCTGACCCGCAAAACCCAACGCCTTCTGAGAATTATCAGCCTGCAAGCTTTGGAGACAATACACAATGAGTGTTCAGAAAATATATAACACCAACTCAGCAGCGGTAGCAAATATTGCTATCACTGCGCAACCAGCGGGCTCACATATGCGCAGAAATGCTGGTCGCCTAATCGGCTTGACCGTTTTAGCGATGAGCATGGCTGCTTGTAACACGATTCCAAAAGCAGATATGCGCCCTGTGCTTGCTGAGCCAAATATCCCTATCGAACAAACCTATGGGGCATTCGATAAAGAAACGGTTAGTAACGCTGATCAAGCAAGTATTGCGGGTCAACGCTGGCAGAATTTTTATAGCGATGAGCGTTTAAAGGGCTTGATTGCTTTAGGGTTAGAAAACAACAAAGATTTTGAAAGTGCTCGTTTAGCAATCGAGAAAGCACGCGCACAGTATCAAATTACCGATCTTAATGATCTACCAGCGATTAATGGTAATGGTGGATACACGCGTCAAGCACAAAATAGAACCGACAAAAATCCCAATAGTAGCTATAACGTCAACCTAGGCTTGGCTAATTACGAGTTGGACTTTTGGGGCAAAATTGCTAGCTTAAAAGATCAAGCGCTACAGAATTTCTTAGCCACTACAGCGGCCAAAGATTCGACCCAAATTAGCTTGATTAGTAACATCGCTCAGAGCTATGCCAACTTGAGCTATAGCTTAGCGCAGTTAAAGCTGGCAGAAGCCACGGTTGAGAGTCGTGAAAAGTCCCTGTTTATCGCTGATAAACGCTTTGAAGCAGGCATTGATCCGAAGCTGCCATCTTTGCAAGCCAGTGCGTCATTAGAAAATGCCAAACTTGCTGTCCTACGGGCACAAAGCAGCATTTTAAAATCACGTAACGCCTTGCAGTTCTTGGTGGGTGGACCGATTCCAACCAATCTAATTCCAACACCAGCAGTCAGCAACATCACTAGCCAGCAGATATTTAGTGCAGGCTTACCAAGTGAGTTGCTACGTTATCGCCCAGATGTACTGCAAGCAGAATACAACCTAAAAGCCGCTGGTGCCAATATCGAAGTGGCACGCGCGTCTTATTTCCCGTCTATCAGCTTAGCCAGTAGCATTGGGGTTAGTAGCGGCAGTTTAGATGACTTATTCAAAAGTGGTGCTGTCGGTTGGTCGTTTGGTCCAAGCATTAGCGTGCCTATCTTTGACGCTGGTCGCCTAGATGCCAATTACGATGTGGCTAAAATTGAGCGTGAACAAACGCTCACAGGCTACGAGAAATCTATCCAAACCGCATTCCGTGAAGTGTCAGACGTACTCGCGACACGAGCCACATTGGGTGAGCAGCTCGAAGCACAATACCGTCTACAAGATAACTTTGAACAAACATTCCAGATAGCAGATGCACGCTTTAAAGCAGGTATTGCCAACTATCTAGATGTGCTAGATGCACAGCGTTCATTGTTCTCAACGCAGCAAGGTATTTTGGATTTAGAGCTACAAAAAATTGTGAGCCAAGTCGAGCTATACCAAGTGCTGGGTGGCGGTGCCAATCTGGATGTACCAACGGCGATTCCTGTACCGCATAAAAACTTAGTGCAACTAGTGAATCTACCTGCCAATAGCAATAAAGCAAAAGCGGCAAATGCTATCGATGCGGCTAGCTCAGCGCGAGTTGCTTCTGCACAAGAAGCAAACGCCATTAAACAAGCGCAACCATCGGAAACGGCCACCTTTGAGCCAACCGCTGTCGTTGATGTCAATAATGATGGCAAAAAAGATGCTTCCATAGGAGTCGTTACCAAACAGACGACGTATAACGAATCCAGCGTTGAGCAAGTACCGGTCACGCAGATCGTTGAGCCTTAAACACTCATAAATAGTGTGAGGTGATTTCCTTCACATTGATAGTCGATAAGTACAAAAAGCCCTACCGACTTGGTAGGGCTTTTTGCTTTTGTAAGGCGCTTTTAGTTATAGTAGAGAAATTAGCTTACATATACTTTTATCCACTTATTAATGTCCGTGATATAAAAAAACATATGCTTCAAAACAGCTTATTTAATCAAGCTGATAAATAACAATGACTAAAATCTAATGAGGACAAATCATGACTTATACCTTTAACCGTCAATTCCCTGAAACGCGTCTACGTCGATTACGCTACAACGATAACGTACGCGCGATGATTCGTGAAGTTGAGCTGCATCCTAAGCACTTTATCGCCCCTGTCTTCGTCTTAGAAGGCAAAAATAAGCGCGAAGCAATCGCTAGTATGCCAGGCGTTGAACGCTTATCGATTGACCTACTGATCAACTATGCCAAAGAATTATTAAGCGAGGGCGTCACTACCATCGACATCTTCCCTGTTATTGATAATTCCTTAAAAACACCTGATGGCAAATCAGCTTATGACGAAAATGCCCTTACTGCTCGTACCGTAAAAGCGATCAAAGATGCTGTGCCTGAAATGGTAGTAATGACCGATGTGGCGTTAGATCCTTATACCTCGCACGGTCAAGATGGACTGCTGGATGATTCAGGCTATGTGATTAATGATGAAACGGTCGAAGTATTGGTCAAGCAAGCATTGGTACATGCCCGCGCTGGTGCTGACATCATCTCGCCTAGTGATATGATGGATGGCCGTATCAAAGCCATGCGTGACGCCTTTGAAGCCGAAGGCTTTGTGAATACCGCTATCATGGCTTACTCTGCCAAATACGCCTCTGCATATTATGGTCCGTTCCGTGATGCAGTCGGCAGTGCTGGCAACCTAAAAGGTGGACACAAGAAACAGTACCAGATGGATTTCGGCAATCGTGCCGAAGCGTTGCACGAAGTGGCGATGGACATAGCCGAGGGTGCAGACATGGTGATGATTAAGCCGGGTCAGCCGTATCTAGACCTTATTCGTGAAGTTAAAAATACCTTTGGCGTACCGACCTTTGCTTATCAAGTGTCTGGTGAATATGCGATGCATATGGCTGCGATTCAAAACGGTTGGCTAACCGATGCGGTTATTTTAGAATCATTGATTGGTTTCCGCCGTGCAGGCGCTGATGGCATTTTGACGTATTTTGCGCTAGAAGCCGCTCGTCAGTTGAATAATGCGTAATATAAATTAAGCAGCTTTTTATTTATACCGTCAATCTATCGCGCCAACTGTGATCAATCAGCTGGCGCTATTTTTATTGGTCTTATTTTAATACCTCAATAAAACTTATAAACGTGTACGCTCGTGTGGCTCATTAAAATCAAGCACTGGACCAACAGGAATGATACGCGTGGGATTGATATTGGCATGGCTAGTATAATAATGCTGCTTGATATGATCGATGCTTACCGTCTCTGCAATACCTCGCACTTGATATAAATCACGCAAATAACCCCAAAGATTGGGATAATCAACAATACGGCGAATATTACATTTAAAGTGTCCGACATATACCGCATCAAAACGCACCAGCGTAGTAAAGAAGCGCCAGTCCGCCTCAGTTATCGTATTACCTAGCAAATAACGCTGGTCTGTCAAACGTGCCTCTAGCGTCTCTAATGCATCGAATAGCTCCGTCACTGCTTCTTCGTAAGCCTCTTGTGTGGTTGAAAATCCTGCTTTATAAACGCCATTATTAACCGCAGAATAAACCAGCTCATTAACTGCATTAATTTCTGCTAATAACTCGGTTGGTAAAAAATTACCTGCTAGTGCCCCAACCTCATCAAAAGCTGAGTTAAACATACGAATGATCTCAGAGGACTCATTACTGACGATGGTATTGGTTTTTTTGTCCCATAATACTGGCACCGTCACCCGTCCTGTATAGTCAGGCTTTGCCGCCGTATAAATCTCATATAAGTAATTAGCATTTACGATAGGATCAGCAATCACGCCATCGCCCTCTGCAAACGTCCAGCCCTTATCGCCCATAAATGGATGCACCACTGACAGCGAAATCAGGTCTTGCAAACCCTTTAGCTGACGGTAAATAATGGTACGATGTGCCCAAGGACATGCAAGCGAGATATATAAATGATAGCGATCAGCTTCGGCTTTAAAACCGCCAACACCTGATGGGCCTGCGCTGCCATCGACCGTGACCCAATTTCTAAAACCGGCATCTTCTCGCTCAAAGCGTCCACCGCTCGCCTCTGTGTCATACCATTTGTCTTGCCATTGACCATCAACCAATAAACCCATATCACTCTCCTCAACATTCTATTTTGATATAATTTTTTTGAACTATGAGTACTGTGAAACTATTATCATAATCCTCACTTTATTTTGAGAATGATACCAGTTATATACTGCCTAGCTATTAGGATTTGTAGTTCTACTGACAATAAAAAATAAACCAATTTCAATCACTATTTAATATAACTACATAAAAAAACATTAAAAGTCATTCAATATAAAGTGTGATAATCATTATTATGCTAATAAAAAAATTTATTAGAAATAAAGCTTGCAAAGTCTCAAAAACTTGATAAAATACTCAACCTAAATAGGCGTATAGCTCAGTTGGTTAGAGCGCTACCTTGACATGGTAGAGGTCAGCAGTTCGAGTCTGCTTATGCCTACCAAATATTTAGAAAGCCCCAATCTCACGATTGGGGCTTTTTTTGTCTGTAATATGTGGGCTGTCCACCCAATAAAAAGATCACCATGAATAGTATTAGATTTTGCAGTAGCGTCATGACGAAACCGCCCTTGATCCATGTAAGCAATCCAACGCCTCACCATTCTCCAGTTGCGCGGTAGAATATTAAATAAATACTTCCTGAGTAATGATCATAAGTCCATCACAGCGGTAGCACCAATACCGATTAATATTATAAAAACGACGTTATCCATGATGACTCTCTTACTGGTTTCAGTATCAATGTGATGATTGCATACAATTTTAAGTCCAGAGGGCATTATGGATATTTCGCAGGTTGCTAAACAGTCTGGTATTCCTGCTTCAACGTTACGATTTTATGAGAAAAAATGCCTAATTCGCTCTGTTGGTCGGCAAGGTATCCGCCGAGTTTTCAGCGAAGATGTATTAGAGCTTATGTCCTTGATTGCTTTAGGACGTGTTGCAGGGTTTTCACTGGATGAAATTACTGGGATATTAGGGTCTGAAAAAACTCTAGATGTTGATCGAGATTTGTTGCTGAATAAAGCCTCTGAACTGGATGAAATGATTCAAAAATTAGTCGCTATCCGTGATGGGCTACAACATACGGCAATTTACACAGCGCCTAGCCACTTGGAGTATCCGAGGTTTCGACGTCTAATGAATCTAGCAGCCACTGGCGCTATTAAAGGTAACACTTTGCATAAATAAGCAATAGAGCTGATTCTATTAGGTGATTAGGTCACTCAAATAATATTGAACTGATTAACAAATACAACTGCGATTATCCAAAAAACCTAGATTACTAGTATCACTTCACTTACCTACTTTCTCTCTATTCAATTGTGCCAAATGTATAGAGTAGCATTCGTAAATAAAGACAAACCTACTCTAAAGCCTGTCCCCTCATATAACGTTTACTCTTAGCAACTGTCGTTAAAGCTAAACTAGCTATTTTTTATTCAAGTTATCACTCAAAGTTGGTTTTAAAATTCCAAAATATAACACCTTCAGCCATATGAAATCCTAAACTCTGGTGCTAAATTCCTGCAAACTGTCATTAGACCAGACGATCTATTGTTGATTTATTGCCTACCGTTCTTATTTTTTATTTCTTGTTTCTTCAGAGACTGGCTTACAAAATGCTCTATATTTCAGACGTGTCAATTCATTGACCAGAGATCTATAAGGCTTTTTATGATTGATATTCTCATGAACCATAGTTCTTAACACATTCATTTTTCTAACTTTCGACATACTCATTATTATTTCAGTACTAACACATTCATTGAATGACCGTCACATTTATCACTCACAAAGAAAGTCAAATATTGAAGTTACCTCGTGTAAGCGTAGCTAATATGCACACCTTGCTGAAATATAAAGTTTGTATATCTTTATGTTATATTATAACATAACGAAAATATTTACTCTTATCGTTATTTATCCCTATATAACTTCTTATTTTGGTAATCTCATGTCTCCAATTTTTCATATCAACAGATTAAGAGAACCTGATTATACTTCTGTATCTTCAGTTAATTTTAGTATTCGCCGGGTAACGACTGTATTCTCAGTAACGACAGCTTTAGGTATGGCAAGTTTGTCAGTAAATGCGAAGGATACGATGGTAGATATCAAACCTATGACATCCTCATCTTTTCACCTAAACTCTCCTGATACGACCCACCCTTCGGTGACTCTAGACACCATAGTGGTGACGTCTAACCCTTTATTGCCACAAGCGAATGAAATGGCAACCGCAACCAGTATTGTTACTGGCGATGCGCTCACTACTCAGACAAGCAGTACGCTTGGTGATGCACTAGCAAATGAAGTTGGCGTGTCTACTGATAGTTTTGGGCAAGGCGCAAGCCGACCAATTATTCGAGGGCAAAGCGCACCGCGCGTCCAAGTCATGCAAAATGGTTTGAGCGTACAAGATGCGTCACAAATCTCACCAGACCATCAAGTGGCGGTACCTGTCCTAGGTGCCAAACAAGTTGAAGTAATCAAAGGCACGTCAGCGTTGATATATGGTGGCGGTGCTATCGGTGGTGTGGTCAATATTGTTAATGACACTATTCCTAAAGAAAAGCCTAAAAACAACATCAGCGGAAAATTGGCATTGATTGGTCAACAAGCCACAGACGGTTATTTAGGTTATGCAGAACTCAATGGCAGTATCGGTGAAAACTGGCTATGGAGTGGGTATTACCAAAAGACGGATAAAGGCAATATCCAAGTGCCACACTTAGATACCGATGAGATTGCCAACAGTTGGTACACGCAAGATAACGGTAGCATCGGCTTGTCTTATGTGACTGATATGGGCTATATCAGTGCATCATATCAGCGCCTGTCTTCAGAATATGGCTTGCCCTTTCATGTGCATAATGAATGCTCACCTGATAGCGTACTGACCAACCAACTGAGCTGTGAGGCGGATCACGAACATGACCACGATCATGGTGAAGCGCCCTATGTCGATATGACGTCAAACGTCTATCAGCTCCATGCAGAGCGAAAATTACCCATGATAGGCGTCGATAGCATCAATACGAAACTCAGCTATACCGATTATCGTCACGATGAAATAGATGAAGGTGCGGTGGGCACAACTTTTGAAAACAAAGCCATTAGTGCTCAAGCTCAAGCCACACATAGCACGTATAAAACAGGCAATCTAGGCTTTATGAAAGGTGTGGTCGGTCTAGATTACACAAACAGCCGGTTTTCTGCTGTTGGGCTAGAAGGTTATTTGCCGCAAACCGATCGTACACAAGTCGGTTTATTCTTCATTGAACGACTCACGCCTGATTATTTTGGCGCAAAAATACAGAATGCTGATAAATTTGCAGGTCAATCATTATCTGCAAGTGATGCCCATGCTGGTCATAATCATGGTGAGACGACGAACGACGCTCCTCTCGATACGTCTAGTATTTTAAGAAAACAAGGCAAAAGTCCTTGGTATATTGAGTTTGGCGGTCGTCAAGATTTTCAAAATCTAATAGATAACGACAATAACATCGAAAAAACACATGCCGGAACATCTGTCAGTTTAGAAGGTGGCAAATATCTTACGCCTAATACGCAGTTGTCAGCCAGAATCAGTCATTCTGAAAGATTACCTTCTCCACAAGAGTTGTTTTCTAATGGCGCCCATCTTGCAACCAATACTTGGGAGCGTGGTAATGGGCAATTAGAAGAAGAATCTACTGATGGCATAGAGCTCACTCTGCGTTACGACAATGGCAATCGTTTTGATAGTAGTATTTCTGTCTTTTATAACGACAGTACAAATTATATTTATGCCAAAACTCAAGATATTGCTACTGAAGGAGAGTCTGCTGGTTTCCGTTTAGTGGATTATGTCCAAAGCGATGCCAAACATTATGGTGGTGAAATTCAATCACGCTATTATCTCAATAACAATATTAGTATTGGCAGCTTTGCCGACATTGCACTCATCACGCTAGATGATGCGAGCCTTACACGGAAGTACGCGCCAAGATTGGTAGCGCCCCGTATTGGTGGTGATATTACCTCTCAATTTGGTCAGTTTGACTTGGTGCTGTCTGGATATCATCGTTTTGAGCAAGATCACATTGCTGATTTTGAAACCAATACGCCGAGCTACAACATGGTTGATGCCAAGCTTGTCTACCATAGTTCTAGCGCTCATGATTACACCGCTTTTTTTCAAGTCGAAAACATTCTAAACGAGCTTGCTTATAATCATGCCTCTTATTTGGCTGAACAAGTGCCAATGCCAGAACGCTCATTAAACGCAGGTATCACCTATAACTTCTAACAGCCTACTCTCTTTTCATTAGTCACTTGTAACTAGCAATCCTTAATCAATTGTCATAAGCCTCATAACTTATGACTGGAGTCCTTTATGAATCAAACAAATGCCTTAAGCCGTGCCATCGCGCTCGCCTTCTCTTCTTTAATCGCCGTTTCAGCACTTAGCGGCTGCGGGTCATCAGATGATAGGAAAACACCAATCATAGATTCAGAACATGACCACGACCATGGAGACGATCATGACCATGATGATGATGATGAGTCTGCTGTCAGCACTGAAATGGAACAAGGTCGTTTATTCATCACTGCAAAAGATGGCAGTCAAGCTTACATTTATAGTCTTGCTCAAGATAAAGTGATACAAACCTTACCATTAACCGGTCAAGCCGATGCCGTACAAAGTAGTCCAGATGGTCATTACGCCGTCGTCATGGATCGTACTAACAACACGGTCAATTTTTATCATAGTGGGCTTGAGATTGAAAACCATGGCGATCATGATCACCCATATGCTCGTGATGCGGCAAAAATGCCATTACAGCTCAACTATACCCGTCCTGTACATTTTCAAACTTTTGGAGAGCAAGCAGGGCTGTTTTTTGACGGCTTAGGTGCGACAGGCAATCCCATAGAAAACCCTGTACAAGAAGCTGGATTTGTACTTGTAACAGATACCGGTATAGCTGACGGTACACTGCATTATCAAAACCTTAATACCAGCATGCACGGTACAGCGGAACCTAGAGGCAATTATGTGATTGCCTCACAGCGTTATCAGACAACCGGTAGCTCACTGGCTGATACGCTCTCTGTATTTGAACAGCATGGTGATCACTATCATATAAGCCAAACCTTTGAGACAAAATGCATGGGGTTGCATGGCAGTGGCAGCATGACCGATTACAGCATCTTTGCCTGTAGCGATGGCGTTTTAAGCGTCAAACAAACCGGAGACATCTTCAGCGCCGAAAAAATCACCTACCCTATTAGCTTAACCAATATGCAGTGTGACGGTACAAGTAGTAGTCCTGCTCGGATTGGCTCATTCATCACTAACCACCATCATAACTATGCCATTGGCAGCGCTTGCGGTCAGCCTTACCGTGTTGATCCTATCAGTAAAAACATGACACCGATTGTCTGGACAACAGACAGCAGTCGCCGTGTTGTCAGCTATGATTTTGATGCCCATGGAGAGCATTTAATGCTACTCGATGATACTGGCAAGTTATACATACTGGATGTCGCACAAAATTATAAGCAAACTGCCGTATTAAATGTTTTCCCTAATGGCATCGAAGGCAAAGCGGTTCCCTCATTTATTATTAACCCAAACACGAAAATGATTTATATGATGGATGACTCAAACCAGCAAATTATCGAGATTGATCCTCATGATGGTAAAATCGAGTCAAAAATAACACTAAATTTCACACCTTCTCATGTGACTTGGTTTGGTGTGAAAGCTGGGCATGATGATGAACATAGCCATTAGCGCTTAGCACCTCATCTAATAAAGATAATTTAATGACTGCTGACAGTAACTGGCTATTAAATATATTTATAAACGCTAGTATTCAAGATAACCCTTAATCCGACGCTTCTTAAATTCCGAAGCATCCGATTAAAGCGCTCGATGATCTTGAATTCTTCTATAGGCATATCTTAAACAACTGGGCTAGTAGGATTTACTACATTAGTTATAGTCTGCTATAAAATCATATTATCCCAGTTTATAATTATAAAAAAACCAATGAAACCGCTACGATATTTTCATAGCAGTTTCATTGGTTATACGGTCTTTAACGCTAAAAATTATTAGCCGAATACTTTCATACGCTTGTCTAAAGGCTGAAACGCTTTGTCACCTGCTGGCTGCTCAATAGCGCCGAATACCATTTGAGCATTTAATTCCCAATCATCAGCGATGTCCCAAGCATCAGCAACTCTCTGATCGATGACAGGATTATAGTGCTGCAAATTAGCACCGACATCAATGCTTGCTAATGCCGTCCAAATCATATACTGATGCATAGCATTGGTTTGATGTGCCCAGATTGGGAATTTATCCGCATATAAAGGGGCGGCTTCTTGCATGTTTCTCACGACGCCTTTGTCCTCGAAGAACAATACTGTACCCGCACCCGCTCTAAAGCCTGCGATTTTTTCTTTAGTACCTTGGAACTTCTCGTCATCGCCGACGATAACCTTGAGTGTCTCTTCAGTGATGTCCCATAATTTTTTATGATCTTCACCGAATAACACCACGATACGCGTCGATTGTGAGTTAAAAGCGGATGGCGTATGCAAAACCGCATGCTCAACTAAATTAACGATTTCGTCATTTGATACTGGCAATTGATTACTCAATGCATAGATAGAGCGACGTTTTTCTGCCAATTGCTGTAATGTTTTTAGGTCTGACATTGTTTTCTCCAGTGATTATTGATAAATTTAAGTAATTAAGAACTAAGTTATAAAGCTAAATGGTAATCAACCTTTAACCTTTAAAGCCTTGCGGTAATTCAGGTGCTGGCAAACGTTTCATATCAGAGTCGACATTACCGAAACGCTCATGACCATTATTCCAGTCGATAATAGATTGCTCAATCTCTGCTTTATTGTCCGCAACAAAGTTCCACCACAGTAGCACCTGGTTATTCAATGGTTCACCACCGATAAACATCACACGTGTGCCTTTTTTGGCGACCAGCTTGATGCTTTTGTTATTAGCAACATCGCTATCGTGGAAACGAAAGAGTTGATCTTGCTTACATACCTTTCCTTCAGATTCTATCTCACCCTCTGAGACTAAGATACCGTATTCAAAGCTTGGTTCTAAAGTCAGTGTAGCCTCGCCATCTTCGGTGAAGTACACGTCGATACCGACCAGCTTGGAGTATTGGATGGTAGGCGCTTCAAAGTGCTGACCTGACACATTGGTATAGCTACCAGTCGTCAAAATCATCTCAACACTATCTTCCGTCCACGTTGGTAGCTCAGGATAATGGTGAAAACCGCGCTCAATCTCTTGATCCGTCGGTAGTGCAATCCAGAGCTGTACCATACTGATAGCACGCGCCGCCTCTGACGAACCACCAGTGTCTGGAAAGACGCTTTGTTCCGTATGACTGATACCTTGATTCAGACCTGTACCTGCGTTCATGACGTTGACTTGGTTCTTAGTAATGACTTGCTCGTTACCTAAGCTATCTTTATGCAGTACTTCGCCATTTAACATCCAGCTAAAAGTTTGCAGATTGGTGTGCGGATGACGACCGACTTGCATACCGGTTTCATCTTCACCAAAGTCAGCAGGACCAGCGTGATCTAAAAAGCACCACGCACCGATAGGCTGTTTTCCTTTATTGGGTAATAATCGGGCAATCGGAATACCGCCAACATCAGCCAACCTTGGCTCTAGGGTTTGAATACTCATCATTCACCTCTTATTATAGATGGTTATAGATTATTGAATGCTTACTGGTAAATTAGTACTACTTTTTGTATGGATTGATACTGCTGTTGACTGTATAAGTGTTTAATATAGGATTATTCAATAAATAGGTACTGAATAATTAGTTACTTAATAAATAGGTACTGAATAATTAGTTACTTAATACATAGGTACTTCCATTAGTAGTACTCTTGCGTCCTCGGTCGCATCCATCGTGAAGCTTTTGGTATCTGAGATACCAAGGCCGTCACGAGTATCAAGTACATTACCGTTGATAGTCACTTTACCCTCTAGTACCAAGACATAAACACCGTTGTTGACATCTTTTAAATCATAAGTCTGAGTCACGCCTTTATTGAAATTACCCATATGGAACCAAGCGTTTTGGTGAATCCAAACCCCAGCGTCGTCCGCGTTTGGCGAGAGCACTTGGTTAAACTCATTAGCTTGCATGTGCTCATCCATACGTACTTGCTGATAACGCGGCGTCACACCCATTTTATTGGGAATCACCCAAATTTGTAAAAACTTGACAGGTTCATTGGCATCGCCATTCATCTCGCTATGAGTAATACCTGTGCCCGCTGACATGACCTGAATCTCACCCGTTTCGATGATACCTTCGTTACCGATATTATCGCCATGACCGAGCTTGCCAGATAATGGAATACTGATAATTTCCATGTCGCGGTGTGAGTGCTTGCCAAAACCTTGACCACCAATAACAAAGTCATCATTGATGACTCGTAGCGCACCAAAACCCATACGCTCTGGATTATGATAATTGGCAAAGCTGAAAGTATGCTTGCTTTTGAGCCAGCCATGGTTAGCATCGCCACGAGAATCTGCTGCATGATAGATCGTTTTCATAAGTTATCCTTTATAGTTGGTTGGCTTGTTTAAGCTATGGTTCTATTATAATTGTTGACCGTATATAGATAAACCATGGTTATTGCAAATAACTATTCTTATTTATAGAACAATAAGTGCTTAGAATTAACGTAATATAATAGTCACGCCATCATTCGCGTTACCCATTAGTACCAATAAACGGGTGCAAAAATATTAATGATAAAGAGAGAATAACAATGTCAAATCTACATACATTGAATAATGAAGTTATCGACAATAAAGCTCAAAAACGTTTTGAAATTCATATCGATGATCAGGTTGCTTTTGAAGAGTATGAGTTTTTTACCACATCCACAGGTGAAGAAGGTATTGAGTATAAGCACACATTCGTGCCTGAGTCGCTCAGTGGTCGTGGTATTGCAGGCTACTTAGTTAAGGTTATCTTAGATTGTGCAGCCGCTAGAAAACTGCGTGTTAAACCAACCTGTCCTTATGTGAAGTCTTACATTGATAAGCATCTAGAATACCAAGCCAATTCGGTGTTTCATGGTGCGAAAGCCTAAAACAATATGAACCAAAAAAAAGCCATGATAAATCATCATGACTTTTTACGATTAATAGCATTACTTAATAACGGTAGGACTTTTATTAGCTAATATGCTGTAAGAACTCTGAATCACGCGCTAGTAGTGATAGGTACAGCACAGGAATGACAAACAAACCGACTGCCCAATAACTGAGATTCACGTACAGCACCGCGCCGAGTAGCGCGCCAATCACAAAGCTGACAACCAATGCCGCGCTATGCCCCAATTTTTTGGCATTATCAGCGCTACGGTTGGCAATATAATCTGACAGACCAATACCCAGTTGGGTCGTATTTCCCGTCATTAGCACCGTTGGACTCATATGTTTGATGACTGTTTTACTAGCCGTATTACGAATAGCAAGTGCTGTTAAACCTAGGCCACCAGTGATGGCGACAGTTATATCTCCAGCCTCAGTGAAAGGTTGAAAGGACAATCCTGCTATCATAAATGCGCTTAAAAATAGCGCTTCTGCCAAAAATAAATGACTAAGTACTAACGTTTGCTTCCGGCTTTTATCAATGTATATTTTGGTAATAACCACCGTTATTATAAAAAGTGGCACCGATGCCAGCTTGATCCACAAGCCATCTTCACCTTTAACCAAACCGCTACCAGCCAGTACTAAGTTACCCGTGACATGAGCGGTAAAAAAGCCAAATAAAGTGATGAAGCCAATGGTATCAATCGCCCCACCAACTATGGTTAATAGGATAGGCGCTTGATAGCGTTGCCAAAAGCTTGGTGTCTTACGATCTAGAGTGTTGTTATCAGCTACAGCTTTAGGCACTAGTATTTCCTGCAAAATCTACAAAATCAGTCACAAAGCGCTGTAAGAATTTCTGTGTGCGCGGGCTAACACTGCCATCATCATTTAAGCTGTCAGTTGCACGACTTAAATGAATTTCAGGATCAATCATCATTTGTGCCGAAAGCATTTGCATGCTTTTTCTGACATCAAGGCCACTATTGATACCGCCGAAACTGCCTGGCGAGGCCGTCACTACCGCAACTTTTTTATGGGTCCAAACGCTTTCTTTATAAGGACGCGAGCCGATATCTACGACATTTTTCAAGGCGGCAGGCATGGTGCGATTATGCTCTGGGGTGACAATCAATACTGCATCAGCGTATTTTAACTGTTGACGTACGCGCTCATAGCTATCGATAGTCTTATCATCATAATCCTGATTATAAAGCGGTAAGTCTGCGATATAGACTTCTTTTATAGTCACGCATTCAGGCATCTGCGACACTATATATTCTGCAAATTTACGATTGATAGATGCTTTTCGCAAACTACCAATAATTAAGGCAATGTTTAGGGATATGCTCATAGCGGCTCCTTGATTATTATGATGACAAGACGATTTTTTCTAAGCCATTTACTCTACTATATTCTGCGATGATTATTGTTATCAATTGAATAAGCACCTGCTCCATGAGCAAATATCATCAAGAAACCACCCGCCATCGCAATGTTTTTCATGAAAGGGTTCATCTGTGATTCATCTATCCAGAATTGATGGAAAAGTAGCGCTGATATAATATTGAATCCAACGAGTAAAATAGCAACGAAACGCGCTTTGAATCCGAAGAGAATAGCAAGGCCGCCGAAAAGTTCAACCGCGATAACCAGTGGCAATAACATCCCAGGCACACCCATTGATTCCATATAGCCTTGGGTAGCGGCGTAGCCGGTAATTTTGGTAAAGCCTGAAAAGATAAAAATCATTGATAAAAACAGGCGTCCGATAGCAGCGCTTAGCTCTTGTAGTTTATCCATGGGTTTTCTCCAGTAATAGAATGTTTTTTAAGCTTTTATTTGATTATGTGACAGGACTATTGTATTCGTTGCTTATAACTAGATAAACCGTGATAATTACAAATGTAAGTTCTTATTTAAAGAACAATTAAGAGGTGGTTTACATGGGACAATTAGAAGATATGGCAATGTTTGTGCGTGTTGTCGAAGCAGGCAGTATTACCAAGGCTGCCGAGCAACTGAATATCGCAAAATCTGCGGTAAGCCGGCGTTTAAAGGAGTTAGAGACACGCTTGGGCAGTCAACTGATTAGCCGAACCACGCGTCAATCAAACTTAACCCAAGCCGGTGAGCAGTATTATCAAAAGGTGCACCATATACTCAGTGAAGTGGATGCGCTGAATGAAGAAACGAGTGGTACTCCGACGCGTATCGAAGGGACCTTAAAGATGACTGCACCATTGTCCTTTGGTTTAATGCATTTGAACGATGTTATTGATGAATACGCCAATCAGCATCCTGAGTTAAATTTTGAACTGGATTTTTCTGATCGGCATACTGATTTGATTGAGGAAGGGTTTGAGTTAGCGATTCGTATTAGAGAGTTGCAAGATTCCAGTTATCAAGCCAAACGTCTAGCACTGATTCGTTATGCGTTATGCGCCAGTCCCGAATATTTAGAGAGGATGGGTACGCCAAAGACTTTTGACGATCTGTCAGAACATGAGTTTTTACAATATGGTATGAGCAAATCTAGCACGATAGAACTGATAGATGAGCAAGGTAAGAAGCATCAAGTCGCCGTAAACGGTAAAATCAAAGCCAATAATGGGGACTTTTTGCGGGAGATGGCAGTCAAAGGTCATGGTATTGCTTTTCTGCCAACTTTTATTACGTATCAAGCCTTAATCAGCGGTGAGCTTGTGCCTATCCTGCAGCAATATCAATTACCCACTTTAAACGCTTATGCGGTCTATCCTAAAAATCGCTTTTTATCGCAGCGCTGTCGGTATTTGATTGACTTTATTGCCGAGCGTTTTGGTGATAATCCGTACTGGGATAATTTTTGATAAGCATTTACGGCTCAACACTTAACGGACAAGCTTAAATGATCACTATACTTGCTCTCAATAACATAAGTGCCCGCGATCCCAATGAGCCAAATCGACCCTCAACAACGCTTGAGTTATTGACCTCTACCGTCAAATCCGTAGAAACAAAATTGGGATAATATTGATTTTAATAGGCGCAAATACGATACTGGATATATTTCTAAGGTTTTGCCCTTCTCTCCCAAAATGGATATTGAATTTCCTATATAATGTGAACCATCTCTTTGTTGATAACCCCTTTAATTTAGGCTTTTTTCTTAGTAAAAAAATGCTGCTTATCAGGTAAAACGGTGCTTTATGTTTAACGCTTCCTCAACTCGTTTAAATAAATACATCAGCGAAAGCGGTATTTGCTCCAGGCGAGACGCTGACCGCTTTGTTGAACAAGGTAATGTATACATCAATGGTAAGCGCGCTCAAGTAGGCGATCAAGTGGTTGCTGGAGATACGGTAAAAGTCAACGGGCAACTCATTGAGCCGCGAGAGGCGGATGATTTTGTGTTTATTGTCTTGAATAAACCCGTGGGTATTGTGAGCACTACAGAAGCTTCAGAAAAAGATAATATCGTTGATTTCGTTCGACATAGTACACGTATTTTTCCGATTGGACGTTTGGATAAAGACTCTCAAGGTTTAATCTTTTTGACCAGTAATGGTGATCTGGTTAATAAGGTACTTCGTGCTGGTAATAACCACGAGAAAGAATATTTGGTGACGGTGAACAAGCCGATAACAGATAGTTTTATTGAAGGTTTAGCTGGTGGCGTGCCAATGCTTGGGAAGATGACCAAGAAATGCCCAGTTACTAAGGTGGCACCCACGGTGTTTAACATCACGCTAGTGCAGGGTTTAAACCGTCAAATTCGTCGTATGTGTGAGCATTTTGGCTATGAAGTGGTGAAGCTTGAGCGTACGCGGATTATGAATGTCAGTCTTAAAGGTACTCCCGTTGGAGATTGGCGAGATTTAACCGAAAAAGAGTTGTCTGTTTTACTTAAGTCCATAGAAGGTTCTTCTTCAGATGCCAGTAATCCGGGCAAGAAATCTCGTAATGCGCCACGAAAAAATGCTCGTACTGATGATTCATCAAAGACAAAAACGTCTTCGAAATCAGCGGGGGCAGCAAAGGGCAATAAAAAACACGCCAAGGATGATGCTAGAAAACCAGCGGGTTCTAAAGGCAAAGATAGACGTCCTTTTGGTAATGGTAAGAAGGCTGTGGGCAATGGCAAACCTGCTACAAATGGTAAGCGCCCTGCAAAAGGTCGAAGTTCTAAGCGGTAGCAGTATCGCGACCATAGATTGATGGTTAATGGTTAATGGTTAATGGTTAATGGTTAATGGTTAATGGTTAATGGTTAATGGTTAATGGTTAATGGTTAATGGTTAATGGTTAATGGTTAATGGTTAATGGTTAACTAATTAGGACACTTGATAAGAAATATTGCATAAAAAGCCAGACAATTTCAGTTGTCTGGCTTTTTTGTTGCCTGCAGATTTTCTCAACCAAATAATTTTTATTATAAAGCCAACTCATAACTCGTACTACGCCCCGAAGCCTCATATTTTTGCGGCATCCCCTGCTCTATTAAGTCATTAATCTCTCTTAATGCGGTATCGATAGAACATTTGGTCATAACTCCTGCGGCGCTGCCATACTATAAAATCGTTGGCGACTATCATCGCTTTTTACCAGTACTCTCTCAGTAATCTATCGTTAATTTCACGAAGTACCGTTGGTATGGGCGGACTAAAAATAGCAAAGTCTAAGACAGTTAGCAGATGTCATTATTTAAAAATTCGATTATAGTAGATATCGAATCATACATTTAAAAGTTGAGGACAAAATAATGAAGACACTAAGTTTATGTATTGCAGCAGGACTAGGTTTAAGCGCTTGTGCTGGTGGAATGACAGGGAATACGGGTCAAAACAATAATGTCAATGGTATCGTCACTCAATACCCTGTTGAGACTGCCATGCTCAACATCTATACCAAACAACGCAGTGATAAATTAGTTGCGGTTGTCGGCAGTCAAAGCGTGTCAGCAGAGATTCAAGTGACGCCTAAAGGCAGTATGGTATTTAATAATAAGTCTGTACAAGGTACCGAAATAAACACCATCAATAAGATGAATAATCAAATCACCAATCAATCAGTCGCTATCAATTACTTCACCCTGAATCCACTGATATTCCATGGTTTTACAGACGGTACAGGTAAATACTCACTATCTAACCAGACGACCACCATTCCTAAAATGGCGACGGTGGGCGCTTCTAGTAAGCTACTGACGGAAAATGTCTATGCCGATAGCAGCATGCGTAACAAGATAGGGACTTATAACCAAGACTGGTCTTTGTCGCGTGATACGAATAATACCGCATGGTTCTGTATAGAAACCTCAAGCAATCTATTACTCAGCTTTGACCCTGCAGGCACTTCATCAGAATGCTACAAGATCAATGCCAAAGGCGATATCTTAGCAAGCAAAGTGACACTGAGTCAGCCTAGTAGTAATGGTAGTACTAAGACGGTTACTTTAAACAGTCAGTAGCTATTATCTTGGTGACATGCCCTTTATCATATAGCCTTATTACATAGCTTTCGTCACATAGCTTTTATTACATAACAACGAAACAAAAAAATAGCGCCTAATATGGGCGCTATTTTTATATCAGTAAGCTGAACGATTAAGAACGATGTCCATGAGTATGCTTAGCTTGATATTTGCTTTTTGCTTTGAGATGAGCCGCTGGTTTTTTTGATTGATGCTTTGACACTACTGCCTTTTTTTTAACATGCTGATGTTTATTATCAAACTTTGCATTGACCTTTTGATGCTTCACTTTAACAACATGATGTTTAGCAATTTGCGGCGCAGCACTTGCTTGGCTAACCATTGTGAAGCAAGCAGTAATGGCTAAAATTGAACTTATCATTATTTTTTTCATTATTTTTTCTCGTATAAAGTCATATTAGTTATGAGTTGTGGTTGAAACTGCCTTACTCAATATCGAGTAAAGCATTCACGTGATAAAAAGCATCATGATAAAAATCTGCTCTATCGACAACGAGAATGATAAATGATTCAAACGTTAAGTAGATTTATGAAGATTGAAGAAAGGTAACCTTAATGAGGGAAGGTTTCTTAAGTGGTACGCTATAAGCGTCATATTGGCGCTTTTCTAGACGGGCAAGTAATAGCGAATGAAAAGATATCTTATATATAGATTAGGATGACTGGCTTTGGCATATTTTTTGTAAAGTGTAGACGTTGTCACGATACTTTCATTTTCACCCTATAAAATGCGTTGATTATTCAAAGCCATTGACGATATGCCGCATCACAATAAAGACTTTTAAAGAGTAAATACCAAACCAAGTAGGCTAGATAAGTATTCTGCAAGGGTCTTTGGCATGTGGATTTTTTTAAAGTAGCCAACTGATGGCCTTCTGAATAGCAATTTTGAAATAACTGAGAATCGATGTAATGAACCATTACTTATGTTTGACAGATTATGAAAAAAACTTGATTGATAGTGCTTTGCTCATTCTGATGAAAAAAAACATCCAATATAGCGATCAATCAAAAGAAAACTCAGTGCAGCAATACTATCAAGATTTTAATCTCACACTTTTTGAGCTATGTGCAAAAATAAAAGCACCTGATTTTGATAAGCAAATGGATTTATCCTCGAGAGAAATCAAAGCAATTAAAAAAGCCCTAACCTCACTGTACAACCGTATCTATCAAAGAACCCTTAAGGACATAGAGAGCAATCAAGAAGATCACTATAAGAGCTGTAAGTTACAGATCATAGAATTAGAGAGAAAAATCGATATTATCGAGAAAAACAATATAGAGAGCAATAGTTGTTAAATTGCTCTTTTTTACCGAAAAATCTCACTATTTTTAAGTCTTTACCACCATCAATATTGGTCGCGTAAAACAAAAAATCGCACTCCGCATTACATTAGCCTATCTTTTCCGCTGGGTCTTATTAGCTATTTCCCATTTGCTTGGTTATCGTATAGCTACTTCAGTCATATAGTCTTCTCAGTACAAGATGAATAGGTACAGCAAAGGATAGTACGACAAATTAAAGTACGGCAAATAGCAGGCTGGGCAAATATGACGACGCTATGACCGATTTCTCTACAATGCCCGATATATCTCTATACAAGACTTGTAAAGAGCATACCCCTTGTCTTAGAATGGCATTGTTAATGATAATGTCTATTTTGTTAAGTATTCTTTCTAAAATGCTTTAAACTGACGTTTCAAGTTAGCACACCTCCTTACTTATAAATGTTACCTATGCATCATCAGCATGCTGGTAATACGATGACCCTATCATGTCTACTAAGCGCCGTAAGCTTGTTTTACGATATTCATCACCGGTAACGATGTGGTTCGGCATGTTGGTCGCATGTTTTGCTTGGATCATGCACATCACGCTGTTGCTCACACCTCTATGGGATGATAATGCCCACTTAGGTCATGGTATCTGTGCAGAGCTTGCACCGATTGTATCGGCAGCTAAGCAGTATGAGCAAATACAGACTGATATTGCGCAAACGAATCACAACATACCCATTGATAGTGCCGCTCGTCATTTACTTCATCATCATGCATCCTTATCTTTAGCATCACCTGCGACCGTTGAGCCAGTTATAACGGTGGACGCCGCACCTTCACAGGAAGCTTTGTATAGCAAAGATAAGGTTGAAAGCTCTGAATCTAACCCTGATACCGTAAAATACACTGGCTGTGACCTTTGCACTGCCATGTCTGCGGCACTATTGCCAGTCGCTTTTACACATACTGACTCGGCTTTGATTGAGCTGTCTACTGTCTCAGTTACGTTTTTGTATCGCTCACATACCTACTCTCCTAGTAATTTTTTACGACCCCTCGCACGCGCTCCTCCAGTTACACTCACATAACTATCTACATTTATAGTCCAATATTTTTAGGCCGTGTCCTCATTTTAAAAATGGTGATAAACATGAGATAAATTGCTGTCAAACAAGGAAAGTAGCGCAAATAATATCGAGATATTAATAAGCTATTTGATGATGTTTGGCAAAATTTAGCCATTTTTAGCCCATTTCGAAAGTAATCGATTGAATTGAGGACACGCCCTAGAGCATTAGTGAAAATGCTCTCAATCAACGCGCTCATTTGACGCTCTGATTGAGGCACTTGTATGCGTTTGCCTAAAACATTGCGCTCAAAACTGTGCTCATAATATTGTGCTCAAAATGCTATCTATTTATATCGGAAAATATTCAGTAAACACCTAGTCTAAGTCCATAAGTGGCTTAGCTGACATTGCCTCTTGGTAAAAACTGAATAACCGATTTCATAAAATATTTTTGCGAATTTCTAGGAAAGTAAGATGTTATCTTCGTCAATAAACGCTGTACCTATTTTAAAACTAAGTGTTTTAGCCTTGTCTTTATTGCATATCAGTAGCGCTTATGCGGATTCCACAACCGTAAAGGCGCACATGCCTACTACTGATGATGAGCCACATATTCAATTGCCAGAAATCGTCGTTTATGCGACAGCAGCGGATAAGCGCTCTAGTACCAATGCACTTGGGACAGCCGCCACCCTTGATCAAAAATTTATTAGCAGCAAACAAGTGGCAAGCAGTGATACGGCCACTATACTGACAAAAATACCCGGTCTAAATGTCCAAAGTGCCGGTGGCATCTCAAACTTGCCCGTAATAAGAGGCTTGGCGGACAACCGTCTGCGTATCTTAGTGGATGGCGTTGCCTCAATCGCCTCCTGTCCAAACAGTATGAACTCACCCTTGTCTTATATTGTGCCAAGCGCTATAGAAAAGACCACTGTCTATGCAGGTGTGACGCCTGTGAGTGTCGGTGGTAATAGTATTGGCGGCACCATCGTCGTCGAAACAGCAGAGCCTATGTTTTCAACGGATAGCGACATATTAACTTCAGGTGAAATTGGCACATTTTATCGTAGTAATGGTGACGCTTATGGTGCCAATTTATCTACCACAGCGGCAAACGAGCAGCTTAGCCTCACCTATAAAGGCAGCTTTGCGCAGGCGGATAATTATAAAGCTGGTGGTGATTTTAAATCTTATACAGAGACAGGGAACGCTGGTAAAACGTTAGCGAAAGACGAAGTTGGTTCAACCGCCTATGAAAGCAAAAACCAGTCAGTAGATGTGGCTTATAAGAACGGCAATCATCTGCTACAAGGCACTTATTTGTGGCAAAACGTCCCAAAAGAGTTATATCCAAATCAGCGGATGGACATGCTCGACAATCAGCTTGACCGCATTAATTTGCGCTACAAAAGCGAGTTAAATTGGGGGCAGCTAGAAGCACAGGCCTATCATGAAGATGTCGATCACTATATGAACTTTGGGGAAGACAAACAGTTCTTATATGGTAATGCCAAAGGTATGCCGATGTACACCAGTAGCGAGACCATCGGTGCCAATCTTAAAGGTATTATTGATTTGACCAATCAAGGCACGCTCAATATAGGTGCTGAATATCAAGACTACACGCTCGATGACACGTGGGCGGCATCTGGCGACGGTATGATGTCACCAAACGACTTTCAAAATATCAACAATGGTCAGCGTCAGCGTATCGGTATCTATGGCGAATGGGAAAAAGACATCTCGCCTGACTGGAGCACCCAGCTTGGCGCTCGCTATGAAAACGTACGTACCAGTGCTGATGAAGTACATGGCTATCAAATCGATGGTCAAAATAATATGACCAATCAGCTGCGAGATAGCGCTAACTTTAATGCCAGTAACCGCCGAACCACCGATAACAACTTTGATATTACTGCACTCGCACGCTACGACATTGATTCACAAAAAAATCTAGCCTTAGGTCTATCGCACAAAGAGCGCACGCCAAGCTTATATGAACGCTATACCTGGTCCACTTGGAAAATGGCGGCCATCATGAATAATACCGTTGGTGACGGTAATGGCTATTTTGGTGATCCTAATCTAAACCCAGAAAAATCCAATACCCTATCTGCCACCTTAGACTGGCGCGGTGCTGATGATAGCTGGGGCGTTAAAGCCACGCCTTACTATTCAAAAATTGATGACTATGTCGATGCCGTACAGTGGAACCCCATGGCAAACACAGCAGCTAGCACTCAAACAACGAATCAATATAATGTGCTGCGCTATACCAACCAAGATGCTGAGATATATGGCATAGATATCTCAGCCAATCGGCAGCTGGCAGCAAATGCTTGGGGGTACTGGAATATGGTAGGCTCCTTAAGCTATACCAAAGGGGAAAATAAAGACAGCGGCTCAGACTTATATAACATCATGCCATTCAATGGCAGTGTTGCCCTGAATCGGGAAAATAATGGTTGGACAAACCAAATTGAAGTGGTGGGTGTCGCGGCTAAAAATGATATCTCAACCCCTCGTAACGAAATTAAAACGGCGGGTTATGGTCTCTTAAATCTCAGTACAGGCTATCAGTTTAAAGAGGTAGCAATTGAGGCTGGTATCGATAACGTATTCGATAAAAACTATGCCCTACCTCTAGGGGGCGCATACATGGGACAAGGCAAAACCATGTCGATGAATGGCGAAATAGGCAACAGTTCTAACTGGGGTACTGCCGTTCCTGGCGCGGGACGATCATTATATGTGGGTGTCAACTATAAGTTCTAGGTGTCGTTAAGATAGGTCATTAACTGACTAACATAACGATTAAACCTTCAACGGATTTTATTTATTTTATATCTTAGGAAGCACCTTCATGACTATAGCACTATTAATTGCAGCATTCTTAATGGGATTTTTTGGTTCGCCGCATTGCTTAGGTATGTGTGGCGGTATCGTCACCGCATTCGGACTATCGATGAAAGAAACCAGTCTAGCAAAAAAACGCGGCCTCATTGCGACTTACCATTTGGGGCGCTTACTCAGTTATGCCCTATTGGGCTTAATTGCTGGAGTGATTGGCACTACGGTATTGACCCCTTTAATGGTTGGCAATAGCACACCTCGCATTCTACTAGGGTTGGTTTTGGTATTTGTAGGATTAACCATGCTAGGGTTGCCTTTTTTGAACAAGCTTGAACGTCTTGGTATGCATTTTTGGCAAGCTCTATCACCTCTTCGGCAGAAAGTATTCCCCTTAAACACCTTTCCTCGAGCATTGACGGCAGGTTTATTATGGGGATTTTTACCCTGTGGTCTCGTTTATGGCGCATTACTTATTGCGGTCGTCGGTCATGACCCGCTCACAGGTGCCGTATTAATGTTTGTCTTTGGTCTAGGAACCGTACCCATGCTCGTCGCCACGCACGAAACGGTCAACTGGATGCGCAATCAAATCGGGCGTTTGCGCCTAAGGCAAGTGAATGGCGCAATCATGATGCTATCTGGCTTAGCCGTCATAGCGGTGCCGATGGTCATGGCCAATATGCATGGTGGACACGGGCAAATGAATCATGAGCAAATGAATCACGAGCAAATGAATCACGAGCAAATGAATCACGAGCAAATGAATCACGAGCAAATGAATCACGAGCAAATGAATCACGAGCAAATGAATCACGAGCAAATGAATCACGAGCAATAAAAACGTCTCTCATGTACATAGGAGGCAATGATATTTTAAATTATGGATAGGGCATTTTTAGCGTGCCCTATTTTTTTACCTACTAATGCGCCAATCCCTGAATTTAGCAAAGAAACCTTTTAGCCTTTCAGAAAAGTTAAAAGCTTCTGACTCCGGCACCTCTTCAACATGATGACGAGCTGCCAGTATCGGCTGCTGCACCAATCTTTCGTGATGATCAAAAGCCCGATCAAGACTGATACTCATGATAGAAAAGTTAGTCGGACGTGGTAGACAGCGATATACCTGACCCTTGTTAATTAAATCAATGACCATATGAGCATCTTTGAATTCAGTCAACATCAGAACCATCAGATCTGGCTGGATATTTTTTAAGGCATAAACGATGGGCGTAATATTTTCTTTATTGAGCGTCGAATCTGTAATCGTGACACCAAAGCGTTTTTTTTGTAATAACTTTGCGGCCTGTTCAAGGTTACTCGCCCAGCTCACGGTATAAGCGCTCTTAAAATGACTTTTTATTTGTTGATAGACACTCTCATCATCGTCTAGTACCAATATATGGCGATTGCTAACCGTGCCACTATTAACACGGTTTTGAGTTGCATCATTTTTCATAGTGTTTTGTGTGATTTCTTGCGTTTGCTGAGCAATTTCTGTGGCTTTATTAACGATTTTTTTAAGTTCATCATTTTGCCATGGCTTAGTGATATAGCGATAAATTTCGCCCTCATTCACAGAATCCATCACGGCATTCAGATCCGCATAACCAGTTAACAAGATACGAATAGTATTTGGTGAAGCTGCTTTGATGTCACTCAATACTTCTGTACCTTGCTTATCTGGCATGCGTTGGTCGCTGATGACCACTTGTACTTCATTCCGGCTAACATATTCCATTAGCTCAGTGGCATCGGTAGTAATAAATACATCATGTGACTGGCGAAAATGCATTTTTAAGCTGCGCAAGATACGCGGCTCATCATCGATAAAAGCGATTTTTGGTTTTTGCATGACGCTCTCTTTAAATAAATGGTTGGAAGTCTCTCAACTTTCAAATAAGACTTGCGCAGGTTTCTTTTCATGAACGATAGACTGTATCGGTAGCATGAGGGTAAACGTCGTGCCCGCGCCAACGATTGAGCTAACCTCAATGCGTCCACCATGTTGTTCGATGATTTGTGCCGTAATGGCCAATCCTAACCCTGTGCCATCGCCTGCTTTTTTGGTGGTAAAAAACGGCTCAAAGATATGCGTTAAAATATGCTCTGCGATACCGACACCATTATCTATAATGCGTACCACGATATATTGCTGCGCCTCATCGACAGACGAGCTGACTTGCAATGTCCCTTTATGATCTGGCGGCATGGCTTGCGCGGCATTATTAAATAGGTTTAGTAATACTTGGTTAATTTGTGAAGGATTACACTGAATGAGCGGCAGCTCGGCTAGATTGGTATTGACGTCTAAGGTTTTTAAATTATTGCGAGCCATAATCAATGAGGTATTGATGCAATCATTGATATCGATATCTTTTACTTTGGATTCGTCTAGTCGAGAAAAGTCGCGTAAGCTGACGACCAGTTCAGCAATTTGGTCGACGCCATACAGTCCATCTTTGATTAAATCTGCCAAATCTTCACTGACTTCATCTTCTTTAATCTCTTCACAGCATTGTAAAGTCTCTTCTATCAGTATCTTGACTTGCTCTTGATTGATAGTTGGCGCTTTTAACGCCTGCAATAATTGATCGGTATGCTGTAGCAATTCATCAAAACGCACGAGATTATCACCGACCAACTCCATATTACTACGCACATAGCCCAGCGGTGTGTTGACCTCATGCGCCACGCCCGCCACCATTTGACCTAATGTCGCCATTTTTTCGGAGCGCACCAGATGCACTTGTGAGGCTTTTAACTCATCCATGGCTTGCTGCAAGTCTTGCGTACGGGCGGCGACTTGTTTTTCTAGATGAACATTGATTTCGGCAAGTGCGCCTTCATTTTCGATGACGCGGTCAATCAGTTGATTGGTCTGCTCGCTGATGATTTGAATCTCGCTGACATTTGAGTGTGGCAGTTTAAGGGCGCTTAATTGTTGATATTTTTTTTGCTCAATTAATGCGCCCATATCAGCCACTGCTAGTGCCATATATTTTAGCGGTCGCGTAAAGTAGCGACGGAACACCCACGCGGTCAACAACAGGATAGGAATAAAACCCAGTAGCATGGTTTGAATCAGCTGGTTCGACAACGCATTTGCCACGCTCATCATGTCATTATTGGGCTTGACGATGACCATCTTCCAATAGGTAAATGGCATGCGAAACACAAAGGCGGTGGCGGACTGCTGCAACACAAAGTCATTGGGCACAGCGATGGTCTCAATCAAGTGAGTGTCTACCAGATTAAACGTTTGGTCAATATTCAATAGCAGCAATGCTGACAGCAACTTGGATTCTTGTTCGCTGATTTTATCCAAATTGGTCGTACTCAAAATACTACGTGCCGCGAGCGTATAACGACTTTCATCTCTGGCAACTGCCTCATCGATGAGTGTTTGATTAATGCTATCTAGGCTGTCCGCAATAGGGGCAAAGCTTGAATGTTTCTCGGCCAATTGATGCGCGGTTACCATCTCGCCTTGGGGATTATCTTCAGTCGCTTGCGTGACCATAGATTGATCAGGAAAGGTCAAAAATCGATTGTCCAAGTCTACCAAAAAGACATAACCACTCAGCTTATCTTGCCACTTTTTCATGGCGTCATCGAGGTTATCTAATAGCAGATTAAAACTCACTACTCCATCAAAAGCCTGATTGCGACTGTCATACAATGCCTTGGCACACGTCATCATCGGCTGATTGCTTTGCGGATCGACATACGCACGACTCCAAACACAGTGGTCATGGCGTGCGTACATCGCAGGAATGTACCACCACTCTCGATAATAGGGACTCGGCGTTTGACGCACTTGATTATACTGCTCTAACGGCTGCATGCTGCCTGCGTCATCCCGCGCCCACACAAACGACTGCCGCTCTCGGTTTTGAGCGTACATATTTGGATCAAACCACACGCCACCGCCCACAATCCGTTGATCGGTTTGTTGCATAAGATTACCAAAAGTTTCTCTATAAAGGCGGTCTTCTTTTGGCAAGCCGCCCGCCATCGCACTGGTTGCCTTTGCCAGTCCGTCGACATGGCTGATATTCGCCATAATACTATTAATGGCTTCGTTACCCGTTTCAACCACTGTCTCTGAAGTCATCTCCAATATACGAGGCTTAGCTTGAGTCTCAATAACCCAATACACCATCAGGATAATTAGTAAAAAAGCCAATGCTAAAATAATCAGCATGCGTGTGGAAATACTACCAAGCCGACCAGCAACACTCATAGAGAAACCTTATATTGATGCATCTACCATCATCAATGCATCACTTAATAAATAAAGACATCAGTGATACGCAACCACCATTTATAGTGCGCTCAAGGATACGATGCCATCATGACAATATGATGACAAAAGTTTTGTTTTCTTATCTGTTGACCAGTACCTTTTAATTAACAACTATTAGCTTGCCGTTGATAGATACAACCTTGTACTCATTTAGCGCTGCTCTCTTTTTATCATCAATAACATCATGCAGCTTATTGAGCGCATAGCTGTACTATCAGCCATTGCAAGGTACAAAAAAGCCACTTATTTTTTTAAGTGGCTTCTTCATATGCAAGTCAGTCTCTAATTTTTCTATTTATGTCATCAATATCTCTATGATTATAGAGTCTGCCAAGTTTATATTGTTCTGTACTGTGAAATTTTATACATATGTTATATTAATAATACTAATATAGAGGGCGTGTTTGTATTTTATATAATGTCGCGGATCACCGTCACTTATCACTGATTGCAATGCCTGTCTGTTGTACACTCAGAGCTTGATATAACTCGCTCATACCGTTATTCAACTAACCCTAAAGAAAGGCGCTCACAAAGTCTTTCTCTTTTAAATATTAAAGGAAAAGCGATGCGCTCTTTGTTTTTTAGTACTTTGTGCTTAGCAAGCAGTCTTTCACTAATGGCTTGTAGTAGTCATCCACCAACCACGGCAAAAGAATCAACAGCTATCATTACCAACACGACAAAAGAGAACGCTGACGAACAGCTAAGCATGGAGAAGTCCAGCGCCGAAGAACCGTTATCAGCATTCACCGCTTTTGGTAATACAGAAAAAAGTTGGCGCACAGTAATTGATGGTAACCAACTTAGCATTGAAGCAGATTTTTTGAAACCAACGACCATCGTTGTCTCTCGTTCGACCTATGCCGAAGGTGTGGAATACGTGAGTACCGTTAGCGGCAAACCTATTATTATGAATATAAATAGCCAGATTTGTACCGATGATAATGGCTATCAAAATGAATTTACGGTGACGTTGACTTATGATAATAAAAGCTATCAAGGTTGCGCCGTTGCTGGAGCGTATGAAACAGCGCCTACGTAATTGCATAGAATTTATTGTGGTTAGCAACCATCATAAATAGTCAGCCATTAGCCAATGGATAACGCATAATTTGGCAAATAAGTACTTATATTACTTTCGATCGATGTCATTATTGTTTAATAAAAACACCCTATAGTATGTCTATAAACCCTTCATTTTAGTCAAATAACCTTTTATATCAGTCTTACTAAATAAGGATGAACCTATGAAAATTATAAAGACTCAAATCAATAATCCGGTAGACCACGACACATTTATCCATCAGCCTGATGCCAGTAAAACTCGTGTAGCAAACATACCAGGCAAGCGCTTACCCTTCCCTGATCAAATTGGTAATTATCAGCGCAATATTGGGACGCCCACTGACGCTTATCAGGACAGTAAGGTTTATATTGTTGGGGGCGGTATTGCAGGTTTGGCCAGTGCTTATTACTGCATCCGAGATGGCAAAGTATCCGCTGAAAACATTACCATTTTAGAGCATCTTGACGTGGCAGGTGGCTCCTTAGATGGTAGCGGCAATCCTGAAACGGGATATATGGTGCGCGGCGGTCGTGAAATGGATTTCACCTACGAAAACTTTTGGGATTTATTCCAAGATATCCCCGCTCTTGAAATGCCTGCGCCTTATAGCACCTTGGATGAGTATCGCATAGCAAATGACACCGATCCCAATTACTCTATTGCACGCCTGATCCATAAGCAAGGCGAGATAAAAGACTTCAGTCAACTGGGATTGAGTAAAACCAACCAACTCGCTTTAATTCGTTTGCTATTAAAACCCAAGGAAGAGCTAGACGATATCACTATTGAAGATTATTTTGATGACAGCTTTTTGAGTAGTAACTTCTGGACATTTTGGCGAACCATGTTTGCTTTTGAAAACTGGCACAGCTTACTTGAGTTTAAGCTTTATACGCATCGATTTTTACACGCATTGGACGGTCTAAACGACATGTCTGCACTGGTATTCCCAAGATACAATCAATTTGATAGCTTTGTTAAGCCACTACAAAATTATTTAAAAGATAAAGGTGTGCAATTTCAGTATGACACGCTCGTTACCGATTTAGACATTGAATTTGAGCATGCTGATAAAGTAACAGGCACCAAAAAGGTCAAAGCCATCATCACGGAGAAAGCGAGTGAGCAAACCACCATTCCTATGGGTAGCAATGATTTCGTTATCGTGACGACTGGCTCCATGACCGAAGATACCCGCTATGGTGATGATAATACTGCGCCGACGCTAGATTTCACAAAAGACAGCATGGGGCAATCGTCTGGTTGGAAAGTATGGAATAATTTGGCTAAGCAATCTGCCGTCTTTGGTCACCCAGAAAAATTTAATCAGCATGTGGATAAATCTGCTTGGATGTCGGCGACGTTGACCTGCCAGCCGTCTGCCTTTATTGATAAGCTCAAAACTCTGTCTGTCAACGATCCTTATACGGGTAAAACAGTGACCGGTGGTATCATTACCATTACGGATTCAAACTGGTTGATGAGCTTTACTTGTAACCGTCAACCGCATTTCCCTGATCAGCCAAAAGACACGTTAGTCGTATGGCTATATGCCTTGTTTATGGATAAAGAAGGCAATTATGTCAAAAAACCCATCCCAGAATGTACAGGCAAAGAGATCTTGAGCGAACTCTGTCATCACCTTGGCATCCTCGATGATATAGAGAATATCATGGCCAATACCATCGTCAGAACGGCTTATATGCCCTACATCACCTCGATGTTTATGCCCCGTGCTAAAGGCGATCGTCCTGAGATAGTCCCTGATGGTTGTGTCAATATGGGTCTAGTCGGTCAGTTCGTCGAGACACATAATGATGTGGTATTTACCATGGAGAGCTCTGTTCGTACTGCTCGTGTCGCAGTTTATGAGCTAATAAATGTGCAAAAACAAGTCCCCGATATAAACCCATTACAATACGATATCCGTCAATTATTGAAAGCCGCGAATACACTCAATGATGGTAAAGGTTTCATCGGCGAAGGTCTATTAACTAAGCTTCTTAAAGGTACTTATTACGAGCACATATTGCCAAAAGCCAATCAATCCACCAACGGCAATGACTCAATATTTACTCAGCAATGGGAGGCAATCAAAGGGATTTGGCATAAGTAGTTCTGGCATCAGTAATGTTAGTTTTGATAAAAGCAGCTTTGATAAAAATGGCTTTAGTAAAACTAATGACGAAAAATAAAAGCGATAACGCTCTAGGGCATGTCCTCATTTTAAAAATGCAGATAGAAATGAGGTCATGCCCTAGTCAGACTTGGACAACTGCTGTAATTGCTCAATCAGCCAACGGTGTATACCACTGTGACTGGTACGTGGGTGCCATGCTGCTATCACCTTAAATGTGGGTGGCAGGGCTTCCACTTTGAGCTCTTTAACCCGACTGTTTGGTAATAAACGCGAGGGATAAAATGCAATCATATCGGTTGTATAAAGGATATCTGGCACCGCAGAAAAGCTAGGAACGGACATAACAATGTTTCGTTTAAGACCTTTTTCTGCAAACCACTGGTCATGAGAACCACGTAAGTTAGCGCGTGAAGGTGACACCACCAGCTGCGAGTGTGCGGCAATTTGCGCCAGTGACAGCGGCTCTGTTGTAAAACTATTATTGCAACCAGTAATGCAGAAATGTTGTTCTTCAAGCAGCGTCACATAAGCCAAGTTATCAGGAATAAATTCTGGGAAAGTAATCAGCAGATCAAGCTCGCCTGCCGCAATAAGCTGATTGATATTGTCTGAGGCAAAATCACGTACGATTAACTTCAAATCAGGCGCGTCGCGGCGCGTTATATGAAACAACTGCGGTAATAATGCCTGCGTCGCATAGTCGGTCGCGCTAATCGTAAATACGCCTTTATAAGTCTGCGGCGAAAACACATCTGGCTCTAACAGTGCTTCTAACTGCTCTAATATGCGACTAATGGGTTGCTGCATCGATAGCGCTTTGGGGGTTGCCACCATGCTATTGCCTTGACGAATAAACAAACGATCATCAAACAAATCACGCAGCTTACGTAATTGTTCGCTGATTGCCTGTTGTGTCAGCCCCATTTTGCGCGCAACTTGTGAGAGATTTTTTAGATCAAGCAACGCATGTAGCACTCTCAGCTGCTTGATATCGAGTCGGTTAATTCCATTCATAACATATACCATTAATAATTGTATCTTAAACAACAAAACCTTGTTTCCAATTGTATCTATAAAACTCTATGCTTACCAACCTTACTTACGCAGTAATAAAGCATCAAAACAAGCTCAATGGTTTAAACAATAACCCCGTCCATTTGTTTTAAAAGAGAGTTTTATGGAACCATCTAATATCGATACCAGCCCATTATTTGCATCTGTCACACTTGGACCATATACGTTAAAAAACCGTATTGTCATGCCACCGTTGACACGCTCTCGCAGCACGCAACCGGACAATATTCCTAATGAATTAATGGCAAGCTACTATACACAGCGTGCCTCTGCAGGTTTTATGGTCACTGAAGGCACACAAATTGAGCCAAGGGGTCAAGGTTATGCGTGGACGCCAGGCATACATTCGCATGCCCAAATCGAAGGCTGGAAAAAGGTCACTCAAGCGGTACACGCAGCAGGTGGTATCATTTTTGCTCAGCTTTGGCATGTTGGTCGCGTGTCGCATACCAGCTTACAACCACAAGGCGCTCAGCCAATTGCACCATCAGCTATCACTGCTGACAATGTAAAAGTATTTATCGAAACAGCACCAGGTGCAGGCGCGTTAGCCGATCCTAGTGAGCCACGCGCACTCAGTACTGATGAAGTTAGTGAACTGGTCGCTATGTATGCGGCAGCCGCACGCAATGCATTGGAGGCAGGTTTTGATGGCGTCGAGCTGCATTGTGCCAATGGCTATTTGGTGAATCAGTTCATCTCTGAACATAGCAACACACGTGATGATCAGTATGGCGGTTCATTGACCAATCGCTTGCGTTTCTTAAAAGAAATCGTAGCTGCCGTCAGTGAAGTGGTTGGCGCTGATCGTTTAGGCGTACGTTTTGCACCGCTGTTTGCTAGCACAGATGAGACTCGCGTATATTTAGGGCTAGTGGAATCAGATCCACATCATACGTATATTGAAGCGATTAAAGTACTTGAACAAGCGGGCATCGCTTATTTATCTATTGCAGAAGCTGACTGGGACAATGCTCCTGATTTACCAGAGACTTTTTATCAGGCCGTCAGAGCTGAGTTTTCAGGACGCATTATCTATGCGGGTAAATACACGACGGAAAAATCGGTACATATGCTAGCTAAAGGTTATGGTGATTTATTTGCTTTTGGTCGTCCTTTTATTGCTAATCCCGATTTACCTGAGCGCATCGCCAATCATTGGCCACTCAACGAGGCAGATCCTACCACGATGTATGGTGGCACCGAAATTGGCTATAATGATTATCCTTACTATCAAAACTCTTAATACAATAAGGCCATTCGTGGCCTTATTTTTTTGCTTATAAATAGGATATTTTTAATAGCTGATGCATATATATAGCCCTTATGATTCATCCGACTGATCAAACAACTTTTCGATAGGCTTGCTGTGTATCTTTGAGCTATTGAACAGCGACTTATTACCAGTATCCGCTTCTGTCCAAAAATTAATATTGAATTGGGCATCATCACTTAATTCTACGCGGTGCCAATATTGAGGCGGACTGACCGCGAACTGCCCTGCTTTAATAACAATGGTTTTTTCAGGTTCAGTGGCGGCTTCATCAGCAAAGCCATAAAAGGTTACCGTGCCTTGCATGACACAAATTTGGCCGTATACGCCCTCTGCTGTATTGTGATGAGTCAACAAGGCTTTTGGGACTTTATCTTTAGTAAAAAAGTGGGTCGAACGCTTTATTTTCCAATGGCTGGGTATGACGGGGTTTGAGGCGACAGTATGACTCATGGTAACTCCTTGGCTAATTTGATGGGTGTATCCCAATCCTTTTTATTAACAGCGTACTTGAGAATAAAATTCTATGAATAAACGAGAAAAACACGCACAGTAATGGTTCTTATTACTATAGCGCATCATATTTTCAAATGTATTGCTATCCTCATATAATCTTAGTTAACCATCAATATATAGGATATTAAAGCCACTTTTTAATCCCCATTAAGTAGTATGTGAAATGACATTCATACTGCTTTCGCCTAATGGTTAGCGAGCTTACTTATTGCTACATTAACTCCATCTAAACTATCCAGTTCGACGGTGGAGAATACTTGTCATGCATGCAAAAGAGCTACTTGAGGTTGAACGCCGTGATATAAGAGCGCTCCACTATACGTGGATTGCTTTTTTTCTGACCTTTTATGTCTGGTTCAATATGGCACCACTAGCCACTTCTATGCTAGAGGCCGAAAGCTATCTAACTTCTGAACACATCAAATTATTTCTCATTGCCAACGTTGCTTTGACCATTCCAGGGCGAGTGGTGGTCGGTATGGCATTGGATCGCTTCGGTCCGCGTCGCGTGTTTTCCATACTGATGGTCGTCATGGCGATACCGACATGGTTCTTCGCGTTTGGTGATTCCGCGATGCAGCTGTTCGTCGCTCGCCTATTTATGTCTATCGTGGGCGCAGGGTTCGTCGTTGGCATTCACATGACTGCCCTTTGGTTTAAGCCAAAAGACATTGGCTTTGCCGAAGGATTTTATGCAGGCTGGGGTAATTTTGGTTCAGCTGCTGCAGCGATTACTATTCCGACGGTTGCGCTACAGTTCTTTGGTGGTGATGACGGTTGGCGCTGGGCAATTGCATTATCTGGCTTACTGATGGCCGCTTACGGGGTAGCCTACTGGTTTTTGATCACCGATGGTCCTACACAAGATACCCATAAAAAAGCACGTAAGGCGGGTGCTTTAGAGGTATCAAGTTGGAGGGATCTATTATTATATTGCCTATTTATTATTCCTTTATATGGCGTATTGGGTGTATTGGTTTATCGCACTAAAAACATGGGATTCCTGAGTGAAACAGGCGCTTGGGGGTTTTATACTCTCATCGCTGTGGTGGTCATTTACCAAATTTATAAAGCCATCAGTGTCAACGTACCCATGCTTAAAGCGGGTATTCCTGAGGATGACAAATACCCCTTTACCTCTGTTGCCGCCCTAAATGTCACCTACTTTGCTAACTTTGGCGCAGAGCTGGCGGTCGTCTCTATGCTACCGATGTTCTTTGCCGCAACGTGGAAGCTCGATCCTACCGTCGCAGGGTTAGTTGCATCGACCTTTGCTTTTGTTAACTTATGGGCGCGACCACTTGGCGGCTATATCTCTGACAAGGTTGGCAATCGTCGCTTGGTGATGTTGGTATACATGTTCGGTATCGGTATCGGCTTTGGATTGATGGGATTGCTGAATGCAGAGTGGCCATTGTTTATCGCGGTCGTCTTTACGATTCTATGCTCAGTCTTTGTGCAAGGGGCAGAAGGCGCAACTTTTGGTATTATCCCTTCAATCAAGCGGCGCTTAACGGGTCAAATTTCTGGTATGGCGGGGGCTTATGGCAACGTGGGCGCTGTGTTCTATCTATTTATATTTACCTTGGTCGAACCAAATCAGTTCTTTTTTATCATTGCGATAGGTGCATTTATCGCTTGGGTACTTTGTTTCTTCTGGTTAAAAGAGCCTGAAGATGCCTTTGGTGACGAATACAAAATGTCCTCGGTCGATCGTCAAATTGCCGCTGAAGAAGGCTAATTTGATTACCTTATAAAATAAAAAAGCCACCCAGCATCACTGCTCGGTGGCTTTTTGACTGATATAGAGAACTATCTAGACATGTAATAGGGGTTATTCAGATGACCCATGATTTTTTTATAAAAAGTAACGCTTTCAAAAAGTAGCATTTTCAAAAAACAACTACTTCGATAAATAACCATTTTGACAAACGACTACTTTGATAAATGATTCACGGTCCATACTGCTGCCTCTACCCGTGTACGTAGTCCAGTTTTGTTCAGAATATGCTTAACATGCACTTTTACTGTGGATTCTGCGATATCCAGTTTGTTGGCGATCATTTTATTACTTAAGCCTTCCGCAATCATTTGAATCACTTGCAACTCTCTAGTGGTGAGATTGCCAGCGATATCTTCAATGCTTGGTGTACGTAATGTTTGTGCCAAGATTGAGGCCAAATTGGGACTGATAACCAGCTCACCGCGCAACACTTTTCTAATATCGACGATGATTAACTCAGGCTCCATATCTTTTAGCAAATATCCGTCCACCCCTAATTTCAACGCTTCTTGCACGTCTTCTCCGCTGTCAGAAACTGTAAATAGCAAGGTAGCCACGTCAATATTTCTGGCCTTGATTTCTCTTAAGGTTTCGATACCAGTCAACACTGGCATTTTATGATCTAGAATGACCAGATCGACCGGATTGTTTGCCAAAAAATCCAATGCTTCTTGTCCGTTATTCGCCTCACCAACGACCGTTACATCACTTTCGAGACTGAGCAGTTCTGCGACACCGCGGCGCAGCATAGGATGATCATCAACCAATAGTAGCCGAGCCGGAGAAGCAGACGTATAAACTTTAGTAGTCATAAAATACTCACAAATTGAAAAATGGTACAAAAAATACAATGCAGTAATGCAGTGGTTAAGAGCGTTTACTAAGCCTATTCACTTAGTTTTGCTCAGCCATATAATCCGTAAAGAAACTGGGTACAAACCTGACGATGACGCTGGTACCTGCGGGTACATTATTAGAGATGATCAAATCACCGCCTAATTTATAGGCACGCTCTTTCATAATCATTAGACCATGATGCTGGGTCTGATTGACAGTCCCTGATATGCCGATGCCGTCATCATTGACCATCATCGCTACATAATTACTTTCATCGTCATAAACCAAATCGATAGTGACGCTGTTAGCATGGGCATGGCGACTGATATTCGACAGTGCCTCCCTTATAATTTGAATGAGATGTACTTGTTCGGTTGCCGTTAGATTCAAGGATAGGATTTGATTGTTGACCTTTATGTCAAACTGCCCTTTTACAGCAAACTCATCAGCCGCCTCATATAAAGCTTCATCAAAATTGCCGCTATCAATCGTCAAGCGAAAAGTCGTCAATAAGTCTCGCAGCTCATGATAAGCAGAGTTCAGACCCATTTTTATTTGACCGATATGCTGCCCAACCTTGATTTGACTTTGCTCATCAAATACCACCAGCCCACTGTCTTTATCAGCAGACAGTTGCAGATGTTTTTCGAGCACGCTGACTTGTATTTTTAGATAAGACAATGACTGTGCTAAAGAATCATGCAACTCCCTAGCAATGGTCGAGCGCTCTTCAAGTAGAATAAGCTGATGGTCTTGCTGCCTTTGTCTGCGTAGCGATAAGGCGGTGCTGACGAGATTGGTCAGCACAACGATCAACTCATTGTTTTTAGCAATTAAATAACTACTATCCACTTCTACTACTTTGATGCGTGTTGAATCTTCCTCGCTTTTTTTCTTATCTTCTGCATAAGCTTTATTGGTCATTAAGACAGATTTTGGTCTGACCTTTAGCTCACCAAATTCTATATCTTGATGAATAATCGGAAACGTTTTGGTATAAACGTCTTCTTTAATAGAACAGCTATCACAAGTGAGTTTGGTACATAGCTCCTTCATCCTATCATCGTGCAGGGCTATAGAGTTTTTATTGGTTAGAATATTGCTTTGGATACACAGCGTAAAATCTAAATATGGGAATATACACCCAAAGCCAGTAATCAATTCATCAAGCCGATGTAAGCTCACAGGGCTACTGGTCAATTGCTTTGAGAAATCATAAAACAATGATAAGGCTTGGTTGGCTTTTACCAGATGCTGGGTCTTTGTCTGTACCTCACTCTCAAGTGAGCGCTGATACCTCTCAATGGTACTGGCCATACCGTTAAAAGAATTGCCAAGCGCTTCAAATTCTCTATAACCGCTGATAGACACTCTCGTATCATATTTGCCTTCTTTAAACGCCCGATTGGCTTTAATGAGTTGTTGAATAGGCGTTAGCACTGAGTTCTGTAATCTCCGTACGCCTATCAGCATAATAATCATGCTCAGTATCAATGATAGTATTTGTAGGTTTTGCTGCCATGTCTGACGCTGCTCATTTCTATCCTGTAACACGCCAACAAAACGATTAACATCATCAATATACTTGGTTGAATTACTATAAAAGCCTTGCTTGTCTTGTGCCAACAATGCTGGTTTTAAATCACGAAACCATTGTGATTTTATCTGGCTCCATTGCTCACTGATCGCCTTATCTCTGTTGGCACTGGTCAGTTGATACGCTTGTAATTTGTTGAGACGACTCTCCATGTCTTCAACCAGTATGTCTATTTTTTCAGACTCACTTTTATTGGAGAAATCCAGTCTGTCTTGCTTTTCTACCTGCGGCGCATTGTCACTATCTAAGCCATCTTGTTTGATATTTAGGCTTGAGCTAAAGGGATGGTTATCCGCAAAGTCAGTCGCTAGCTGAAAGCTAATGCGATACGTTGCCATGCGTATCGAGCCTGCGGTATTAATCGCCTCAGCATCAGACTTTGCGACCCAAGCGAGCGCACCGCTGCCTATCGCTGACATCAAAAACAAAGTAGCGATGATCGTAATAGCAATCCAAGTATGAAGGAACAAAGACTGCCGTCGTAGATTAGACATGATTAATAGCGCTCCCATCAAACACTTTCTGCACAAAAGATTTGAGACCTTAAAATTGAACGTCGCAAAAGCAAAAAACATACAGCATAAAAAATACTACAGCGCACTTATCATTCCATCGACAAGCAAAATTTTAGTGATAAACCTACCCGCAATATACCCCTTTTAGTCATCAGTATACCACTATGTATGAATACTACTCACCGTGATAACACAGTACCGTGAGTTATCATTTTTTGATAGAGCAAGTGATTCATAGCGCTCATAAGCCAGTACGGCGGCTCTTTGTCATCAACAATAACAGGAGTAAGCGCTACGGTTTACTTTAAGTTTAGACAGCCATTTGATGATAAAAAATACTGAACATAACTAGGCATAGCTGATACTAAGTGAGGAATAACATGGGCAATAATTACAACTTCAAAGGTGGTAAGCTCATCACTGACTGGCGACCTGAAGTAGAAGAATTTTGGGAAGGAGGCGGCAAAAAAGTCGCTCGTAGAAATTTATGGATATCCATTCCATCGTTGCTATTGGCATTTGCAGTATGGATGGTATGGAGTGCCGTCATCGTCCGTCTGCCAGAGATTGGTTTTGATTTTGATGATGGGCAGTTGTTTTGGCTCGCCGCGCTGCCCGGACTATCAGGGGCAACGCTGCGAATTTTTTATTCTTTTATGGTGCCTATCTTTGGTGGGCGACGTTGGACAGCGATATCTACCTTATCCCTGTTAATTCCAGCATTATGGATGGGCTTTGCGGTTCAGAACCCTGATACGCCATTTATGATATTTGCCATCATTGCCCTACTTTGTGGCTTCGGTGGTGGTAACTTTGCCTCCTCCATGTCCAATATCTCGTTCTTCTTTCCAAAAGCAGAACAGGGCACTGCGCTTGGGCTAAACGCGGGTTTGGGTAACCTTGGCGTGTCGGTCATGCAGTTCGTTGTACCGATGATTATATTAGTAGCAGCCTTTGGCAGCTTAGGCGGCGACCCACAAGTCTCTGCAAGCGGTCAGCTGTTTTATCTACAAAATGCAGGCTTTATTTGGGTACCCTTTATTCTGCTATTTTCAGCACTGGCATGGTTTGGCATGAACGATATTGCCACTGCTAAAGCTTCCTTTAAAGACCAATCCGTCATCTTTAAACGCAAACATAACTGGATCATGTGTATCCTATATATGGCGACCTTTGGCTCGTTCATTGGTTTTTCAGCCGCGTTTCCGATGCTGATTAAAAACTCATTTCCCGCCATTGATGCGCTTAAATTTGCCTTCTTGGGTCCTTTAGTTGGTGCGCTATTTCGCCCCTTAGGTGGTTGGATATCTGATAAAACCAGTGGCGCAAAAGTGACTTTTTGGAACTACATCGTGATGGTATTGGCGGTATTGGCGGTGATGTATTTCCTGCCTAGCGAGACTCATGAGGGCAGCTTTGTCGGATACTTCATCTCCTTTATGGTGCTGTTTATCACCACGGGTATCGGTAACGGCTCTACCTTTACCATGATTCCCGTTATCTTCAGAACCTTTCATGAACGCCTTGAACCTCAAAAAGCAGGTACAGAGGAATTGTTTGTCGAGATACGTAAAGAATCAGCAGCAGTGGTTGGCTTTACCTCAGCGATAGCGGCCTATGGCGCATTCTTTGTCCCAAAAATGTTTGGTTCAGGACTGGGTGTTGATGGTACTTTTATCGCTTTAATTGTTTTTTATGTTCTCTGTATTGTGTTGACATGGTGGTATTACAGTCGCCCTAATGCTGAGATTCCTTGCTAAAGTAGCCTTTTATAAATCATTCTTTGAAAACAGATTTTCAAATTAAAAACATCTCTCTTTATAGTGCTACTTGCCAGCGTAAGTAGCACTTTTTTTATTTTTACCAATCCATATTCTACTTATAAATAAGCCCGACTTATAAATACTCAACGATTTTTTAAGCACATTTTATCATTTATCGCTACTACTAAGGTGGTAGTGCTCTGCTCATGTTAGCGGATAGCAAGAGGGCGATGGCTTACTTAAAATAATACCATCGAAAAACATTTACAGCTTGGGCAGAGGGTTGTTTTTACCACGCCATTCAGCTTTAGATACCCCATAGGCAATAATACAGAGGATAGCGAAATGAGCCATTTACTCGACCAATTCCGTTTTTTTAAACGTAAAAAGGGCGAATTCTCCGATGGGCATGGTGAGACGCGCGATGAGTCTCGTGACTGGGAAAACGTGTATCGTAGCCGTTGGCAGTATGACAAAGTCGTGCGTTCAACGCATGGGGTCAACTGTACCGGCTCTTGCTCATGGAAAATTTACGTAAAAAATGGCTTGGTCACGTGGGAGACGCAGCAAACTGACTATCCTGAAACCCGTCCAGACTTACCAAACCACGAACCGCGTGGCTGTCCTCGTGGCGCAAGTTATAGCTGGTACATGTATTCAGCGAACCGTGTGAAATATCCTAAAGTACGTAAGCCGCTTCTAAAATTATGGCGTGAAGCTAAAGCGCAGTATCCTGATCCTGTCGATGCGTGGGGCAGCATTGTCCAAGACCCTATCAAAGCAGAACAGTATAAATCCAAGCGCGGTTTGGGCGGTTTTATTCGCTCAACGTGGGCGGAAGTTAATGAAATTATCGCTGCTAGTAATGTCTATACCGCCAAAACCTTTGGTCCTGACCGTATCGTTGGCTTCTCTCCGATTCCTGCGATGTCGATGGTCAGTTACGCCGCCGGTAGTCGCTATTTATCACTTATCGGCGGTGTTTGCTTGTCATTCTATGACTGGTATTGTGACCTGCCACCAGCGTCGCCGATGGTTTGGGGCGAGCAGACTGACGTGCCAGAATCAGCTGATTGGTACAACTCTGATTATATTATTGCATGGGGTTCAAACGTTCCGCAAACGCGTACACCAGACGCGCATTTCTTTACTGAAGTCCGTTATAAAGGCACTAAGACCGTTTCTATCACCCCTGATTATGCGGAGGTTTCTAAGTTAACTGACTTATGGCTAAATCCAAAACAGGGTACTGATGCGGCTGTTGCGCAAGCATTCTGTCATGTCATTATCAAAGAGTTTTATCTTAAGCAGCCAAGTGACTATTTCTTAGGTTACGCCAAACGCTATACCGATTTACCAGTGCTCGTGATGCTAGAAGGTGAAGAAGGCGCACGCCGTGCTGGTCGCTACCTGCGCGCTTCTGACTTAATCGATAATTTAGGTCAAGAAAACAATCCTGAATGGAAAACCATCGGTCTAAATAGTGATGGTGAACTGGTTTCTCCACTCGGCTCGATTGGCTATCGTTGGGGCGAAAAAGGCAAATGGAACCTTGAGCAAAAAAATGGTACGACAGGCGCAGAAATTGACCTAACATTGACTTTAAAAGACAGCAATGAGACCTGCAAAGTCGGCTTTGATTACTTTGGTCATGTGGATCATCCACATTTCACCTCCGTACCGGGCGAAGCGATACAGCAAAAAACCGTTCCTTGTAAAACCATTACCCTTGCCGATGGCAGCACCGCTATCGTTGCGACCGTCTTTGATCTAACCGTTGCCAACCTTGGCGTGGATAATGGTGTTGGCGGCGAGCATGTCACCGATGACTATAACGATGCCACCGTACCGGGTACGCCTGCTTGGCAAGAAGTCATCACCGGTCTAAGCCGTGAGCGCGTCATTCAAGTCGCGCGTGAATTCGCTGAAAATGCCCATAAGACTCATGGTAAATCGATGATTATCATCGGCGCGGGTATGAACCACTGGTATCACCTCGATATGAACTATCGCGGCGTGATTAACATGCTCATGCTATGTGGCTGTATCGGCAAATCTGGCGGCGGCTGGGCACATTATGTTGGTCAAGAAAAACTGCGCCCTCAAACGGGTTGGTTGCCATTGGCCTTTGCGCTTGATTGGCATCGTCCGCCGCGTCATATGAATGGTACGAGCTTCTTCTACAATCACAGCTCACAGTGGCGTCACGAAACCATTTCTGCCCATGAGATACTCTCGCCTCTCGTTGATAAAAAGTTCTTCCCTGAGCATATGCTTGATTACAACATTCAAGCAGAACGCGCAGGCTGGTTGCCTTCAGCACCACAACTCAACCGTAACCCACTGACCATCGCTGCCAAAGCCAAAGAAAGTGGCAAAGGTGTGGAAGAATATGTGGTCGATTCTCTCGAAGATGGCAGCTTACGCTTTGCTTGTGAATCACCTGATAACCCAGCCAACTTCCCTCGCAACATGTTTATCTGGCGCTCAAACCTATTGGGCTCATCAGGTAAAGGTCATGAATATATGCTGCATTATTTCTTGGGCACCAAAAACGGCTTGCTCAATAAAGAAAATGCAGAAGGTCACCTACAACCAAAAGAAGTCGATTGGGTAGAAAAAGGCCCTACTGGTAAATTAGACTTGGTTGTCACCCTAGATTTCCGCATGTCTTCTACCTGTTTGTATTCTGACATCGTGCTACCAACTGCAACTTGGTACGAAAAAGATGACATGAATACCTCAGACATGCATCCATTCATTCACCCATTAACCGCCGCGACTGACCCTGCGTGGGAATCTAAGACCGATTGGGAAATTTATAAAGGCATTGCCAAGAGCTTCTCTGAAGTATCAAAAGGTCATTTAGGTGTTGAAACTGACGTTGTCACCTTGCCGATGCAACATGACACCCCAGGTGAGTTGGCACAACCATTTGGTGGCACTGACTGGAAAACGGCTGGCGAAAAACCTATACCGGGTAAAAACTGTCCCATGATTAAAGTGGTTGAGCGTGACTATCCGAGCACTTATAAAAAGTTCACTTCTATGGGTCCTGCCTTAGAAAAACTGGGCAATGGCTCAAAAGGCTTGAATTGGGATATGAAAACCGAGGTCAAACAGCTTGGTGATTTAAACCACCGCGTGACTGAAACGGGTATCTCTGAAGGCAGACCACGTCTCGATACAGCCATTAATGCTTCTGAGATGATCTTGATGCTCGCGCCTGAGACCAATGGTCATGTCGCCGTAAAAGGCTGGGCCGCACTCTCTGAATTTACTGGTCGCGACCATACTCATCTTGCCAAATCTAGCGAGCATGAAAAAATCCGCTTTAAAGATATCGTCGCACAGCCCCGCAAAATCATCTCAAGCCCGACATGGTCAGGCATTGAGTCGGATCAGGTCAGTTATAACGCGGGCTATACCAACGTCCATGAGCTGATTCCATGGCGTACGATTACTGGTCGCCAGCAGTTTTATCAAGACCATCCTTGGATGCAGGCGTTTGGTGAGCAAATGCAGCAGTATCGTCCACCTATCGATACCAAGACCACTGAGCTGCTCAAAGACGCCAAACCAAATGGCAATAAAGAGATTGTACTGAACTTCTTAACCCCGCACCAAAAATGGGGCATCCACAGTACCTACTCTGAAAACTTGCTGATGCTGACCCTAAGTCGCGGTGGACCTTGTGTCTGGATGTCAGAAGTCGATGCGCAAAAAGCCGGCATCGTCGATAACGACTGGATTGAGCTGTTCAATGCTAATGGGGCAATCACTGCCCGTGCCATCGTCAGCCAAAGGGTGAAAGAAGGCATGACCATGATGTATCACGCCCAAGAGAAATTGGTCAACATTCCAGGCTCTGAGCAAACAGGCACGCGTGGCGGTATCCATAACTCGGTCACTCGGACGATTTTGAAACCGACGCATATGATTGGCAGCTACGCCCAGCAGTCTTATGGCTTTAACTATTATGGCACCGTCGGTTGTAACCGTGATGAATTTGTCGTGATTCGTAAAATGTCAAAAATCGACTGGCTAGAAGATAAGCCAGATAACGAATTGCCACGTCCGTTACCAACCAGCATTGAAGGGTAAAGCTGTTTCTTCTATCGAAAAGATATCCTGATTTCAGGATATCTAGGAAGAACATAAAGCTGCTTTTTTACTATTATTTGGAGCACAGATCCATGAAAATTCGTTCGCAAGTCGGCATGGTGCTTAACCTTGATAAATGTATCGGTTGTCACACCTGCTCAGTCACCTGTAAAAACGTCTGGACCAGCCGCGAAGGTATGGAGTATGCGTGGTTTAACAACGTTGAATCAAAACCCGGTATTGGCTATCCCAAAGAGTGGGAGAACCAAACCAAATGGAAAGGTGGTTGGATACGCAATGCCAATGGCACTATCAATCCACGCATCGGCGGTAAATTCAGAGTATTGGCAAATATCTTTGCTAACCCTGACCTACCAGAAATTGATGACTATTACGAGCCGTTTGATTTCGATTATCAGCATTTACATACTGCGCCTATCAGCAACCATCAACCTATCGCCCGCCCGCGCTCAGCCATTACTGGCAAGCGTATGCAAAAGATTGAATGGGGTCCTAACTGGGAAGAAATCCTCGGCTCAGAGTTTGAAAAACGTCGCAAAGATAAGAACTTTGACAATATTCAAGCGGAGATTTATGGCGAGTACGAAAACACCTTTATGATGTATCTGCCACGTCTGTGCGAGCATTGCTTGAATCCAACTTGCGTGGCGTCATGCCCAAGTGGCGCGATTTATAAGCGTGAAGAAGACGGCATTGTCTTGATTGACCAAGAAAAATGTCGCGGCTGGCGCATGTGTATCTCAGGCTGCCCGTATAAAAAGATTTACTACAACTGGAAGTCGGGGAAATCCGAAAAATGCATCTTCTGTTATCCACGTATCGAAGCCGGCTTACCGACCGTTTGTTCAGAAACCTGTGTTGGTCGTATCCGCTACTTGGGCGTCTTGCTTTATGATGCTGACAAAATCGCTGAAGCAGCAAGCACCCCTAACGAGCAAGACCTTTATCAAGCACAGTTAGACGTATTTTTAGATCCAAATGACCCTGCTGTTATCGCCCAAGCATTAAAAGACGGTGTACCGCAATCGGTCATTGATTCAGCCCAGCGCTCACCAGTTTATAAGCTGGCGATGGATTGGAAACTTGCGCTACCGCTACACCCTGAATACCGCACGCTACCGATGGTTTGGTATGTACCGCCATTATCACCGATTCAAAATGCTGCTGAAGCAGGCAAAGTCGGTATGGATGGTTTGATTCCAGATGTCGACAGCTTACGTATTCCACTGCGCTATTTAGCAAACATGCTTACCGCAGGCGATGAAGAGCCAGTACGTTTGGCATTGAAGCGCCTACTGGCTATGCGTAGCTACAAGCGTATGCAATTGGTTGAAAAACAAGAAGTCCAAAGTATCTTGGATGATGTGGGTTTGACCAAGCTGCAAGTGGAAGAGATGTACCGCTACTTGGCTATCGCCAACTACGAAGATCGCTTTGTAATTCCAACGGCGCATCGTGAAGAAGCATTGAGTGATGCATTCGCTGAGCGTAATGGTTGCGGATTCACCTTTGGCGAAGGCTGTTCAGGACATTCGGACAATAGCATGTTTGGACAACGCAAAACCAATCGCCGCGATTTCATCGATACTGTCCAAAAGTGGGAGTCATAAGATGCAAACTACTCAACTTAATAACAGCACTTCAGTGCATGAGCCAATTACCCAACCAACCATCGGCCATTCAGACTTAAAACTACTCAAGGTACTCAGTCTACTTATCGATTATCCAAGTAATGAGCTGTTTCTCGGCGATACGCTTGCCGATTGCACAGAGATTGTCGCCAAATCAACACTAATTAGCCCTGAAGTACGTGCGCAAATCATCGATTTGATTGAAGATTTAATCGATACCGGCTCTCTTGAGGCGCAAGCGCGTTATGACGGTCTGTTTGAGCGCGGGCGTTCTTTATCACTATGGTTGTTTGAGCATGTACATGGCGAATCGCGCGACCGTGGTCAAGCGATGGTCGATTTGATGGGTCAATATCAAGAAGCGGGCTTTGAGATTAGCGTCAAAGAGCTGCCTGATTATCTGCCTTTGTATCTTGAATTTTTAGCGTATCAAGCAACCATTATTGAAGACGACATTCAAATTCGTATGGATATCGCTGATGTGAGCCATATCCTCGCTTTGCTTGCTGCCAGATTAGAGGGTCGCGGTAGCTTGTATAAAGGCTGCTTTAATGCGCTATTGCAAATCGCTGGTAAACCGCTCGATATCGTTGAAGAGTATCAAGAAAAAATCAGCAAAGAGAAGCGTGATGACAGCTTTGAAGCATTAGATAAAGAATGGGAAGAAGAAGTGGTGACGTTTTTGGATGCGCAACAAGAAGAGCGCTGCCCGTCACAAACAAGTACCCAAAATCTTGCAGCAAAAGCTGGTATAAAAAATGCCTCTGCTGCTAATGCAGTCGATGCTCCAGTGCACTGGGTAGATTTTAAAACCAACCAACCGGTTAAATCATAATAAGGAGAAAGGACATGAATATCGCAGATCCTAGTGTGCAGTCTTTAGCCAACCTAAACTGGCTACAAATTTTCCTTTTTGGCGTTTATCCGTATGTGGCATTGACCATCGCTATTATTGGTACTTGGGTACGTTTTGATTTATCTCAGTATTCATGGAAGACGGGCTCGACGCAGATGCTCAGAAGCAAAAACATGCGCCTTGCCAGTAACTTATTCCACGTTGGCATTATCGTAGTCTTGCTGGGTCATTTATTTGGCATGTTGACACCGCATTTTCTTTATGACAGATTTATCAGCGCTGGGCATAAGCAGATTTTAGCAGTGGTCGTTGGGGGTATCGCAGGGGTATTCTGTTGGTTTGGCTTGGTCATGCTCATGTGGCGACGCTTTACCGATGACCGTATCTCAAACACCTCATCGTTCTCAGACAAGCTGGTACTGGTGCTGTTATTTATCCAGCTGAACTTAGGTCTGCTGTCCATCTTTACGTCAGTGAAGCATTTAGATGGCTATACCATGATGAATTTGGCAGGCTGGGCACAGGACATCACAATATTAAGACCTTTGCAGGCAGCGGCGCGCATTGAGCAAACTGACTTAATTTATCAGCTGCATATGGCGCTAGGCATCACCCTGATTGCGATATTTCCGTTTACACGGCTTATTCATATCATCAGCGCGCCAATTTGGTATTTCGGCCGTCGCTATCAAATTGTCAGACAAAAGAACTCTCAGTAAGGCTGTAGAGCAGTATCTAAATGGAACGGCGTTTTCAACCCTATCCTCACCTAGATATTGCTCTTTACCCTACCTTTAACGATGAATCAACACGCCCTATATTTTAGAATTTCTATTACCAGAATCCTTAGTGGAGCAAAGCCATGACTGTCAGTACCTACAATCCAGCCGACCATGCGACCAACCAAAACGCTCATGTGCACAGTGGTAATCATCACAGCCATGATAATGACAGTCACAGTCATGCCGATCACACCCCTACTGGTCGCGGTGATGATATTCTTAGAGTAATGCCAACCTTATCTGATTTGCAAAAACCGCATTCTGACCAAGAGTTCATCGAAAAAGCAATGGCGGAAGAGCGCAGCAACCATAAAAACCTGATTGCCTCTAGCCGTGATGAGCTGCCTTCAGTGACGGTCAATGGGGTGATGATAGATAGAACCAATATTGCTCAAGAGCTGCAATATCATCCAGCAGAAAACAAAGAAGACGCCGTCTTTTTAGCGACGCAAGCGCTGGTTGTGCGCGAATTACTGAGATTGGCGGTTTTAGATGAGCCAAGCCTTGGTGAAGCGGCGTGGGAAAACGACGAAGAGCAAGCTATCTCTACTTTAATAGACAAAAACGTTCAAGCAACGATGCCAGATATGGCAACCTGTGAGCGCTATTATAAGCAGAATATGACTGACTTTAAGACTGATCCCATCATGACTGTACGCCATATTTTATTGGCATGCCCGCCTGAAGATGGCGATGAGCGCTTAAAGCTTAAAAAAACCGCGTATGAGTTTATCGAACAAATCAAAAATAATGACAATCCTGATGCCGAGTTTATCCAGTTAGCACGCCAGTATTCTGCTTGCCCTTCAAAAGAGCAAGGTGGCGAACTAGGTGTGATTAGCAAAGGTCAAACCGTACCAGAATTTGAAGGTGTATTGTTTAAGCTCGATAAAGGACTTGCGCCAAGTCCTATCGAAAGCCGTTACGGTTTTCATATCGTTGAGGTGCTCAATAAGGAACCTGGGATACAGATGACTTATGAGCAAGTCAGCCCTGCAATCCACAACAAATTGAGCCAACAAGCCTTTCACCAATCATTATGCGACTACTTGTTTACCTTAGCGCATGAGGCTGATATCCAAGGTATCGAGATGACACTTGAGCAAGAGAATATCTTCCGCGGCTAAGCAGTCCGCTGTCGGTCACTTAATTCTTATGTTATAAAGTAGCTGCTATGGTATAAAGGTTCTTGTGATACAACACCCTTTTTATGCTATGTGTCGTTCAATATCAATAACACAGTTCAATATTAATAAAATGAGTAGACGTTTATGATTACGGTTGCAGGACTTATCTCTGAAATACAGCAGCGCATAGAAACTTATAATACTAACGACTATCCGCTACACAAAAGAGTGGTCGAAAGCTACGATTTATTAGACAGCCGTCATCATATATTGGCAGAAGATATTGTCTCGCCTTTTGCCATACCAAGACAAAATCTATCGGCGATGGATGGTTATGCGATCGCTAAAGACAGCCTACTCTCAGCAGACAGCACGATTGATATCGTGGGTGAATCACAAGCGGGCAGTCCTTATAGTGGCGACATTTCAGCAGGACAAGGGGTGCGTATCTTTACCGGTGCGGTCGTTCCTGATAGCTGTGATACGGTCATCATGCAAGAAAACACCAACTTTGCCGCCATAAAAGGCAGCATTGATAAATCGCAGCTTTATACTATTACCCTCAGTCAAGACGCTAAGCATGATGACAATATCCGTAAACAAGGCGAAGAAATTGAAGTTGGCGAAGCGGTTCTATTAAAGGGTAAACGCCTAAATCCTGCTGATATTAGCTTATTGGCTAATTTGGGCTTTGGTCAAGTGACGGTATATAAGCCTTTAATCGTTGGTGTGCTCGCAACCGGTGATGAGCTAGTGGCGATTGGCAATGAGCTGACCAGTTTGGCGCAAATCTATAACTCGAACACGCCTACCCTAAAAAGCTTACTAGCTGATTTACCCATTACTATTCGTGATTATGGCATTATCCCAGATGATTTAGATAGAACCACCGCCGCCGTAACCCAAGCCATGCAAGAGTGTGACGTCCTTATCTCCACGGCTGGGGTATCGGTTGGCGACTATGACTTTTTAACCACTGTCATTGGGCAGCTTGGACAGATTAACCACTATAAAGTCGCGATGAAGCCCGGTAAGCCATTTGTCTTTGGCGAGCTAACCAAAGATCTTGCCAAGCCCGTGCTATATTTTGGCTTACCCGGCAATCCGCTATCGACCATCGTTGGTAGTCTGCAATTTGTCATTCCAGCCTTGTGGCAAATGGCAGGCGCTGCGCAACAAGAGCGACCTATGCAGTTAAGTCTCACTGCAACGCTTAAAAATGATATCAAAAAATCAGCGGGACGGATGGATTTTCAAAGAGGCATATTGTCCCAAAACGAACTTGGCGATTTCCAAGTTGAAAGCTTTACCAAGCAACAATCACACCGTATCAAACAACTAAGCCACGCCAACTGCTTCATTGTACTAGCACAAGATTCTGGCAATGTAGCCGCTGGTGAAACCGTAAAAGTGCAGCCCTTTCCTTGGTTGCATTGCTAAATAATCGCTAAACAACAGCTAAATAATTGAATCATTAATAACAGTATAGTTAAAAAGCTGCATGGCTAATCAAGGGTATAAAGCGTTACACAGTTAAGCATTCTTTATACTGTTGATTAGCCATGAATCATGAGAAACTGCTTGGGGCGTATGTTGATTTTAAAAATCATAACCAAGTAGCATCTACTACTTTAGTGGTAGTTTTTGGGTCACTTACGGTGAATGGTTATTTGCTAGCAAGCTGTCATAATCATACCCAAATAGAACTTCCCACTCACAACCTGAGGCAACGCCTAAAAGTACACACTATACTTAATATTAATGGTAATCATCTATGAACCATCTTGCCCCTACCCTAGGTAATGCGCAATTGTATGCGCCTGCCGCTGCACCCGTTATTTTTGATGGTGACTCATCATCGAACGTTGCATCGAAAACTGCTAGCACGTCGACGTATTTTCCGGTCACGCTCTCTCAACCATTAACCGATGGTTTCGCACGACGTCTCACCTACTTACGTCTATCGATTACTGATTTCTGTAATTTTCGCTGTGAATATTGCCTGCCCAATGGCTATCAAGGCAAACCACCACAAAATGAGCTTAGCGTCACTGAAATTGCTACTTTAATCCGTGGATTTGCGGAAGTTGGTACTAAAAAAGTCAGGATTACGGGCGGTGAACCCTCTATACGCCGTGATGTGGTCGATATTATTAAAACAATCAAAAACACCGAAGGCATTGAAACCGTTGCCATGACCAGTAATGGTTATAAGCTTGGTAAGCACTTAGCCAGCTGGCAAGCGGCTGGACTGAATCAGCTTAATATCAGTATGGACAGCTTTGATGCTGTTACTTTTCATAAAATGACTGGCTTTGATATGTTGCCGCAGCTGTTGACTGATATGGATAAATTACTAGCGACCACGGATATCAAACTAAAAATAAACAGTATTTTAATGGCTGAAACTGCCTTTGAAAATCTGATGAATGGCATCGACTATGTCAAAGATAGAGCTGTTACTTATCGGTTTATTGAATTTATGCAAACCAGTGACAACAGCGACTTATTTTTTGCGCAGCACGCACAGTCCGATATTATTACCAATTACTTATTAAAAAACGGCTGGCAAACCCATGTCCGTGGCAGCAATGACGGTCCAGCGATAGAATATAGCCATCCAGATTATAAAGGCCGTATCGGCATGATTGCTCCTTATGCTGCCCATTTTTGTGACAGTTGTAATCGTCTGCGGGTCAGCAGTCAAGGCAAGGTGCATCTGTGTCTATTTGATCAAGGTAACTACGATATTCGTCAGCATCTCGAACAAGACGATGTGGCAGGGCTTGTGAATACCTTGCACAGCTTTATGCCGATTAAACCTGAGCATCATCATCTTCACGAATCAAACAGCGGCATGATGAATAACTTGTCGATGATTGGTGGATAAAATCAATAATGTATCAATAATAAAAACTTTTATTTCCATAACAAGCCTATTTATTAAGGATTATTCATGAGTAAGCTGCAAGCACCCTTTACCCCGCTTAATATCGCCATCTTAACGGTTTCTGATAGTCGTACTCTTGCAGAAGATACCTCAGGGCAGTATTTGGTTGACCAGCTGACCACAGCAGGACACCAACTTGCCGATCGTCAGCTGATTATTGATGATATTTATAAAATCAGAGCCGTCATCAGCGGTTGGATTGCCGACCCAAATGTGCACGCTATTATCACCACTGGCGGTACTGGCTTTTATATTCGCGACAGTATGCCAGAGGCGGTTGGCGTATTATTTGATAAATCGGTTGATGGCTTTGGTGAGATGTTCCGCTTAATCTCAAAAGACGATATCGGCATGTCTACCATCCAATCTCGCGCTGTGGCTGGTATGGCGAATGGCACGGGTATTTTTTGCTTACCCGGCTCATCAGGCGCTTGCCGCACTGCGTGGGAAGGTATCTTACAAGAGCAGCTTGATAACCGCACACGCCCCTGTAATTTTGTCCCGCACTTTATGCGTACCAATCCAGGTCATGATTAATTAATGCTTGAAGTTGCGGATAGCTTAATCAAAGCAGATGGATTCAATCATTTAGCAGGTATCGTAATTTTGGCGGGCGGCGCATCCAAACGTATGGGAACGCCAAAAGCTGAGTTGATACTCCCGACAGGCGAGTGTTTGCTTGATTATCATGTTAGACAAGCGCTTGAATTGAGTGCTGCATTGACAAGCAACTTACCTATTATGATTGCCGATAACGGACGCGGCTTTAGCATCAATCCAGATTTGCTTAAGAATTCGCCATCGCCAGTCTTTCATATTAATGATTATCTATCTGCTAACGATCTTTCTAACAAGATTCTGTCAAGCAACGATGATAAGCCGATTGAAACAGGTGGCGCGTTGGTAGCGATTGAGTCAGCGTTGCAATCTGTAACAAGCTCAATAGAATTAACGACAGACACAAGCCCACATATATCTTGGTTGATGGTTATCAGCTGTGACAGTTTAATTCCTGTCACCGATTTATGGCAAAAACTGCGACCTTATATGACGAAAAATCCTGATAAAACTGTTATTTGTCTCTCCGATGATCATCATTTATACCCCTTGTTAGGTTTATATCGTTTAAGTATTGAACCTGATTTAAAGGATTATATTGACGATGGACAGCGGCAAGTAATGAAGTTTATTCAGCCAATTGTGCAGCCCGTTCCTTTCGCAAAAAACTGGCAGTATCTAACCAATTTTAATACGCCTAAAGATTTTGAGCATGCCTGTTTAGCTTTAAACGACTTATAAAAAGGTTTATTGAGAGAAACTAGCTTTCAGAAAAACTGACCATTTAAGAGAAATAAAGAATGAATAGCGACCAAGTGAACAACAATAATAAAAACAATCAATCTGGCTTATCCCATCTAGACAGCGACGGTGATATCACCATGGTCGATGTGAGTGGCAAAACAGCGAGCACCAGAGAAGCTTGTGCTTTCGGACAAGTGGTTTTTCCCGCGGACATTTATACGCAAATCAAAGCCGCTGACGGCATGACCAAAAAAGGCAGCATCACTCAGACTGCTCATATTGCCGGTATCATGGCAGCCAAACGCACCCACGACTTGATTCCACTTTGCCATCCTCTGCCCTTAGATAAAATCAGCTTAAGCTTTGCATACGATGATGACCAAAACAGTATCACTGTGACTGCTACCGTGAAAGTCACCCATAAAACTGGGGTAGAAATGGAAGCATTAACCGCTGTCAGTGTCGCTTGCTTGACCATTTATGACATGACCAAAGCCATCTCGCATGACATTGTGATTGATAATATTCATTTGATGAAAAAAACCGGTGGTAAGTCCGATTATCAACATGCCTGAAAGTAATTTGAAAACTATAAAATTAAACTGTTAATAAGCAGTTCAGAAATAAGGGAGATTGCTATGAGCACTTTAATAGAAAGCAATACAAATTCTAAGTTAGACACCACGATGAATATTAACGTCTTATATTTCGCTAGCTTAGCTGATGAAGCCAATTGTCATGAAGAAACAGTCACTGTGCCACAGTCAACTTCATTAACTGAGCTGTATGAACAGCTGAGCCAAAAGCATCGCTTTAGTCGTCCGCAGTCGGAGCTACGCGTGGCAGTAAATGACTATTTTGCTAAATGGACAGATGAGATTTATGAGGGTGATAGTGTGGTTTTTATCACCCCAGTGGCTGGTGGTTAAAACCATTTAACTATCATCTGTATCACTAAGAATCTTAAAAACAATAAGAGAAAATGGTTATGACAGACAATGTACACGGTCAATCGATGAGCATTAAACGTACCATTGATGAGGCGTACCTCATCGCTGAACGTGATGGTTTTGCGCTGTTAGATACCGATATTGATGAAAGTCGGCTTAAAAGCACCCTTGATGATGACAGTTGCGGCGCGTTTGTCTGCTTTGAGGGACGGGTACGCAATCATAATAATGCCAGTAGCGTCAATCGTTTGACTTATTATGGCTACGAAGATCTTGCCATTAATCAAGGTCGCGCCATTATTGAAGAAGCCAAAAAGCGCTTTGAGATTACCCATGCCATTGCCATCCATCGTATTGGTGCATTAGAGATTGGTGATGTCGCTATTTGGGTTGGCGTGGTTTCCGCCCATCGCTATCCTGCCTTTGATGCTTGTCGCTGGATATTAGATACTATTAAAGCCGACATTCCAGTTTGGAAGCAAGAATATTACCAAGACGATTCCTCTAAGTGGCTTAGTAATAATGGGTAATAATGCGCTTCAAATGACTACTTAAAGCGATAGCTAACCTTTAGCAATAACAGTGAGCGACACTGGCGAGCAATAATAAGAAGGCTTCATAATAATGATTAAACTAATAACAATATCATCAGCTTGCTTAGCATTAACGCTCACCGCTTGTAGCAAAGAGCAAACCGCTGAGCTTGTTCAATCGGACGCCAACAACGCCACTGAGCAAAGTCAAACACTGCGCATCGCAGCGGCTGCCAACTTATCAGATGTATTGCCTGAGATTATTGCGGGTTATAAAATGGATAAGAACTTGCCTGCACAAGCGATTGACGTGACTTATGCCTCTTCAGGTAAGTTATATGCGCAGATTACCTCTGGCGCACCTTACGATATATTTTTATCCGCCAATCAAGAATTCCCTGCCAAACTTGCCAAAGAAAAACTAGATAACGCAAAATCTGCTGACGAAGCAACCCACGAGCCCTTTACTTATACCCAAGGTCAGCTGGCACTTTATAGCGTTAACAAATCCCTTAAAGGACTCAATACTACTACTTTAAATGCATTATTGATGTCTGAATCTGATAGCAAAATCACCATTGCCAATCCAGAACTCGCCCCCTATGGCAAGTCGGCACAAGCCTATCTACAAACACAAAAAATCTTTGACACGCTCGCTGAGCAAAGTCGTATTATTCAAGCTGAAAATATCGGGCAAGCGTTTCAATATGCGCATACTGGTAATGTCGATTATGGCTTTGTCGCTCAATCACAACTGACAGCGATTAAAGCCACGCCTGAGCAGTTCTATACGTTAGCGCCAGACGCTTATCCCCCTATTTTGCAAGACGGGTTGGTGATTAGTGACACTACTGCCGCGACAGATTTTTCAAACTATCTGCGCTCACCTACTGGACAGCAGTATTTTTCTGACGCAGGTTATCTCGCTATAGATTAAGACAACTTTGATAACAAATGCGCTTTAGCGGTTCTCATCTGAGCGTTTGATACTGTCTGGGCTGGCATCATAAATAGCCTCTAATTCTTCTGTTGTCAGATAGCGCTCAACGATAGGAAACAATTCTCGTTCTTCAAAACGAATATGATCGTATAGCAAGGTGGCGAGTTTTTTGACTTGTCCAACGGTGACGTGATTGCTTTGAGATTGTGGCAAATCTTGAACCTCTGCCATGAGTGCATGCAGGGACTTGTGCTGCGCATCAAGTGTATTTAGTACCGATGCCACCTCAGGTTTGGAGCTGCTATGAGGCTGTAAGGCATGAGCAATTAGATTGTCTTCAATCTGAAAATGCTGTTGCATCTCGTTAATATAAGACGTGATATTTAGCCAATGCTCGGCAATTGCGTTAGGTTCATCAGCGCACTCTTTAGCATGGCGAGATAGATTTAGACCTAGATGATGTTGACGAGATAATGGTTGTAATTGTGCGACGCGTTTCATGATTAAGTACCTCAGTTAATCGACATAAAGCCCTATGTCAGTGGCATTTAAGGATTGTTATCTATGCTTAACTATATACTCATACTACACTTGTTAGGCGCTACTGTCTGGACAGGTGGTCATCTGATTTTGACCTTGGTGGTCTTACCAAAAGCGCTATCATCCCGAAATATTGATGGCCTGATGCAATTTGAGCAGCTGTTTGAAAGGGTTGGGATGCCAGCTTTGGTGCTGCAAATAATCACTGGACTTTGGATGGCCTACCAGCTATTACCCAACATTGCTGCATGGTTTAAACTTGATAATGATTTTAGTATTCTTATTACTCTCAAATTACTATTATTACTAATGACTGTTCTGGTTGCCTTGCACGCTCGTTTCTATCGAATACCCAGATTGTCTATTCACACCCTGCAAGGATTTTCAATCAATATCATATTGGTCACTTTGTTTTCTGTCGCCTTTGTTGTCGTTGGCACGCTCTTTCGCACAGGTTTAAATTAGGATGTGTCATCGTTTAGGTTATTAGGGTCTGTTGAACATTCGACCACGGCACTGACAGTGACTATTTTTTAGTCGATTTTAGATTAAAAATATCTAGTTTAGTCGTTCTAAGCGGATGTTTTTAATGACGAAGCGGCAAAAAAGAGTCCTGTCTCTTTGAGCTGATGTTAAAATCGCTTCATACTGTGTTGCAAGTCTAGCTAAGGCACGAGCATTATCTTCAATTTGCGCCTTGTCTGAAACGATTTGATCAATCAGCAGTGCCTATTTGTGAATGTTCAACAGACCCTAATATGTCCTAATATCTTATTGAATTCAACCACCTTAACATCTTCTTAACAGCGTACTTGTTACTGTAAGGCATTACACTCCTTACCATCCTGTTGAGAAGTACTTGTATGTCAATATCTCAAGCCGCCAAAATCAATGCCCCCAAAGCTAATAAAAAAATCCGCTTCCTAAGCAAGCTCTATGAGCGTGAGATCAATCTCAATCATCTGATCATAGTCGTTGTTCTGTACTTAGTAGCGACGGCGAATATTGGCTTTTTTGAGCAAGTACTCAGCGTTTATCCATTGAGCACAAACACGGGCTTTATTTTTTCCATCACAGGCTTATTATTTGGGCTGATATGGTTGGTGTTGTCACTGCTGTGTTATCGCTCAACGGCAAAAGTAGTGCTTATCATAATGGTGCTGATTGCAGCTATCTGTGGTTACTTTACCGACGCCTACGGGACGATATTTAATCGTGATATGCTCATTAACGGCTTACAAACCGATCAAGCAGAAGCCATGGGATTAATGGCACCCAGTCTATTTATTCGCCTGTTTTTACTAGGTATAGTGCCTGCTTTCATAATTGGTAACATTCGTCTAAAGCGATTGTCTTGGCAACAAGCAACCCTTCAAAAATCAGTCACCCTATTATTACCTATCGTATTGGTAGCGGTGTGTCTGGTACCATTTGGTGACCAATACGCCAGCTTTTTTCGCCAGCACAAAATAGTCCGTAGTTATGTCAATCCTATTACCCCTGTTTACTCTGTTATCAAACTGGGTACTGATTATATCGCTGAGCGCCGTCGTCCCGATACGCTAATCCTTCATGCCACAGATGCAAAACGCAGCATTACTTTTAACACTAGCAACACTAGCAACAGCGCTGTAAAACCTAAGTTGATGGTATTTGTAGTAGGAGAAACCGTTCGCGCTGACCATATTGGCTTAAACGGTTATGAGCGCAACACCACGCCTTTGCTTTCAAAACAATCAGACATCTACAGCTTTAAAGACGCCTCGTCATGCGGCACATCCACCGCCTATTCAGTACCCTGCATGTTTAGCTACGCCAATAGAGAAAATTATGACCCTGATAGCGCTAGCTATAATGAAAACGTGCTCGATACACTACACAAGCAAGGCGTCAAGGTCGTTTGGCGAGACAATAACTCTAGCGCCAAAGGGGTGGCTGACCGCGTAACTTTTGAGGATTATAAAACAGCCGCGCTCAATCCAGATTGTGATATTGAGTGTCGAGATATAGGCATGCTTGATGGTTTTGATAAACTGGTTAAATCAGGCAGCTTACAGAAAGAGACACCTAAAGACACCCTTATTTTGCTGCATCAAATGGGCAATCATGGACCCGCTTATTTTAAGCGTTACCCTAAAGATTTTGCAGAATATCAGCCCGTCTGTATGACCAATGAGCTATCGAAATGCGACAACCAATCGGTTATCAATGGTTATGACAATGCCATTCGTTATACAGATTATTTTTTAAATAGCGTGATCGACACCTTAAAACCTTATGAGCAAGATTATGAGGTGGTGATGGTATATATTAGTGATCATGGAGAAAGTTTGGGCGAAAACAATATTTACTTGCATGGTCTGCCATATGCTATTGCGCCAAATGCACAAAAGCACGTGCCAGTGATTATTTGGTCACCGACTGGCAACGGCATTGATAGCAGCACTATTGCTAACAGTAGCCTAGCTAACATGATTGATCAGCCCGTATCACATGATTTTATTACGCCAACCTTGCTTCAGTTCTTTGGTATCACCACTGACGAAACCAAAGCAGCACCCACCTTTTTTAAAGTGGATAATTGAATTCTTTATCATCGCTCCGCCTTTTTAGGTAATAATACTCATGTACAAGATACTCATCATTGAAGACAATCCCGATATCGTCGCCAATATTTATGCTTTTTTTGAGCCGAAAGGCTTTGAGCTAGACAATGCCCATAATGGCATTAGTGGCTTAGCGCTCGCCTCGAATAATCGATATGACGTCATCTTGTTAGATGTCATGCTGCCGGGCATGGATGGCACTAAACTGTGCAAAAAGCTCAGGGAAGAGCTGCATGACAAAACGCCAGTATTGATGCTGACCGCTCGCGATACGATTTTAGATAAAGTGGCAGGATTCGATAGTGGCGCTGACGATTATCTGGTTAAGCCTTTCTCATTGGTGGAATTAGAATCTCGTATTAAGGCTCTCATACGCCGACATAAAGATAATCATTTTGAGCATGGTTTAACCGTTGGCACATTGTCTTTAAATCATAGTGAGCATACGATTACACGTGAAGGTAAGTCGCTAAAACTCACACCAACAGGCTTCAAAATACTACATACCTTGATGAGTGCGGCGCCGCGCGTGGTTAGCAAAACCGAGCTGGAAGAAAAAGTATGGGGCGAAGACATACCAAGCAGTGATGCATTGCGCACTCACATGCATGGGGTCCGTGCGCAGGTAGATAAGCCGTTCGATAAAATCATGATAGTCACGTTGCCTGGTGTCGGTTATCAGATTATTGATCCAGATAAAGCCTAAAAAATCAGCGTCTGATGTCCTTATTTGACTCTCACTGTCTTTCATATCGTCTTTCACAACGAATTAAATACCATGTTTAATATCGACTCCATTGCCAATAAGTTTCGACTCTCCTACTTGTTATTTGCCCTATTACTGTGTGCCACTTTCGTCAGTATTTTCATGTATGCTGAAGTCAGAATGGAGCAACAGCTGGTCAAAGCTCGCTTATTGCAACAGTTAGAGCTTAGCCAAGAAAAAGATGGCGATCAGCCTATTTATACCGCTGAACCGGGTATTAAAATTTATCGCTTCGATAACGCACCGAGCAATCTGCAAAAACTGGCCACCCAAACCGTACAAGAGATGCCCGTCACTGTCACCACTGAAAATGGTCAATCGACAACAGAGTTACATTTTTTTAATTATAAAAAAGACAAAGAAAACTATATTTTAACTTACTTAGAAAACACTGAAATGGTGATGGAGAATTACCCTGTTTTGGCCATATTTGAGCATTTAGAAGACATATTTGCCAACGCCCTAAAAGTAGCAGTCATTTTGAGCTTATTGATTGCAGCGATATTTTCATCGCTGTCCTCCAAGCAAATCATTAAACCTTTATTAGACTTAAAGCAAGCCGTAGAAACAGATCATCACAACTTGACGGAATTGACGCATCTGCCCTCCGAGGTTGGCGTGTTAGCACGCGCAATCGATGAAAAAAACCACAAACTTGAGCAGTACCTCAAACGCGAGCAGCTATTTACTGGTGATGTCAGTCACGAGCTGCGCACGCCTTTGACGATTATCATGGGGGCATCAGAAGTATTGTCCTCACAACTAGAAAACGACCCTCACTTGAGCGCATTTGCCACTCGTATCAGTACGACCGCCAAAGAAACCTCGGAGATTATCAGCGCCTTATTATTGCTGTCTCGTGCTCCTGAAAAACTGGATGCACCGCCAACGTCTATCAATGACATCGCGTTAAATGAAGTACATCGCTTAAATTACTTGCTTCGCCATAAGTCAGTCACTTGTAAAATAGTCGCAGAACAGCTGTATGTCGCACACGTACGACCTGAACTGCTAAAAATGGCACTGGGTAATTTGATAAAAAATGCGTTTCAGTACACCGATGAGGGTGAGGTCATCATCACTATCGATGCTGAAAAAATCACCGTCACTGATACTGGTCTAGGTATTCCTGAGGTGATGATGCCGCTGCTATATGAGAGATTTGAGCGTCTAGAGCAGCAGTATAAAGACATCTCATTGGATACAGAATCGTCATCGGCAGCTGACGCCCATTATCCAGCAGAAGGCACAGGCTTGGGACTCAGTATCATACAGCGCATCATGACACATATGGGCTGGCAGCTTACCCATCAAGTCAACCCGTTAGGTGGCAGTACCTTTATCATCAATTATCATTAGAGAAGATCTCTATTTTAAAAAAGCTTAACGTTTTCTTAATGCCTGCCCGCTTATACTTAATATCTGCTGATTTATTTTGTCCATTTATTTTTTCCACGATTAAATAGTTAAATAGTTAAATAGTTAAATAGTTAAATAGTTAAATAGTTAAATAGTTAAATAGTTAAATAGTTAAATAGTTAAATGATTGAATGATTGAATGATTGAATGATTGAATGATTGAATGATTGAATGATTGAAACTTATCGCATACCTTGATATTAATAGACTGTGAAGCATTTGACATGAATAAAGCAAATCCTATTAATCTTGAAGACCAGTCTGCCAGTCGTGGGGTTTTAAGCCCAATAACAGGCAAAAAACAACTGCTACCTCATAGCTATGCTAGTGACGCCAAGGGTAAAACAGGATTTTACCGTATTATAAAAGCCGTTGGTTACTCTCTAGATGGCTTTAAAGCAGCTTACAAATTTGAGGCGGCTTTTCGACAAGTATTTTGGCTTAATCTCATATTATTCATGGCTATTATATTGTGCCCTTTCACTATCAGCATCAAAATGCTGCTGGTCGTCGCTTCTTTCTTATCATTAATTGTCGAACTCATTAACACTGGAATCGAAGCCAGTGTCGATCACACATCGACCGCCAAGCATCCACTGGCAAAGATAGCCAAAGATGTTGGCTCTGCGGCGCAATTTCTGGCATTAATGCTGCTATTTATCTTGTGGATGATGGCATTATTGAGTGTTGTATTTTGAAAACATATTCAGCCAATGGAGTCTGGCTTAAACTCCTATGCTTGACCATCATAGCGACACTGTTGTTTGAGCACAGCCAATTAGACATTCATATTAGTGAGATTTTTTACACTAATGGACACTGGCTACTAGAAAAAGGCACACAACCTTTCGCCTTTATTTTTTATGACTTGCCTAAATTGCTACTCATCTTACTTGGCATTTATCTCATAACCATTCTAATTCTGAGACATAAACAGAATTCAGACATCAATCTGGTAATAAAAAATACTAAGTACGATAAATTGCTCACGCCTTTATCCACGCGTGAAATAAGTTATCTACTGCTTGTTTTAATTGCCGTTCCCAGTATGATTGCGCTACTCAAAGGTGTGACTCATGTCAGTTGCCCCAATCATTTAATACTGTTTGGTGGCGACTTGCCTTATCTAAATATTTGGCAAAATATAGTCGCTAACACGCCTGCCAAGTGCTTCCCAGCGGCTCATGCCAGTGCCGGATTTTCTCTATATGGCTTGGCATTTTTACCCACTCTACATCAGTATCGCTATAGAATATTTGAAATAGTCACGGTCGTAGGATGGACGATGGGACTGTATAAGATGCTGTTTGGTGATCATTTTTTTAGTCATACATTAGTATCGATGCTTCTATCATTGACCATAACCTGCGCGCTTGCAACGCTATTTTTTAAATACCCAGTAGCGAATAAAGCCAACAGTATCAATGCTAATGGCAAAAAACCTGATACGGCAAGCTTTCAAAAATCGTCGAAAACCCAATCTTAGCTGTTGAATAATAGCCAAATTAACAATGATATTCTTATAAAAATAAAGCTACTAAGCATTTGATAAATAATGTATAAATAGTTATTGCTGACTGACTTAACATTGAGTAACAGCATGGATTGCGCTCATCGACGACGTTCTTTATTTATCAATAGCCCGCAAAGGAATGTAGCTATGAGCATCCTATCTTTTGTTCTACAAAGATCACCTATCTACCCTTTACTGACATTGGCACTGACATTGACATTGACACTGCCATTATTAATAATAAGCGCTGTACATAGCAGCCATGCCGCCAGTTATACCATCAATCCTGCTGGCACCCATGTGCGCTTTGCCATTGAACGCTTTCAATCCCCTGCCACTGCGGGCGGCTTTTATAATGTCCAAGGTCAACTGCAATATGACTCAAGTTTAAAAACTGGCAATATCTCCTTGGTCATTCCGATCAGCTCTCTAAATACGGGAAATAAAGCATTTAACCAGACTTTGATAGGCCCTAGCTTCTTTGATATGCAACGCTTTCCGTTGGCACGTTTTGATTCTAACAAATGGTATTTTAGCCAAGGCAAATCACGCCCAATGGTCACAAAAGTAGACGGTCATCTAACGCTGCATGGCGAAACCCACCCTATTAGCTTAACAGCGACTAAGTTTGACTGTTATCTACATCCCACGCTCAAAAAAGATATTTGTGGTGGGGATTTTACGGCGATGATTGATCGCACCAAATGGAATATCGATAAATATGCGTGGTTTGGCGTCACTAAAAACCTTCACTTAAACATTCAGGTCGAGGCAACCAAACAGTAGCAGTCCATATCAGCATTAATTTTATGACATTAATTTTTATAGCACTGCTTTTTTAGAGACTGTCCTCATTTTAAAAATGGGCTAAAAATAGCTAAACGTGCTGAGGCGGTACGGAATACGTGCCAACTACGTGAGCCACCATGTCGCGAGAGCCTTCAGAATAAAGCGCAACCTCGCCAACGATTAGCGTGCGCCCAACTTTCATCAACGTACACTCAGCGATAATACGTGCTTCTGCTGAGGGTTTGCGCAGGAAGTTAATGGTCAAACTCGTCGTCACCGTTAATGGCACAATACCTATTTTACCAAGTATCGCCACATAGAGAGCCACATCAGCGATGCTCATCAATACTGGTCCAGAGACCGTACCACCGGGACGCAATTCATTGATACCAATATCGTGTGATAAGGTCGAGCGATTGTCACCGACTGCCTCGATGACACATTTGGTTTGTGGAAATTCCAACGCCATAAAGGCGACAATTTCTTCTTTGGTTGCAGACATATCCCTTCCTTGGATTTCATTATCCTTAATCAATGCACCACTGGCGTACCTTCTGTACTAAATGCAAAGCCTTTATTGCTAAAATTACCGATCATCACCGCCTCAATGACTGGCTTGACCGTCTCGTCTATCCCTTCGACCTCAATGATAAAGTTGGCGCCCGATCCGCCTTTATCCTCTTCTTTTTCGACGATATAATTGAGCGTGGCCATTGCTGGAAGCTCAATCGGTTTGTTTAAATAGGATTTTATAAAGGTTCCATCAGTGCCATAGTAGTCAATTTTATTGATATACAGCGATTTTTTTAGCGTGGTATTGCGTACACTCAAAGTCGCTGATAGCAAGACTTTACGATTGTCTCTATCGGTATAGATGTCAGAATAAATGGGCACATAAAAGGTTTGTTTATAGGCAAACTGGCTACGATCAACCGCTGTTGTCATCTCCAGCTCTTGAATGGGGTCTTGATGTTTTTCTGAATACAACACGTTCGGGTCTTGCGGCGTCTGGTCACAACCTGACAACAATGCCATCGTCGCAAGCAACAAGATGGATATAGTGCGCTTACTCATAAGTTTCCCCTTTGCCTTTTCATGTCACGGCTGTTGCAAATGTTTATTTGATTTTCACACCGACACTACGCAGAAACTCGTTGATATGCTTGTTAGCACCGTAGATGACCAATACGTCTTTATCTTGCAATACTTGCTCAGGCGCCGCCAAACCTTTAATACTAGGCTTACTTTGCGTACGACCAAAGCTGTCTTCATAATACTCATAGCGCAAGGTACTAAGCAATCGAATATTGAACTTTTGCTCCAACTGCAAGTCATCAACGGTCTGACCAATCAACGACTTGGGAATGCTAATCTCTACCATACTGAAATGATCACTCAGCTCAAACGAGTCGACGAAATAACGTAGCGACAGCCGTTTGGCCCAGCGATTGGCCGCCTCTTTTTCAGGATGAATAAGGTCGTCCACACCGATAGCTTGCAACACTTTTTCGTGCAGCGGATTGATACTGCGACTGATCAAACGTTTCGCTTTTAGGGTTTTAAATAATGCCGTCGCCATGACGTTTGCGCCTTGGTCTTCACCGATTGCGACAATAACGATATCGGTGTCGATAATCGGTAAACCATTGACGGTATATTCATCCGTAGCATCCATACAGATGGTATGAGAGATGACTTCCTTATACGCCTCAACCTTTTGCATGCTGCTGTCAATGGCAATCACTTCGTGCCCCTGACGGGTCAACGCCATGCCTAGCGATGAGCCAAAGTTCCCTAACCCTACAATGATATATTTCATAACCTTATTAACCTTTTGCAGTATTTTTTAATGATGAAATGGCTTATTTACGACCATTTAATTGATCGTGATTTCTTCAGTTGGATAGCGATAATTGCGCTGGCGTCTATTTTTAAGTAGCGCAATAAAGATGGTCAACATGCTGACACGCCCAACAAACATAATGACTGACACCACCATTTTGCTAAAATCTGATAATTCTGTCGTCAAATTCAGACTTAATCCCACCGTGCTGTAAGCTGAAAAACACTCAAAAACCACCTTGATTAAATCAAGCTCTGGTTGATCATAGCTGATGAGCGTCACACCCATACCGATGACCAATAAAGACAGCCACATAATAGAAAATGCACGGCGAATCGAGATGTCAGCAATCTGGCGCTTAAAGACCTCAACATTGGTCTGACCACGTGCCAAACTCAAAGTATTTAACAAGGCAATCGCAAACGTACTGGTTTTGATACCACCGCCCGTCGAGTTTGGCGAAGCACCAATCCACATCAAAAATATCGTCAACATAATCGTGGGAAACGCGAGTTCACCCATATCGATGGTATTAAATCCTGCGGTTCGCGGCGTGGCAGCAGTAAACAGCCCTGTGACAAGCTTACCGAAAAAGCTGCGATGGTCTGCCAGCACATTATTATATTCAAATATCATCACACCGATGAGACCTACCAACAATAAAGCGCCCGTCGTAATCAAGGTTATTCGGCTATTAATATTGAGCAACCATGGTCGATAAATATAACGCTGATCATGACGATATATCAGGCGCTCGGCACGATCACGTAAATAACGCAGCACATTGACCACAATGACAAAACCCATGCCACCAAAGATAAAGGTCGTAGCGATAATCAGTTGTAATGGATAATTAAAACGTAGCGCGTCATCATACATGCCAGCGCTAAATGTAGAAAATCCAGCATTACAGAACGCAGAAATCGCATGGAAAACAGAGAAGAATAACTGCTCAGACCAATCCATATCTGGTATGTCATAAATGCTAATATAAATGAGTGCCGCAGCCACTGCCTCAACGGCAAATGTCACATATAGGATGGATTTGAGGGTCGATACCACATCACCCATGCCGCGCATGTAAGACATCTCACTGATGCTCGCCTGCGTCTCATAACTGACACCGCCCTTAAAGAAATAACTAAAATACGTCACAAAGGTCAAAATACCCAAGCCGCCGATCTGTATCAGCCCCATGATAATGACTTGCCCAAAAGTTGTGAAATAAGTCGCCGTATCTACCACGATGAGACCAGTCACACAGACAGCACTGGTCGCGGTAAAGAGCGCATCAATAAAAGACAGCGGCTGCGTCGTTGCATTGGGCATCATCAGTAGCAATGCACCGACCAATACCAATGACAGGAAGCTTAAGATAAAAAACTGCGCAGGGTTTAAAAAGGTACGATTGAGATTAAAATCGTGGTCAGATATTTCACGAATAAAGGTCACAAAGACAGCAATTTTGATGGCAACGAAGCCATCAACAGCGACCGACATCCCAGAGCGCACTAAATCAGTGAAATGCGCTACCAGTAAAATGACAATCGCAATACTGGTCAGTAAGTCAAAGACCGCGACTTTATTTAGGGTCAGCGGCTTTTTGCTATAGAGGTAACGCCCTGCTGTCACAACAAAGCCTAAAAAAATAATCGCCAGATAAAAAATATGGAAAACCTGTTGTAACCACATCGGCAGCGTGAAACCACTGTCTAATAAAGCAATGGCTACGCCGATAATACTAATAACAATCGTGACATTATTTAACAATCGATAACGCTTGGCTGCATGCATCGCCCTAATCCATGATAGGAATAACCACGATATTTATACTCCTTTTTTGTGTTACTCACAAAAACTGATTTGAGATAATCGTAACCAATTATGATGCCCTGTTGAACACTCATACCTAGCCATACGGATTGCTAAGATGGCTGTAGATAAATTATAGATTGGCAGTGACGGTAATATTTACGTTTTAACGAGGTTTTGTGAGGTTGGATTAGATAAAAAATGATCACTGTGAGGGTCGCTTAATGACATTTTTAAATAGTAGCATTTCTATATAGTGATGTTTTTACATGGCTACACTTTTGGATAGTTACAGTGCAAACATATGCTCTAGTAGGGTCATTAGTCTATAGGTTAGCGTATTTGTGAGCGCTATATCCCAATGGTCATCTTTACATACCTTCTGTCGATGTGGTCGCCATTTTCACCCCGCCCCATGTCACCAAACCAACGCCCAATGCGATCAATGAAGCACCCAAAAACAACCCTTCTGGCGGCATCTCACCCTGCAAAAAAATAGCCACTGGCACACCGACAACTGCGCCGACCGAGCCTAATAAACTTAATAAAACAGGACCACCGGTTTTTTGTAATAAAAACAACAATAAGAATTGACCCGCAAATACGGCGGCTTGTATGCCAATCAAACCTAGCGGCAACCAGTCTAGCGGCATATTCACTGAAAAATTAGGCAATACACTAAATGACAGCAGCAACAGCGACGCCGCGATTAGCATACCTGGCGCGAGTGCGCTAGGTGATGCCTTATCAGGCCAGCGTAAGGTACGATATATATTACCAATAGCCAATAATACTGGCCCGCAAAGCGCGATCAAAATCCAAAAAGTACTGGCGTCTGGCGTCGAAAACTTACGCGCTGCCAATACTCCTGCACCAAGAAGCGCCGCGGCCACACTCAAAGCACGGACGATATTAAACTGCTCCATCCGCAGTGCCAATGCGCCAAGATAAGTCAACAATGGTGGAAGCGAGATAATGAGCGCGACGAAACCTGCACCCACATGTGGGATAGCCGAAAACAGTAGTAAATTAGAACCTGCAACACTGATGAGCGCGGCCACAAAATAGTATTCAAAGCTACGCGCATTTAAGGGAGGTAATTCGTGCCGTATGAAGGCAACGATCAATAAAATAGCAGCAGCGCCCGTGATGGACCAAAAGAGAAATGCCAGTGGTGTAATACCTATCTCACCAGCATATTTTGCCAAATTGGTAGAAATACCAATCAGACCTCCTCCACCTAACAAGCAAGCAAAAGGGATGAGCCATGTGCTGGTGTTGCGAGAAGCTTGCTGTTCTAAAGACTCACTCATCAACTATCCTATTGGGTAGCGACGCTGATGACGATAGCCCATCAGACAAACCTAAATCTAAACCTTGTACTGCTTTATTTGCCGCGTCGATAGCACCAGCAATATAACCAGGAAACGCCTCTGACCATTCACTTGCGCTGCCCGTTAGGCAGTCTTGCCATACCCCTGTGTTTGGCTTAGCGTTCGGTGCGCCAGCATGTTGACCTGCGCCACTGGCATCAGCAGGCGTCGCGGTCAATGAATCTTGCGCCCAGTCTTTCAGATACTCAGCCGTTGGCGTCTCTGCCTGTGCACCAAATAAACGTACCAACTGCGCGCGGCAATGGGCTTTTAGCTCTGTTTCAGAGACGCTTTGACGGACGTGAGCAGGAACCCCAAAGAAGCCAAACAATGCACCTTCGCCCTCTACCAAGGACGCATCATGAATCTCAGTAAGCGGTCCTACTGCACTGCGCGCTGAACCCGATAGTTCTTGATTGCGCCAAAAGGGCGACTCATAAACCGCCACATATTTGGCATGTGGCGCCATCCATGTCGCAGTTTCTTGCCATTCTGTTATCAACGGCTGTGGTAAAGCAGGTTCAAACTTGATGTTACTCGCCGCCAAACGAGGCGGTAGCGCAAGAAGCACATGCTGCGCGTGATAAGTAGTTATTTGACCAGCTGTCATCTGTTCAGAGCTGCATTCGCTCTCTATGTCGATATAGTGATCAGTCTTGATTACACGCTTTACGATTTGCCCCGTGATAATGCGCGTAGGATTTAAGCGCGCATACAGAGCATCAGTCAAGGATGCCATACCACCGACGAGACGCATAGACGGTGGCGAGCTTTGATAGCCTTGGGTACGGATAGGCAGCTCATTGGCAGCACGTTCAATCATCATGTCGCCGTCTTCGAATTGCGCAAAACATGGTAAATTTAACATTTCAATAAGGCTGCTCAACTGCGGCTGATACTCTGGCCAAAACCACGACGGCCCTAAATCAAAGCCATCGTTTGATTTTTCATGGTCGATACTTTGACTACTAGCATTCTGATCTACTAATGATTTCGCAACAGCGATGCGTCCGCCCAATCTATCGCGAGCCTCAAGCAATATATAATCGATGCCTCGTTGCTCTAACAAAAACGCTGCATATAAGCCACTCAAACCACCACCGATAATTGCAATAGGTAGGTTTTGCATAACAAATCATTCCTGCTTAATTGAAGATTTTTCAGTACTCAGTATCGAAGTTATTCAGCCAACAACTTGGTAAGCAGCTCGTCTATCTCAACCTTAAATTCTTTATCTTCAATCTTATTAGCCGTAATTTTGGCATTCTGTAGACTTTGAATAGCCGCTTCTTTGTTACCTGTCTCAAGCTGTAACACTGCAATAGAAAAAGTAATCGACGATAAATGATCTTTTGAATTAATCGCAGTCGCTTTGGCTAAGGCCTTGTCATAAATAACTAAGGCTTCGTCTAAATCTTCGGTAAAGTCAGCCAATGTTTCCCACTGTTCTGGATGGTCTTTATCGGTATTTTCATTATCATTACAAATGGCTTCTAATTCAGCATAAAACCCATCAAATGCTGCTTGATTGCCTATACGATCAGCTTCCAATAACTCTTCAGCTAAGGTATAAATTGCTTTATAAATTTTGGTATTAATCATTGCTCATAACCTTTTATGAATTAGGATCTATGGTACTTGTTTTTCAGCCAAGAGTACTTGGCGAATATTACTTGGTAAACAGTGCTTAGCTGGGATTATAACGCAATTCCACTAGCCAAAATGACTGACACAAAAAAAGGATGCGATAGTCGATATCACACCCTTTTTATTCATCAAACTACTAATTATTTTTTATCTGCCTAAAAGCTCATTATCTTGGTGGTTTGATCGACCATTAACGCTCCGATATCAGCAGGATCAGCAGCACTCACGCCGTCAATCAGTGCCGATTGGTCAATACCCTTACCCGGTAGATAAAGTGCACAAACCTCAACCTTGGTATTGGTATTCTTCATGACCATTTGCATCAAACCCTGTGGACTCATATTTTTAGGCGGTTGCGCTGTGGTCACACTTTTTGGCGCATCACGGAGTGCCATATCACCGGCTGGACCGCAGAGCAATACTCGAGTATTGGCACCTTGCTGCGCTGATTGCATGGTCAGTACCATCGACATCAGCTGCACTTGAGCATCGTCTGATGTCACATTTATCAACACCGATGGCGTCGGTTTTTTATTCTCTGGAATGACGTCACTCTTTTGTGACATGGCATTGGTCGCTGTACAGCCAACCATCAGTGAGGCGGCGCTTATAGCAAGTGCAGTAGCAACTATCCGTTTCATCATCTTCTCCATTTATCAACAATCATTAAAATCATCGTTATTAAATTATACACTAAAATATATTAACAAAAGGTATAATATTATTTATGATAAGAAAGTTATGATAAGAAATATAATCTGTGGCGTGTCCTCATTTTGAGAAGAAAAGGATACAGCACTGCGATCACCTCAATTCGCGCCAGTGCAACCACAACCGCGTATCAAGCTCAAACTGATGATACTCAGGCTCCATATGACAGCATAATTGATAAAACGCTTTATTATGCTCATGCTCTTTAAAATGCGCTAACTCATGCACGACAATCATGCGCAAAAACTCAGGCGGCGCTTCTTGAAATAAGCTGGCCACGGTGATGCTGTTGTGGGATTTTAGCTTACTGCCCTGTATGCGAGACTGGGTGGTATGAATACCTAGCGCATGTTTGAGGACCGTTAATTTACTGCTATAGCTGACATTCGATAACTGTCCCACTTTGCGCATATATTGGTTTTTTATCTCATTGATATACTGATAAAGCGCCTTATCACTTTTTATTTGGTGCTGAGTGGGATACTTTTTTTCTAGATATGCGCCCAATGTACCATCGCTAATCAGCAATGCCGCTTGGGTTTGAACTTGCTCAGAATAATGAGCGATGTACTTTAATGTGGTCACAAACTTATCCTTTGCTAATATTTCGAAACTGATAATCCGAAACGTATCTTTATATATTTTACCCTATATCTACTGATTTTATTTTTCATAAAACAACCCCATAAGCTGCATTCAACTTATGGGGTTGTTTGTTACGATGTTTTTACTTAAGTGTTTTTACTTCAATATTCAGGACGTGTTGATAAATCAATTAACGCTCTAAATGTAGATACTGCAAATGGCGCTCGTACTGATTTAAGATATCGACCAACACTTGCTCTTTGGAGTAACCAACCAAGTCATACTCTTGTGAGCCTTCACTTAAGAACACTTCCGCACGGTAATAGTACTCTGCATTCTTAGTTGAGGTGCTCAATGTAAAGTTAGGACGCTCAGCTTTAATCAAATTCACTTCATAAATAAAGTCGTCTTCATCGCCATGTCCAACTCGCAATTTTAGACCATCTATTTGACCGCTACTCTCATCCAGTCCTTCATCTATATCTTGTCCGATATGTTCAGGGTTACGGATGTCCAAAGAGGTTTTTAGACCGCCTGCCGCAAACTCTTTTTCAACTTCCGTCATGGCAGGTCTAACCACATTTTGTAAAAAGCGTTCAACTTGTGCATGTCTAGGGAAACTGACGATACGTTGCAAGCGTGCTTTCCAGCTCTTACCACTATCAAGCACATTAGCCGTACCAATCGTACTGGCTTTGCGTTTATTACCTTCTTCTTTTAGCGACTTCCACATTGACATCATATAAAGTACAAGGATAAGCGAGAATGGCAAACCAGCAATTACAGATACTGACTGCAATGAGGCAAAGCCACCAGCAAACAATAATCCCAAAGTGATAAGACCTGTTGCTGCTGCCCAAAACAGACGCAACCAAACCGGGGCATCGGTGTCATTGGTCATGCCGCGTGAGCTCAAGTTCGCTAATACTAAAGCACCCGAATCCGCTGAGGTCACAAAGAATACTAAACCAATGACCACACCAGCGAATGATAAAACGTCACTGTAAGGAAAATACTCAAACAAGGCAAACATACCCATGGCGGCGTCATTAACAGCGATTTCACCAAGCTCAGTGGCACCATTAGCAACCAAGTCTATTGCCGAATTGCCAAAGATAGAGAACCAGGCAAAAATGAAACCAAGCGGAATAAACATCACGCCAAAGACAAACTCACGTAAGGTACGACCACGGCTAATACGCGCGATAAATAGACCAACAAACGGTGCCCAAGCGACCCACCATGCCCAGAAAAATATCGTCCAGCCTGATTTCCAATCAGCACCAGCAGTACCGTCATAGGCATATACATCAAAAGTTTTAAAGAGAATGGTTTGGAAATATTGACCAATATTTTGGGTGAAAGTATTCAGCAAGTACACCGTATTACCCATCACCAATATGGCGATTAATAGTAATATCGACGATAGCATATTAAATTCAGATAAGCGGCGTACGCCCTTTTCCACACCTGTCATCGCCGAAATAGCCGCAGCAGCAACGACACCTACAATAATAAGCGTCTGTACTGTTTTGCTCGATTCGATACCGAAGACATGAGTCAGTCCAGCATTGGCCTGCAATACCCCAATGCCTAAGCTGGTGGCGATACCCATCAAGGTACAAACAACACCAAAGGTATCAATACCATCACCAAGCCAGCCCTTGATTAAACGCTCGCCAAAGATAGGCGTCAGTGGTGAACGCAGCGCCAATGGCATGTTTTTACGATACGCAAAGTACGCCAATGCCATACCGATGAGTGCATAAATACCCCAACCATGTAGACCCCAATGTAAAAAGGTTTGCGCAAGTGCTTCGCGCATGGCTTCTGCACTGGCAGGCTCCAGCCCCGTATGCGGCGTTAAATAATGCATCAATGGCTCAGAGGCACCAAAAAACAGTAAATCAATACCGATACCCGCAGAGAACAGCATCGCGGCCCATGCTAGGAAAGGAAACTGGGCTTTTTCGTGATCTTGCCCAAGCTTGATATCGCCGTATTTAGAAAAACCAACAAATAGTGCAAATATACTGTAAGCGGCAACCACCAGCATGTAATACCAGCCAAAACTCTCTGATACCCATGCCATGCTTGAGCTTAACAATGTCTCACTATAATCTGGAAACGCAATCGTCCAGATAATTAATAAAATAGAAATAATAGCTGAACCTAAAAAAACCGTCTTGTTTAGAGTCAGGGGTTTCGTCGCATCTTTTGATGGCGAGCTGTACATAAAAGACCTCAATAGGTAAATTAAACAGGGTCTGATATTGATTTGTCCGTCATAATTTGAGGACTGTATGACGCACAAAGCAGTACCAATAAATAAAAATTGCGATGTAAATAAAAATTTAAATGACAATCAAAGGCAGCCATAACAGTATTAAAAATACTTAATACGTTAGCGCTGATGAAAAAGACCTTTGCGTGGAAAGGTCTTCTTATTGAAATTGCTTATATATTTCATTGCCTAATAGCTCATATAGCTCTTTAGACAGTAGAGCGGTAAGCGCGCATCGGCTCAGTTCTAAGCGGTGCACCATTGGCAACGTAATAGTCTACCGTCGAGCGTGGCAACTGCTTACCACGCATCTTATCGACGATTTTTTCGGCAAGCATAATGGTGGTGGCGTTTAGATTGCCACTGATGATATTTGGCATAATCGACGCATCAACGACGCGCAAGCTATCGATGCCGTGTACGAGTCCTTCGCCATTGACCACCGAATCATTACCTTCACCCATCGCACAAGTACACGACGGATGATAAGCCGTTTCGCTATGATTACGAACATATTCGTCTAGCTGCGCATCGGTCACCAAGTCATCGGTTGGCGCAATCGAGCGACCACGATAAGGATCAAGTGCTGGCTGATGCATAATTTCACGGGTGATGCGCATTGCCGCACGGAACTCGTGCCAGTCTTGGTCGTGCGACATATAGTTAAATAAGATACTTGGATGGGCGCTTGGGTCTTTCGAAGTTAGCTTGACGCGACCACGACTTGGCGAGCGCAATGAGCCCACATGCGCTTGAAAACTGTGCGACTTCACGGCACTACGACCATCGTAGCGCACTGCTAATGGCAAGAAGTGGTACTGGATATTAGGATGGGTAAACTTCTCATCGGTACGAATAAAACCGCCACCTTCGAACTGATTTGACGCGCCAAGTCCTGTGCCATTGAATAACCACTCGGCACCGATGGCAGGCTTATTCCACCATTTATTGGCAGGCGCAATCGACACTGGCAGCTTACATTCGTACTGCATATACAGCTCTAAATGGTCTTGTAGATTATTACCAACACCCGGTAAATCTAAAATCTCATTGATACCCAAATCTTTGAGCCATTGACCAGGACCAATACCAGAGCGCTGCAATAATTGCGGCGAGGCAATAGCACCCGATGAAACAATCACTTCACGAGACGCATGAAAGTTCTTGGTTTGACCTTGATGTTCTACCTTTACACCGATAGCACGCTTACCATCAAACAAAATAACATCGGTCAGCGCACCCGTCAAAATCGTGATATTGCTGCGCGGTTTAGCACGGTCTAGATACCCACGTGCCGTTGACGCGCGGCGACCATTAGGCGTCACAAAACGATCCATCGGCCCAAAGCCTTCTTGTTGATAGCCGTTTAAATCATCCGTGCTTGGATAGCCTGCTTGCACGCCTGCTTCGATCATCGCTTGGAACAGCGGATTGACTCCTGGCTTGGAAGTGGTCATCTCGACGGGACCACCGACGCCATGATAGTCATTTTCACCAGCATCGCGATTTTCTAACTTTTTGAAATACGGTAAGCAGTCCAAATAGGTCCAATCTTCTAAACCTTTGATTTTCGCCCAATCGTCAAAATCCAAGGCATTACCACGGATATAACACATCCCATTAATCAGAGACGAGCCACCTAACCCTTTACCGCGACCACAATCCATGACGCGGTTGTTCATATAGGGCTCAGGATCGGTTTTATAACCCCAGTTATAAGTAGTACCTTGCAACGGCATAGCGAGCGCTGCTGGCATCTGCGTACGAAAGTCTAAGCGATGGTCTGGACGACCCGCCTCTAACAGCAACACCTTAATGTTGGCATCTTCGGTCAAACGGGTGGCCAGCACATTGCCTGCTGAGCCTGCGCCGACGATGATGTAGTCATATTCAGGTGTGGTTGATGTCATAAAACGCTCCATAATATTAAAAAATCCATCATTTCATATCAGTAAGGCGGTGCCAAAAGGACAAATTAGTCCTAATAATTCAGCCTTACCGATTTAAAGCTCTCACAATACAACTGCTTAAAATACCGATTCAAACTTACCAAGCTCTACTTGGATAGATTTGGTCTGTGTATAGTGCTCAAGGGCTTCAATGCCGTTTTCGCGGCCAATACCTGAGTGCTTATAACCGCCCACTGGCATTTGTGCGGCTGACTCGCCCCACGTATTTAACCAGCAAATACCCGCTTCAATCTGTGCAATCACGCGATGAGCGCGAGTCAAATCAGCGGTCACGACTCCTGCTGCCAAGCCGTATTCGGTATCATTGGCACGACGAATCACTTCTTCTTCAGTCTCATAAGTCAATATCGACATCACTGGACCAAAGATTTCTTCGCGCACGATAGTCATATCGTCGCTGCAATCCGTAAACACAGTCGGTGCGACAAATGCACCATTCGCAAGCCCTTCAGTCGTAACACGTTCACCGCCTGTTAGCAGACGAGCACCACTCGCTTTACCTTGCTCGATATAGCCAAGCACTCTGTCCATATGTGGGAAGCTGACCAATGGACCCATATTAATACTTTCATCCATTGGATCGCCCAATTTAATACGCTCGACGCGCAATAATATGGCTTCTTCAAACTTGGCTTGTAAGGCTTTAGGGATAAACACGCGCGTGCCATTGGTACAGACTTGACCACTGCTATAGAAGTTCGCCATCATCGCAATATCAGCGGCGGTATCGATGTCCGCATCATCAAATATAATCAAGGGCGACTTACCGCCAAGCTCTAATGTCACATCTTTAAGCGACGAAGATGCGGCACTTTCCATCACTTTTTTACCCGTTGGTAAGCCACCCGTAAATGATACCTTTGCGATATCAGGATGCTGTGTTAACGCTTCGCCGACTTTATAATCCCCTTGCACGACGTTGAATACGCCGTCTGGTAAGCCCGCTTCTGTCAATATTTCTGCCAGTTTTAGCGCGGTTAACGGTGTGACTTCTGAGGGTTTAAAAATCATCGCATTGCCAGCTGCTAATGCTGGTGCTGCTTTCCACATCGCGATTTGAATAGGATAGTTCCACGCACCGATACCTGCGACGACGCCAAGTGGCTCGCGGCGAGTATAGACAAAGCTAGTATCACGCAATGGAATCTGACGACCTTCAATCATCGACGCAAGCCCTGCATAATACTCAACGACATCAGCACCAGTCACGATATCGACATATTTGGTTTCAGAGAGTGCTTTGCCCGTGTCTTTGGTTTCAAGTAACGCGAGTACATCGTTGCGCTCACGTAATAGTGCAACCGCCTTTAGCAAAATACGACTGCGCTCAACCGCGGTCATCGCCGCCCAAACTTTTTGACCTTTTTGTGCCGCTTTTACGGCTTCATTAATCTGTTCACTGGTCGTTTGCTGAACGGTAGTTAACACTTCACCCGTGGCTGGATTGATGTCTTCAAAAGTAGCAAGCGATTCGTCGATTGCTAAGTAACGACCATTAATATAAGCAGTTTGTATTTGTTTTAAATCAATGATGTCTGTTAAGTTGTTTAGGTCTGTTTTTGAATCTGTCATGCGGTGCTCCTATTAACGACTGGCAAAAGCCTTATAAACAAGCTAATGCTAAATGATGTCTTCATGGGTTAAATGTTTAAAATAAATTTATATAGCCTATTGCTACAAGCCTGTCTTTCAATAATTTTTTGATAAAAAATGCTTATTTGATCAATCATTTAAGAACAATATTTTATTCATTATCAGGTTGCGTCATTTTTATCAAACGCTTATGAATAGAGGTTTTATCTGAGATACTAATGCCTGAAAAATCAGAGAGCCAAATACCATCAGCCACCAGACGCACCATACATAATGTTTCGGTATTGTCGGTTGCTTGATGTTTCTTTAATTGTGCATTTGCCCACTTGGCCCACAACTCACGTAACTCGCTATCGCCTAGCATCAATGCATATAAGGTTGCTTGACTATCGAGCTCTTCCTGCCCCTTTTCGCCTAAGCTAATCGTGGCATTGATATAAGCACGAGTAAAAGAGCCATAATGCACAGGGTCTTCTGCCATGGCTTGATTAACTTCTGCCTCAAACCTCGCCATCGCATCATGAAACACTTCAAGAATGAGTGCATTTTTAGTGGTGAAATGATGCATCACCCCGCCTTTGGTCACCCCGACCGCATCAGCGACCGCCTGAAAGGTCACTTTTGATAAGCCCTGCTCTAACGTGATTCGCGCTGCATGATCTAGTAGCGCACGACGGACAACTTCGGGCTGTTTTTTACGTTTGTAAGCGTTTTCCATTTCCATATCAGTGCACCACAGAATTAGAGAATAAGTTCATCACCACGACACCGCCCACAATCATAGCGATACCAACCACAGCTGCTGTATCAAGACTTTGCTTAAAAAACATCAAGCCTACGAGCGATGTCAGCACAATCCCCAATCCGCCCCACAGTGCATAAGCAATACCAAGCGGTATGGTTTTGATGGTTTGTGTTAATAAGTAAAATGAGATGGCATAAAGCACACCCATAATCAGGGTCGGCACCAAACGCGTAAACTGCTCTGACTTGACTAAAAAGGTCGTGCCAACCACTTCGCAAATGATGGCGATGGCTAGATAACCGTAGGCAATAGTGGTGGGACTCATAATTAGGTTACCTGTCTCAGATTGATCACATATTAATAATGTATATACATTAAAGAAACCATACGGTCGGTATTCTATAGAAATATTCTAGCAATGTGAAGGGCTGTTTCTGATTTTTTTGTTTCGAGGGAGGTACAGATTGTTTTACTATTCAAAAAGATAGCCGACTTGTCTAATCAAATTAGCGCTAGATTTTATATCCAACTTACATGAATAAGGATTTTAGCCATTTTTAGCCCATTTAGAGATTTATTGATTGAATTGAAAACACGCCCTAGTCAACAAATAATATTTTAGCGGTCAAAATTTGCCAAAACAGCCCGCTTTATAAGGGATTGCTGGTTATTTTTGACAGATAACAACAATATTTATAATTAATGGCATAATAAGGTTGACAGCCTATAACAACTTGGCTAAAATGTGCCCCACATAACGCAAACAAGACAAGCAATAGCGCTTATCTAACTTATCGTTATACCAACTTATTCTCCAATAGCTCAGTTGGTAGAGCAACGGACTGTTAATCCGTGTGTCCCTGGTTCGAGCCCAGGTTGGAGAGCCATATACTAAAAACCTTCATCATTATTTGATGAAGGTTTTTTTATGGTTGCCGTTTTCAATTAAGAGGATAGCCGCAATCTTAGGGCGTGTCCTCATTTTAAAAGTGGTGACAAAAATGAGATAAATTGCCGTCAAACAAGGACAGTAACGCAAATAATATCGAGAGATTAATAAGCTATTTGACGATGTTTGGCAAAATTTAGCCATTTTTAGCCCATTTAGAGGTTAATCGATTGAATTGAGGACACGTCCTAGTACGATTGGCATGGCTACGGTGTTCTTTTAGGCGTTTTTGTTGTATGGTAAGGATAGTTTTGATTGGGTTAGTTTTTGTCTGAGTGCTTTACTCCTACTCACTAAAAATAATGGTTTATTATGATACCTGTACGTGTGAAAAATAAGTTTTCTGATCATCCGCAAAAAATCATGCGCCCGATCAGTATTCGTTTGTCTGAAGAGATGATTTCGCTATTAGAAGCCACTTCAAAAGAGTTGGGGTTTAAACGCATCCAAGGGCTTATTCGTTTATATATTCGTCAAGGGCTTGACCGCGATCATCAAGACTACACCCTAGCCCATGACGAGGTGTTCATCGAAAGCCTGCGTAAACGCGGGGTCAGCCAGCGTATTATTGATGAGGCCATTGTTGTGACCCACAATAATAATATTACTCACTCACTATCTGAGCTGCAAGAAAATGACCAGACTCATGACTAACCATTCAAACAGTCGTTAGGTGTTACTGCTGTTAATAAAAAAAGACTGAGTTTGCTTAACAGCACTCAGTCTTTTTTTGTGGGCGTAACAAAAATATGCCTATTTTGCTTGCGATACAGCATTTAGCGATAATTAAACACAACCTCTCATCAAACGAGGTATATTAAGAAAACGCTCATTATTTTGTTGTCATTCTTTATTATCCATAAAGATTTTTAAGGAGGTGTACGATGGCGAGTTTACATCAACGCTTGAATAAAGCTTTGTTATTGACGATTGCCTTAGCGATACTACCAATCGTTTCTGGTTGCTCACAGCCAACCGCGGATCCAACCAAAAAAACCATACCGACCAACTCAGATCAGTGGCAGAAAAAACTCGGCACCACTTTTGAGCAGTTACCTCAATCTGAGCAGCAATTACTCAGCCGCTACATGTTGCGAATGAAACTCAGCGGTGCCTATGAGTCGGGGGCGATGCCGCGTACCACTATCAAGCAAGCCCTTGTGCAACAGCGTGAATACGAACGACTACATCCAAACAATCCAACAGGTAAAAAAAGCCCCATCGTCAGCAGCCAGCCAGCTTATAGTGCCAATGCGCAGAACTACCCTGTCGCTCTACTACCAGTCAAAACCAGCGATAGTGACAGCTTAAATCAAGTAAAACTGCAGTTTATGCTCTCTAATCACGGCAAGATCGCCATTCAAAGCTTTAAGGGCACACTGACCATGCAAGATGCTAACTTGGCGCAGGGCAAAAGCTTTAACGTACCACTAACCCAGTTTGACCCGCCTATTAAACCAGAGCAGTCTGGTAAGATCATCATCGAGAGCAGTATTGAAGACATCAACGTTATGCGTGCCATTAAAAACACCAAAGACTTGACCATCATGATCAGTAAAGGCACATTGATATTGGAGAATGGGCAGGAAATTAAGTTTGATGAGTCGCTAATGAAATAAAAAAGTGCTGCAGAGTATTTATAAAATTATAGGATAAATATCCAGCATAAAAAAAAGCCCCAATCATCACTGATTGGGGCTTTTTTCGAATTTGGAGGAGACGGAGAGATTCGAACTCTCGAAGGGCTACAAACCCTTGTCGGTTTTCAAGACCGGTGCATTCAACCACTCTGCCACGTCTCCATTTGTGCGTTATTATAGCGATATAAAATAAAAATGCAACAAAAAAAGCCGCAATCATTAATAATGATTGCGGCTTTCGAATTTGGAGGAGACGGAGAGATTCGAACTCTCGAAGGGCTACAAACCCTTGTCGGTTTTCAAGACCGGTGCATTCAACCACTCTGCCACGTCTCCATTTGTGCATTATTATAGCGATATAACATGAGAATGCAAGCAATTAATTGCACGAATTTAAATTATTTTGATGCTATCGTTGATTCAGTTTAAAAAAGAGTCAAGGCAACTGCGTGCAGAGGTATATGTAATACTTCAATCGAGGTTAACGCGGTCACTCTATTATAGAGAATTGACGATAGGTTTTTTATGAGATGCCAGATGTAGACACATATCAAGTAGCCTATTGGCGTAACCCCATTCGTTGTCATACCATGCAAAAACCTTGTACTGGCTACCCACTTGCATGAGCTGCTGACCATCAATGATCAAAGACTCTGTCTGATGGATAAAATCACTGGATACCAATGGTTCATCCGTATAAGCCATGATGTCACGCAAATGTGCCTGACTGGCAGATTTGAGTGCCTCGCGGACTGCCTCGACAGACACATCGGGCGTATCAAAAACAAAGGTCACATCAATAGCCGCTACATCAATGGTAGGTACGCGTATCGAATGCCCATTTATCTTGCCTACCATAGCAGGTAGGACACGCTCTGTCGCCGCGATACTGCTAGAGGTGGTTGGAATAATGTTATAACCAGACGCGCGCGCGCGTCTTGGGTCACGGTGGGATTGATCAAGCACTGTTTGATCAGCGGTGACAGCATGAATCTCCGTCATCATTGCTGACTTTACCCCAAATGCGGTATCAAGCGTCGCAATCAAGGGAACCAAGGCCTGCGTGGTACAAGAAACGCTCGATATAATCGGCAGCTCACGTTTTAGCTCATCAGTATTAACGCCCATAACGATACAAGCATCGACATCATCAAATGGCGCCGCACCGATAATCACCTGCTGCGCGCCAGCCACTATGTGCAGTTGTGCTTGCTCATAAGAGCGAAAATGTCCGGTACACTCTAGTACCACATCGACACCCAGCGCCTGCCAAGGCAACTGCGCAGGGTTAGGTTCTGAGAATAAATTGATACAATAGGTATAATTGTTTTTTGTCAGACAAAGCTGTCTGGCGCTGTTATTGTTACTGTCATCGCTCGCTTCATCGTTGTTACTTGCCACAATATCAGCACTGACCCCAAGGCGACTTAGGCGACCATGCGTGCTGTCAAACTTTAATAAATGCAGCAAAATATCCGCTGGGGCTAAATCATTAATCGCCACGACATGGATCGCACGGCCTAATACCTCGAAGCGCTCTAGCAATGCCCGCAAAACGTTGCGCCCTATACGTCCAAAACCATTGATAGCAATCCTCAGTGGCTGTGTATGCTCACTAGATGCATGAAACGCCGCTGCTGCTACTGGGTCAGACGTTAATTGATAAGTGGCGCTCGAAAAATCAGGCATAAAAGGATATCGCTATAAAGGGATAAAAAAATTGAGCACTACAAAGTCAGCGCTACAATGAAATAAAACCAACAAGTTGTTAATCGGCTCTAAGAATTGTTATATAAAAGCTAAATGGCTTTGGTGAATGCTTTAACCCTGAATTGTCATACTCAGTATCAAGACACCATTGGGCATTAAGGCGTTATAAAAATCAGTGCCAAACGAATGGCATTGTAATCAATACTTTGCTTAAGATGATCGAATATTGGACGCAATTTAATACTGCCATCATCATTGAAATCATTTGGATTATTGGTGACTTTAATCGCGACGTAGGCATTACCAACCGCCGTCATCACCTCATCCTCTGGCCGCAAATGATCACAAGCAAGGCTTGGATCTTGTGATTTTAGGTCAGCAATATGACGCATAATCGTTGATTGTGAAAGCTGACGGGCTTGCGAGATTTCTGCAATCGACAAGCTTTCCTCTAATAATAATCGCGTCGCAAGCAAGGTACTGTCTGATTTGTCAGAAACTTGATTGCCCAGTTTCTGTTTTTTGTCTATTTGCGCTTGTTGTTGCTCGCGGCGCTTTTTTTGCAAAGTGGAGTAAGCATCAATCACTGATTTACTCAGCGTACCGCCCGATTTTAAAATAAACTTCTCATGTGCCTGAGTCATGCTCTCTTCATCAAGCATCGCATAATTGGCATCGGCTTCTTCTGACAGTACCAAAAACCGTTTGTCCGCGCCGCGTGCTAGCGGATCAAGCTGCAAACTCATGTCGTTCATACCGAGCAGCTGCAAACCTGCCAGCGACTTTAACCGTGACAATGCCACATAGCCTTGCCCTAGCTCAAAGGTGCGCGATAAGTCTATTTCAGCAGCATCGAGGGTCATGCCTTGTGACTTATGAATGGTAATCGCCCATGCTAGACAAAGCGGTACTTGCTCATAGCTTGCCAGCACATCTCCTGTCTCATCTTCGATAATCCATTCTTCCGGCTCAGCGATGACTTCACGCCCTGAATTGAGCCGAACCACGGGCATTTTTTGCGTCGTTGGCTTTTTGGCTTTGGGTTTCTCTTTTATGGCTTTTTTACCTTTGCCTTTTACAGTCTTATTCGTCTCACTTTCAGTATTTTCATCATCATCTTCGATTAAATCATCACTGCTGTCTTTGCTATCATCGATTTTAACAGCGGCAAAACCAATTAATTCACCCATCGTACCGTTGGACACACCAAGTTCAGTATTGTTTTTGATAAACATCACCTTGGCACCGACTTTTAGTACCAAATCATCTTGGGTACGTACCGTTTTTTTAAGGGTCTCAACCAATTTACTGTCGCCCGTAGACGTTGCGGTAAAGCGCATCATCTCGCCCTCTAACGCGGCAAGCTCTTTATCATTGATGCTATTAACGTTGAGATTATGGGTATAAAGACGTGTACGTTTGATATCGACATTTTGATCAAAAGTCGCCTCCAGCGCGGCAATTGATTCAAAAGTGACTTCCTGACGACGAATTTGGTTGAGAATATCGTCCAAATCAAGCCCGCCATTTGCCGCTTCACTAACCTGCCTGTGTTGCTCAGACAGATAGCAAATATGGAACTTGGCATCAAGCCACGCTTCAGACATAAAGGCAAATTTTTCACGGTTGGTTTCACCCTTACTACCAATCGGCGGCAGCTGAAAAAAGTCTCCTGCGACGACTACTTGAATACCACCAAAGGCTTTGTCATTTTTGCGAACATGCTTGAGTACTTGGCTGACCAAATTGAGCTGCTTAGCATGCAACATCGATATCTCATCAATGACCAATACCGCGGTGTCTTTTAGTCGGTCTGCCAAAAACTGCTTGCGTGATAACGTAGTCAAATCGCGGTCGCTCAACTCATCTTTGATACCGATGCCGGACCAGCTATGAATCGTTGTGCCATTCATGTGTGTGGCAGCAATACCAGTACTCGCAGTGACGGCGACAGGCACACGGCGCGCACGCAGATAGTCGATATATTGATTGAGAGTATAAGTCTTACCTGAACCTGCTGAGCCAGTCAAAAAGACATTTTGACCCGTTTTTAAGATATCAAGAGCAGAAGATTGACGCATATATCTAAACCAATTAAGTTAATAGTAATAAGACAAACAGCTTAAGAGCAAATAATAAGAGAAAAAGCTGCTAACAATTATAGCAGCTACATCCGTTTCGCGGACGACTTTAACCCTGATAAGCCACATAACTTAAAGTTATACGATACGAAATATATCATTATAAAAAGTCATTATCGCTCATCGCTAAAGCTCAGTACGATAGGGTCATAGCTTGGTCAGGATGGCCAAATATTTATGCTTAAGTCGTTTGTTCTTAAATAGCCATAATACACAACAAGGAGTCGTTAATGTTATACGCCTATCCCAATACTGAAAATAGTCCTGTTCAATTCCGCAAAAAATATGACAACTTCATCAATGGTGAGTGGGTCGCGCCAATCGATGGTGAATACTTTGACAACTCAAGTCCAATCGATGGTAAAACCTTCTGTCAAATTGCACGCTCTAAAGCTGCCGATGTTGAAGCTGCGCTAGATGCGGCTCATGCAGCAAAAGACGCATGGGGCAAAACCAGTGTCACTGAACGCTCTAATATGTTGCTCAAACTTGCCGATGGTATCGAAGCCAACTTAGAGGCAATCGCTATCGCTGAAAGCTATGAAAACGGTAAACCAGTTCGCGAAACCCTTGCCGCTGATATCCCAATCGCCATCGACCATTTGCGTTATTTTGCGGGCGTTATCCGCGCACAAGAAGGCGGCATTAGTCAAATTGATGAAGATACCGTCGCTTATCATTTTCATGAGCCGCTTGGTGTCGTTGGTCAAATCATTCCTTGGAACTTCCCTATTCTAATGGCGATTTGGAAAATTGCCCCAGCCCTTGCTGCGGGTAACTGTATCGTCCTCAAGCCTGCCGAGCAAACTCCAGCTTCTGTTTTATACATGCTTGACATCATAGGCGCGGCGGATATTTTACCGAAAGGCGTACTAAACGTCATTAACGGTTTTGGCGTAGAAGCCGGTAAACCAATCGCTTCCAACCCGCGTATCGATAAAGTGTCCTTTACGGGTGAAACCACCACTGGTCGCTTAATTATGCAATACGCCAGTGAAAATATCATTCCGGTCACGCTAGAGCTGGGCGGCAAAAGCCCAAATATCTTCTTTGCCGATATCATGGATGAAGACGACGACTTCTTAGACAAAGCAGTTGAAGGTTTGGTGATGTTTGCACTGAACCAAGGCGAAGTTTGCACTTGCCCATCACGCGCCCTCGTGCATGAAAGTATCTATGATGAATTTATGAAACGCTGTATCGCTCGCGTTAAAGCCATTAAAATGGGCAACCCGCTTGATACCGATACCATGATTGGTGCGCAAGCCAGTTCAGATCAGCTAGAAAAAATCCTGTCTTATCTCGATATCGGTAAAAAAGAAGGTGCAAAAGTTCTTGTCGGCGGTGAACTCGCCAAACATGATGGCGACATGGCAAACGGCTATTATGTGCAGCCAACCATCTTTGAAGGCACGAATGATATGCGTGTGTTCCAAGAAGAAATCTTTGGCCCCGTACTCGCTGTCACCACTTTTAAAGACGATGAAGAAGCGATGGCGCTGGCCAATGATACTTTATATGGTCTTGGTGCTGGCGTCTGGACGCGTAATGGTACTCGTGCTTATCGTTTCGGTCGTGGCATTAAAGCTGGTCGCGTTTGGACGAATTGCTATCACCTTTATCCTGCGCATTCGGCGTTTGGCGGTTATAAGCAATCTGGTATCGGCCGCGAAAACCATTTAATGATGCTAGACCATTATCAGCAGACCAAAAATATGCTGGTTTCTTATAGTCCTAAAGCGATGGGCTTCTTTTAATTCTGTTTTTCAAAGCACTTTATGGCAAAACCGTAAAGTGCGACCTCGATGCTCGCCGAGCATCTTAATGTAAAGAACGATGACAAGGAGTTACAACGTGAGTAATAAAATGAAAGCGGCCGTGCTGCATGAATTCGGACAACCCTTAGAAATTGAAGAAGTAGATATTCCAACCGCAGGTGCTGGTCAAATCGTCGTAAAAATGCAGGCATCAGGTGTCTGTCATACCGATTTGCATGCCATTGAGGGCGATTGGCCAGTTAAACCTAGCCCACCGTTTATCCCAGGCCACGAAGGCGTAGGTCTTATCACCGCCGTTGGCGAAGGTGTCACTCACGTCAAAGAAGGCGACCGAGTCGGTATCCCTTGGCTCTACTCTGCTTGTGGACACTGTACCCATTGCTTAGGTGGTTGGGAAACTTTATGCGAAAGCCAACAAAACTCTGGTTACTCTGTAAACGGCAGCTTTGCAGAATATGTACTAGCAGATGCCAACTATGTCGGTATCATTCCTGAAAGCGTTGACTCTATTGAAATTGCACCAGTATTATGTGCAGGTGTCACGGTTTACAAAGGTCTTAAAATGACCGACACCAAGCCAGGCGATTGGGTCGTCATTTCAGGTATCGGCGGTTTGGGGCATATGGCAGTTCAGTATGCCATTGCGATGGGATTGAATGTTGCTGCTGTGGATATTGATGACGAAAAACTGGCATTCGCTAAAAAACTGGGCGCCAAAGTCACTGTCAATGCGAAAAATACTGACCCTGCTGAATATCTACAAAAAGAAATCGGCGGTGCTCACGGTGCGCTCGTGACAGCAGTATCTTCAAAAGCCTTTGATCAAGCGTTGGGCATGTTACGACGCGGTGGTACTTTGGTCTGTAATGGTCTACCAACGGGCGAATTCCCAGTATCTATTTTTGATACTGTTTTAAACGGTATTACCATTCGTGGCTCAATCGTTGGTACGCGTCTCGATTTGCAAGAGTCGCTAGACATGGCAGCAGCAGGCAAAGTAAAAGCCACCGTTGCCGCTGAGCCACTAGAAAATATCAATGATATCTTTGATCGTATGCGTGATGGCAAAATCGAAGGTCGCATTGTCATTGACTATAGTCTGTAGCAACCATTATCTAGCCATATGATTTATGATATTTTGAAATTCGTAACACCGTCTCAATGACTGGCTAGAGTAATCATCAGTAAAGGGTCGTATCGTTTTCAACCACATATGATAAATGATGTGAGTGAATATGATGCGACCCTTTATTTTCTACTCAGTATGATTATGAAAGACATCCGTTCGGGTCTAACGATAAGGAAATCATTATGAACGTCACAGCGACAGAGTCCTGCAAAGCATTAATCGACTTACTAAAATCTAAGCACGGCGAGCTGATGTTTCATCAATCAGGCGGCTGCTGCGATGGCAGTTCACCCATGTGTTATCCATTGGGCGAATTTAAAGTAGGCGGACAAGACGTACTCATCGGCGAGCTGGTTGGCTGTCCATTTTATATGGGTAAAGCTCAGTATAAGCTCTGGCAACATACCGATCTAACGATAGATGTGGTCGATGGACGCGGAGCCAGTTTTTCGCTTGAGATACCTGAAGGTAAGCGCTTTATCGTACGTTCAGAGATATGTGCTATATAAGTTTAAATAGCCTATACCAGCGGTTTCACGTCCTAGTATTGTTTTGCCATGCCATATATTGATTGATAAGTACCCCTTAGTCATTTTTATTTTATTATTCCAGCAAAATAATAGATACTGTAATGCGTACCCTATTTCAATAAACGCGTTTTAACGAGCACGTTTTACTCAGCATGGATGCTAGAAGGAATGTAAAATGGAATTTGATAAAAAATTTGATTACGTCATCGTGGGTGGTGGTTCAGCTGGCTGCGTACTTGCTAGCCGATTAACAGAAAACCCAGACATTAGTGTCTGCTTATTAGAATATGGCGGTGAAGGCAAAGACCTTGCTGTCCGTGTCCCTGCTGGACTGATTTTGATGGTGCCAGGCAAGCCGCTGAAACTGAATAATTGGTGCTTTCACACCACGCCGCAGACGCACCTGAATGACCGCCGTGGCTTCCAACCACGTGGTCAATGCTTAGATGCCATGATTTATACGCGTGGTAGTGCGCTCGATTATGAACGTTGGGTGGAACAAGGCTGCGAAGGCTGGGGATTTGATGATGTACTGCCCTACTTTATCAAAGCAGAAAATAATATTCATGGAGGTGATAAGCTGCATGGTGATAGCGGACCGCTGCATGTAAGTGACTTACTAAGTCCGCGTGATATCTCCAAAGCATTCGTAGAAGCCGCCATCACTAATGGTTTAGATCATAATCAAGATTTTAATGGCGAAAAGCAAGACGGTACAGGGCTATATCAAGTCACCCATTTTCATGGCGAAAAACAAGGTCAACGCTGCTCTGCGGCGGCCGCTTATCTACATCCAGTACAAAACCGATCAAATCTGACCGTCATCACCCACGCCCAAGCCAACCGCGTCATTTTTGAAGACAAACAAGCCGTTGGTGTCGCTTATGAAAAAGATGGCGTCGAGCATGCGGTTATGGCGCGTCATGAAGTGATATTATCTGGGGGCACTTTTGGCTCACCCAAAGTCCTGATGTTGTCAGGTATTGGACCTGCTGAGCATCTACAATCGCATGGCATCGACGTCGTGGTAGATGCGCCCGATGTTGGTGGTAATCTACAAGATCATTTGGACGTCGTTTTTGATTACGAGGTCAATACCACTGACGTCATCGGTATTGGTATGGCGACGATTTCGACATTGACCAAAAGTATTCGGCAGTGGAGAAAGGATGGTACAGGCCTCTTGTCTACCAACTATGCTGAAGCGGGCGCTTTCTTTAGTGTCGGTGATGATCCAAAAGAGTGGCCAAATACCCAACTGCACTTTGTCATATCCCGCGTGATTGAGCATGGTCGTGATCTCAGACGTGGCTTTGCGGTCTCTTGTCACAGTTGCTACCTACGCCCTGAAAGCCGCGGTACGGTCAGACTGGACTCCGCCGACCCCTCAGACGCGGTATTGATTGATCCAAACTACCTCTCACACCCAAAAGATGTGGAATATATGATTGCAGGCGCGGAGCGTACGCGCGCCATCATGCAAGAATCACCCATCGCCAAATATATTACTGAAGACTACCCTGCCCCCTATATCGAAAAAGACGGTATGCTCGGCTATATCCGCAACAAGTCAGATACCATTTATCATCCTGTCGGCACTTGCCGTATGGGTTCAGATGACCAATCCGTGGTTGATTTGCAATTAAAAGTACGCGGTGTAAATGGATTAAGGGTCATCGATGCCTCAATCATGCCGACTCTCATCAGCGGTAACACCAATGCGCCAACGATTATGATTGCTGAAAAACTCGCAGATCTTATCAAAGCAAATCACGGTCATATCGAATGATATCACGCCATAAAACATAGGAAGATATGCGTCTTATAATTAGTATTTTTATTTAAGAAACTTATTTACTAAAACTTTATATTCAATAAAATGAAAATAAGCAGATTGTATCAAAGTTCAACCCATATTTTTTCGTGGTTATTTTACCAGCATTTCTAAAATAAGGAGAGACTCTAACGAATTCAGCAATAAAGATAGTAAAACAGAACGTTTTCTATCAAATTAGCTTACGGATGTCTTGCATTACCACTGTTGAACAGAGTATATTTAAACCACTTATTTATATCGGTATTTTTTGCAAATCTGAATAATGGTTAATATAACCTGAAATATTTTTTATTTTGCATATTAGAAACACGATATAAACAATTGCTTTAAAGGGAATTAAAAGCACGCTCATTATATTTATGGGTCAAAAACGATCTTATAAATATATTGGCGACTATTTATCATTACATAGGATGTAATAATGCAAAAATTACTCTTCAAACTGACGATGTTGGCGACAGTTATTCTAGGCATCAGTGCCTGTAGCGGCGACAACAAAACCACCGATGAATCTGCTGCCAGCTCAGATGCTAAAGCAGCCAAAACCTTACTTTATTGCTCAGAAGGTAGTCCGGCTGGATTCGATCCAGCACAGTACACTGCAGGTACGGATTTTGATGCGAGCGCCTTTCCCATCTACAACGGCTTAGTAGAGTTCAAAAGAGATGGTACTGAGATTCAGCCAGCCTTAGCCGAAAGCTGGGATATTAGTGAAGACGGCAAGACTTATACCTTTAACCTACGTAAAGGGGTTAAATATGGTAAGACCGATTACTTTACCCCAACCCGTGATTTCAACGCAGATGACATTGTCTTTACTCTAGAGCGTATCACCAATCCAGAGTTTGAATTTAATAAAGCCTATCCTGCTGAGTTCCCTTATTCGGTCGGTATGGGGCTACCTGATATTATCTCCAATATCGAAAAAGTTGATGACAATACCGTCAAAATTACACTCAGCGAAACCAATGCGCCATTTTTACAGAACCTAGCGATGCCATTCGCTTATATCGATTCTGCTGAGTATGCAGAAAAGTTAATGGCTTCTGGTAATGCTGCTGATATCAACACCAAACCCGTTGGTACAGGACCTTTCGTCTTTACTTCTTATCAAAAAGACGCGCAAATTCGTTATACCAAAAATCCAGACTACTGGAACAAAGACGATATTCATATCGATAATCTAGTCTTTGTCATCACCAAAGATTCAGCAGTGCGTGCGCAAAAAGTGCAAGCAGGTGAATGTCATGTGTCCGCTTATCCAAAACCTGCCGAAATTGACTCTGTCAAAAAATCTGGTAAGGCCACCGTTCTCGATCAACCCGGCTTTAACGTCGGTTATGTCGGCTATAACGTTGAAAAACCGAAGCTTAGCGACCTTAAAGTTCGCCAAGCATTAGACATGGCAATTAATAAAGACGCTATTATAAATGCGGTTTATCAAAGCGAAGGATTAAAAGCCACCAATCCTATGCCGCCCACACAATGGGGTTACGACAAATCTATCAAAGATGCGCCTTACGATGTGGAAAAAGCCAAGTCCCTTATAAAAGAAGCAGGCGCGGACAAACTTGCCATTAATCTATGGTATATGCCCGTTCAACGCCCATATAATCCTAACGCCAAACTCATGGCTGAAATGCTACAAGCAGATTGGGCAAAAATTGGTGTCGATACCAAGCTTGTGACTTATGAATGGGGCGAGTATCTAAACCGCGCTGCTAAAGGTGAGCCTGATGTCATTCTAGCGGGCTGGACTGGTGACAATGGGGATCCTGATAACTGGCTTGGTACGTTACTATCTTGCGATGCTGTCGGTGGCAATAACTACTCACGCTGGTGTAATAAAGACTTTGACACTTTGGTGACTAACGCCCGTCAGATTACCAATCAAGATGAGCGCGTCAACGACTATGTACAAGCTCAGCAGATATTCAAAGAGCAGCTGCCTTGGACGACAATGGCGCATTCGGTGGTCACGGTATTCACCGCACCAAACGTAGTCGATTATAAAATTAGTCCGCTTGGCTCAATACGCTTCGATGGTGTAAAGGTTGAATAACCTGAGCTGATGACGTCCGGTAAGACATGCATGCATGTATGATTGTTTAATTTATATTCGGCTGGGTCAGACACTCTGCTCCAGCCATATTTATATGAGTTAAGCACTTATTAAGCATTTTTTAAGCATTTTGTCACCGACTCTCTCATCTCTGCCAACATTCTACTCATCGATCTCAAACGATTGAACCACAACTATTGAATTGAGCAGCCCATGCTACTTTATATTTTGCGTCGCATTGCCATTCTAATTCCTGTCTATCTTGGCTTAACGCTATCGACATTTACCCTAATTCGGCTCGTCCCTGGAGATGCTGTCGAGATTATGATGGGTGAGCGTATGGTCGATCCAGAGCTACATGCTCGAGCGTTAGAAAGACTTGGCTTAGACAAACCCCTCATTGTCCAATATTGGGATTACTTAACCGGAATATTGACCGGTGATTTTGGTCAATCCTTTCGTACTCGTACTCCCGTATTACAAGATTTCTTTGCGCATTTTGTACCAACCTTAGAGCTGGCTTTGTGTGCCATTGTCATTGCCAGTGTTGTCGGTGTGAGCTTAGGTATCTTTGCCGCGCTACGACGTGGTACATGGATTGACTACACTCTAATGTCAGGGGCGCTGGCTGGCTACTCTATGCCCATCTATTTATTGGGGCCTATCCTGACTGGTATATTCGCCCATTATCTCGGCCTGTTGCCCGTCGCCGGTGTCATATCTGTCGCGCAGTTTTTAGACGTCAAACCTTTATATGGATCATGGCTACTTGGCTCTTTAACATCAGGCGAACCTGGCGCATTTTGGGATGTGGTGAAACACTTTATCCTACCGTCTATTGCCTTATCGACTATACCACTCGCAATGATTGCACGGATGACACGCTCGGCGATGCTAGAGGTGTTAGATGAGGACTACGTGCGTACAGCGCGCGCCAAAGGCCTATCGCCGCGCCGCGTGATATTGGTACACGTCATGCGCAATGCCCTGATAACTGTGGTGACGGTGATTGGTTTACAAATGGCGACCTTGCTCGCGGGGGCTATTATCACTGAGACTATTTTTAGTTGGCCAGGTGTTGGTAATTGGCTGCTAGATGGGTTTTTCACTCGTGATTATCCTATTGTGCAAAACGGTATTTTATTGGTCGCCACCGCCCTGATTTTGGTTAGTTTATTTATTGATATTTTGTATGGTCTGATCAATCCGCGTATTCGACATACTTCTTAATTTAACATTGATAAATACTCATATTATAAATAGTGGTTATTGGTGTTTGTATGGTCTTGAGTGAGTTTTAGCACATTTTAAATGCTTGCTAGAAATGGAACTCTACATACTTGTAACGCGCTAGCCACTATAGGAACTGCTCATGAAGCCTTCTGTTCTTCCCTCTGATGTCAACCTTATGGCCGCCACACCGCCGTCATCTTGGCAGCTATTTTTATCGACATTCTGCCGAAATAAAGGCGCGGTGCTTGGTTTTATTGTACTGGCATTGATGGTCATTATTGCCATCCTTGCGCCTGCCATTGCGCCCCATGACCCTTACGAATTATTTACTGGTCAAGAGCAGTTGCCGCCTGCCTTTCTAGATGGCGGCAATACCATGTTTTGGCTAGGCACGGATGATGCTGGACGAGACACCTTGTCTCGGGTGATGTATGGCGCGCGTTATTCTCTATTTATCGGTCTGAGCGCGACGACTCTTGCCATGTTAGTCGGTGTTTCATTAGGACTTAGTGCTGCATTTTGGCCCAAGGTTTGGGGCAAAGCGGTCATGCTGGTCAATGATATTTTGATGTCTTATCCGAGCTTACTATTGGCGATCATTATCGCCGCCATCCTAGGTCCTTCTATGACCAATACGATTATTACCATCGCCTTGGTCTGTACGCCACCTTTTATTCGTTTGACTCGTGCTACCGCGATGGTAGAGCTACAGCGTGAGTATTTTATCGCTTCGCAAGTGATGGGTGCTGGCGTGTTGCGTTTATTGTTTATCACCATTTTGCCCAACTGTATGGCACCGCTTATCGTACAAGCAACGATGATTTTCTCTTCTGCTATTTTAGAAGCAGGTGCAATTGGTTTCTTAGGCTTTGGTGTACAGCCACCCGATGCTGAATGGGGGGCAATGCTTGGTACGGCGCGTCAATATATTCAAAGTAATGTTTGGCTCGCTATCTGGCCCGGTGTCGCTATTTTCTTAGCCGCATTGTCAATTAACTTGACTGGTGATGGCCTACGCGATGCGCTAGATCCCAAATTAAAGCAGGTGACCTAAGATGACTGAACCATTAATTAAAACGCCTACCACTCACACTTCTATGAATGACGCATCAAAAAAAGAATCACCATTGTTGTTAGATATTGAAAATCTTTCGGTTACTTTCGGGCAAGGTGTGCGCGCTTTTCGTGCAGTCGATGATGTGTCGTTAAAGATTACACAAGGCGAAGTCATCGCAGTCGTGGGTGAATCTGGCTCGGGTAAGTCGGTCACTATGATGGCACTGATGGGGCTACTACCACCCTCTGCAACTGTCCGTTCCAAGCGCGTTATGTTCGATGATAAAGACATGCTCAGTATGTCAGCAAAAGAAAAACGCGGCATCATTGGCAAAGAGATCTCAATGATCTTTCAAAATGCCATGTCTTGCTTAAATCCAAGCTTTACGGTTGAGATGCAACTGGGTGAAGTCTTACGCAAGCATCTAGGCTTACGTGGCTCAGCCGTACAGGCGCGTATCTTAGAGCTGTTAGAGTTGGTCGAGATTCCCGATGCCAAAAACCGCCTCAAGGTTTATCCACATCAACTCTCAGGCGGCATGAGTCAGCGAGTTATGATTGCGATGGCAATTGCTTGTGAGCCCAAACTACTGATCGCAGATGAGCCAACCACCGCACTCGATGTCACCGTGCAAGCGCAAATCATGGACTTGCTAAGCCGATTGCAACGCGAAAAACAAATGGCGATGATACTGATTACCCACGACTTGGGTTTGGTCGCGCAAAACTCGCGTGATGTCGCGGTCATGTATGCCGGACAAGTGGTCGAAACCAGTACCGTGCCGGAGATTTTTCAAAAGCCTGCTCACCCTTATACTGAGGCGTTGCTACAAGCCATCCCAGAGCTGGCTATCGGTCAAGACCGTCTGAATAGCTTGCCCGGTGTCGTACCCAGCCAATACGATCGCCCGAGTGGTTGCTTGTTGTCTCCTCGCTGCCCGTACAAAGAGCCTGCCTGTGAAGTGCCACCGCCCATATTGGATACTCCTAATGGCAAAGTGCGCTGTATTCATCCAGAATTACCGAGCGCTCCTTCTCACCTATCCACCTCTCACGCTGCTACATTGGAGTCACAAGTATGAGTAATAAAGTGGTCCTAAAAGCAGACAATCTACACAAGCATTACCCTGTATCTCAAGGTTTGGGTAAAGCAAAAGCATATGTTAAGGCTTTAAATGGTGTGTCGTTTGAGCTTGAGGCTGGCAAGACACTGGCCGTCGTCGGTGAATCAGGCTGCGGTAAATCTACCCTTGCCCGCCAGCTCACACTCATCGAAGAGCCTACTGATGGTGAGTTATTTATCAACGATGAAGCCACCACTGGCTATAGCAGAAAAGCGCTAAAAGATCTGCGTACCGAAATTCAAATGGTCTTCCAAAACCCTTATGGTAGCTTAAATCCGCGCCATACCATTGGCTATCAATTGACTGAACCACTGGATATCCATACCAAACTGTCTAAAGACGACAAGCGTGACAAAATCAATGAGATGATGCGAAATGTGGGTCTGCGCCCCGAACATGCTGGCCGCTATCCGCATATGTTTTCCGGTGGTCAGCGCCAACGTATTGCCCTCGCCCGCGCTATGATGCTCAATCCTAAGATTGTCGTCGCTGATGAGCCTACCTCCGCACTCGATGTATCAATCCAAGCGCAAGTATTGAACCTATTTATGGACTTGCAGGACGAGTATCGTACTGCTTACGTCTTTATCTCGCACAACTTATCTGTCGTACGCCACGTCGCTGATGATGTGATGGTCATGTATTTAGGTCAGGCTATCGAACACGGCCCGAAAGAAGCGATTTATAATGCGCCAAAACATCCATATACCATCGCCCTATTGGCTGCCGCGCCCACTGTAAATGGTCATAAGAATGATTTGACCCTACAAGGGGAGTTACCAAGCCCACTCAATCCACCAAGTGGCTGCGCCCTGCACAAACGCTGCCCATATGCCAAACAGCAATGTAGCGAGATAGAGCCACAACTGCGTGAATGGGATGGTCGATTGGTGGCTTGTTTACGATTGGAAGAAATATATGGGTAAGACCATTAACGACTAATCAATATTTACCACGCCCCAACATTTAGGAAATTTGCTACAACCAAAAAAGGCCTGACCTTGATTCAGGCCTTTTTTTGCAACACGTTCAACCATTTCTCCATGACATTTTGGACAGGTAGGTACTTGCTCTGGAACAACTGTATGATTGGTTGCACTAGACTTGGTCGTCTCACGCTCATTAGTTTTAAGGTCATTGCGCAATAGCTCAGACTCTACAACCTCAAACGGTGTAAGAAACACTTTATTAGCCATATCATATGGTGTATTTGTCTGCTGAGTACTAAAACTATCAATTGGTAAATCGCTAGATTCAATTTCAGTTTGACCAGACCATTGCAGCACTTCTCTGCTTTTCAGCGCGGCTCGTTTAGTGGTTTCTTTTACTATCGGCTCTGGTGTAGGCTTGTTAGCCGTGTTAGCAATTGGTTTATCATTAGCGTTACCGCTAGGCTGCTTATTCGTATTCTGGCTTGGATTGCTATGCTTGGCTTTTAGATAGGCTTTATGCTCTCTATTGGTACGCCAAGACTTACTAAATCTATTGCTATTAATCTGCTCAACGATAGATGCAACCTCATCTTCAGTGAGTATCTTATCTTGCTTTTTCTTTACATACGAGACCATACCACTCGTCAATACATGCTCGGGCAACTCATCGCGGGTTTTTAATTCGCACTCACCGATGAAAGCAATCATCGAATGGAAGTAGCTCAGCTCCAAGCCTAATAAATCTGCGAGCGTCTTAATGTGCAAGTAGTTTTGGCGCAATGCGTTCTGAAATTTAAACTTACTTCCATTTGGAAAAGCTTGCGTCCACTGCTTTTGCTTCTCGCTACCATATATCCAGCCTTTATAATTTTTGGTTTCAATCACAAAGATGCCGTATACAGAAACGATGATATGATCGATTTGGGTACTGCCACCATTAGCTCGTGGCAAGGTAATACCGTTTAATCGGTGATAGACATCTTTTTCAAGTTTTAACCACATGGCGACATTGATAACGGTCTCGCCTAGGAAACCTTTGAAGCTGGATTTTAGGGACATGGTTGTTTTTCTTGAAAGTAGTTATGAAAAAACAAATAACGTTCAATATCAATATACTAATCACTTTTGGTTAAAATTACCGATCTACAATTGTTGTTCTGACGATAGTTAAACCAATGACGCCAAGCAATGCCCCTGTAATTTTATCAATATAATAAGCGACTTGGGCGAATTTAGCGCGTACTTTGCGAGTCGACAATATAAATATGACGGCAGTGTCCCATGCAAATACCACAACAGTCATCCAAATACCTAAGCCCAATTTGAACACAAAACTTATTTCTGGTGTCAACACTACAGTGAATAAACTGAGATAAAAGAGTAGATTTTTAGGATTAAATATTCCAGACAAAAACCCTGCAGTAAATTCTTTTAAAAAAGTTGTCTTAGGTATATTTGAATGGGCTGATTGGGCTACCTGAAACTGGTCATACGCATCTTTTCGTGCGCGTAACGCCTGTATCCCAAGGTACATTAAAAACAACCCACCAATGATTTTTAGCGTAATCATAATAGGTGCAGAGGCGGCTAAAATTGAGCCAACACCAATTAGACATAGACCGATGTACACTGCATTAGCAAAGGTGATACCGAGCGCAACCCCTATTGCGTCTTTACTGTCGTTCTTAATCGCACTCTTTACGATCAATACAAAATCCGGTCCAGGACTCAATAGTGCAAGAAAATGCGCCAAGCCGACCGTGATAAAAATACTCAACAAATCCCAGTTCATAATTATTCCGTACTCTGTTTTTTTTAATTATGGACTAAATACCAATATGAATACACTGATTATTTAGCCAATAAAAAAAGCCACCAGATTTCTCTAGCAGCTTTTTTATTTATAACTTTTTTAACGGATTACACCAAACTATTTACCGCATCAACCACAGCATCAGTGGTAATACCAAACTCTTTATATAGATCACTAGCAGGCGCAGATTCGCCATAAGTGGTCATGCCGATGACTTTGCCATCTAGACCGACAAACTTAAACCAGTAGTCCACGTGAGCCGCTTCTACGGCGACGCGAGCACGGATATGGGCAGGCAATACCGCTTCGCGGTAGTCAGCATTTTGCTCTACAAATATCTCAGCACATGGCATAGACACCACACGGACGCCAACACCGTTTGCGCTTAGCGTCTCGTACGCTTGCATCGCTAGGCCAACTTCTGAACCTGTGGCGATGATGATGGCTTGTAGCTCGCCTTGCTCTTTCGCCAGTAAATAACCACCTTTGGTGATGTTCGCTACTTGCTCGCTATCGCGCGCTTGATGTGGCAAGCTTTGACGGCTAAAGATCAATGCAGATGGGTTGTGTGCTGACTTGATCGCCTCTACCCAAGCAGTGGCAGATTCAGTCGCATCACATGGACGCCATGTGCGTAGATTTGGCGTGGTACGTAGGCTAGTCAACTGCTCAACTGGCTGATGCGTTGGGCCGTCTTCACCCAGACCGATAGAGTCATGCGTATAGACGTGGATGACGCGCTGCTTCATCAATGCGCCCATGCGTACGGCATTACGTGCGTATTCCATAAACATCAGGAACGTCGCCACGTAAGGGATAAAGCCACCATGCAACGCGATACCATTGGCAATCGCAGTCATACCGAACTCACGTACACCATAATAGATATAGTTGCCGTCAGCGTCTTTTTCGATGCCTTTAGCGCCTTTGAATAGCGTTAGGTTTGAACCAGCGAGATCCGCTGAACCGCCTAGCAATTCTGGCAATAATGGCTGCAAGGTATTGATCGCATTTTGACTGGCTTTACGACTGGCGACATCACCGCCCGCTTCTTGCGTTTGCTGAATATAGGCTTGTGCTTGGCTATCAAAGTCAGCAGGCAATTCGCCATTTAGACGACGTAGTAGTTCAGAGGCTAGTTCTGGATAGGCTTTTTTATACGCTTCAAAGTCGGCTTCCCAATTCTTTTGCTGTACGTCGCCTTTAGCTTTGGCATCCCACGCTTCATAGATTTCATCATCTAATTCAAACGGCGCATGCGTCCAAGACAGTGCATCACGAGTCAAGATAATTTCGTCATCACCCAATGGCGCGCCATGGCTCGCTGCTAGGCCTTGCTTGTTCGGGCTACCCGCACCAATTGTGGTTTTGCAAATAATAAGACTTGGTTTCGTCGTCTCTTTAAGCGCTTGTTCAGTTGCTTGAGTAATGGCATCGGCATCATGACCATCTACTTTGATAACTTGCCAGCTATACGCTTCAAAGCGCGCTTGCGTATCATCAGTGAACCAACCTTCAATATTACCATCGATAGAGATGCCATTGTCATCATAGAAGAAGACCAGCTTACCAAGACCTAACGTGCCAGCCAATGAGCACACTTCATGACTGATACCTTCCATCAAGCAACCATCGCCGAGGAATGCATAGGTGTGATGATCAACGATGTTATGACCCTCACGGTTGAACTGTGCCGCAAGTGTTTTTTCAGCAATCGCAAAACCAACCGCATTGGCAATACCCTGTCCTAATGGACCTGTCGTGGTTTCAACACCAGGTGTATAACCAAGCTCAGGATGCCCCGGGGTTTTTGAATGCAATTGACGGAAACCTTTCAGATCATCAACGCTGACATCATAACCAGATAAATGTAGCAATGAGTAAATAAGCATTGAGCCATGACCGTTCGATAAGACAAAGCGGTCGCGGTTGTGCCACTGTGGATCGGTTGGGTTGTGCTTCAAAAACTTGCGCCACAAAACTTCGGCAATATCGGCCATACCCATTGGCGCGCCTGGATGTCCAGAGTTGGCTTTTTGAACCGCATCAAACGACAGTACACGGATGGCATTGGCTAATTTACGTTCGCTAATTGGAGCTGGCATAGAGTGTCCTAGTATTGGGCTAAGAGGAGAGTTTACTCAAAGGAGTATAAGCATAAGGACGCCAAATGCGTCCCTAAGTTATAGACTATAAAATCAAAGTGCAATATTAACATATTTGCTATAGGGCTAGCTAAGAAATGGTATGACAGAATCGTTTGTGTTTAATAATTATTCATATCAGTTTTATTAAACTACCCTATATTAAAAAGCTGTGAGTCATCTTAGTAACTCACAACTAGTACAAGCAATATAGATATTAAACTGAAATAGTCTCAGCACCGCCCATAAACGGACGCAATACTTCTGGAATGGTGATACTACCATCAGCATTTTGATGATTTTCCATCACTGCCAATAGTGTACGACCCACTGCCAAGCCTGAACCATTTAGCGTGTGTGCTAAGCTGGTTTGTTTACCATCTTTGACACGTGTACCCATACGGCGCGCTTGGAAGTCACCACAGTTAGAGCAGCTTGAGATTTCACGATAGGTATCTTGGCTCGGTAACCATACTTCGATATCATAAGTTTTTTGCGCTGCAAAGCCCATATCACCCGTACATAACTGAACGGTGCGGTATGGCAGGTTTAATTGCTGCAAGATATATTCGGCTTGTCCAGTCATTGCCTCAAGCAATCCATCAGACTGCTCAGCCGTAGCAATATTGACCATCTCGACTTTCTCAAACTGATGCTGACGGATTAGACCACGAGTATCACGACCATGAGAGCCCGCTTCACTACGGAAACAAGGCGTATGCGCGGTAAACTTAAGCGGTAATTCACTGATGTCCAAACGCTCGCCACGTACCAAATTGGTCATTGGCACTTCAGCAGTAGGAATGAGATAAAAGTCCATGTCTTCATTGTTTGTGTGATTTTTCAGCTTAAACAAATCATCTTCAAACTTAGGCAACTGCCCCGTACCTTTTAGGCTGTCTGAATTCACAATATAAGGCACGTACGTTTCAAGATAGCCGTACTTCATGGTATGGGTATTGAGCATAAATTGAATCAGTGCACGATGCATTTGTGCCAACTGTCCTTTTAGTACATTAAAGCGGCTGCCAGTCAGCTTAGTCGCGGCTTCAAAGTCGAGCATGCCAAGTGTCTCACCGATATGCGTATGGTCTTGAATTTCAAAATCAAACGTACGTGGCGTGCCCCATTTGCGCACTTCTACGTTATCCTCTTCTGACGTACCCACTGGCACATCGGCTGCTGGAATATTTGGAATTTGCATAGCAGCTTTGTTAATACGCTCTTGTAGAGTGCGCAATTCATCTTCAGCCGCTTTAATCTCACCGCTGACATTCTGCATCTCAGCCAATAGCTCACTGGCATCTTCGCCTGACTTTTTCAAAGCACCCACTTGCTTAGCACCAGCATTACGGCTCGACTGCAACTCTTCGGTTTTGATCTGCAAAGATTTACGTTCTGACTCAACCGTTTGCCAAAAATCTATGTCAAGTGCATAACCACGAGTGGCCAGTTGCTGTTGTAAATCGCTTAAATCGCCGCGTAAGAGTTTTGGATCAATCATAATAGTTGCCTGTAACGCTAGAAGTGAGGAAGAGGTTCGAAAGTGTTATTTTTAAAGATACTGTTTTTAAAGGTACTGTTTTTATCAAAATAAGTGATAGCCGCTATAATACCAAGACACAGCAGATTTGACCATGTTTTGACCTCTGCTGATTGAATTTTCATTTATTACTTTCATTATCTGTAGCCAGTTATATTTGCTTTAAATGCATCTCTCAAAGTTCAGCTTACCTCAATAAGCCTCGCCCATCTTTATTAAAACCATTAATATCACCTCTATCAACGAACAGAGCGGCTTATATGTTTCATTTAGGGGTACTTTTCGGTAAGATAAGCGCATACCTTTTATTCGACTTCTAGCCAAGTACGACGTAGCTGCTATGTTTTGTCGATTTAAACCCAACACTTCAATACAAGTATTTGAGAAACCTTTATGGCCTTGTACCCCTATACGCTACAACCTGTCGCCTTAAACCTAACTGAGGCAGAATTTCACCAAGCACAATACGAGCTATTTGCCAGTGCCAGCCCTTCTTTCGGTCTAAAAAGTATCAAAATGAAAGAATGGATCATTATGGCGGTAACCGTGGTACTAGCGATCGCAGGGTTGGTTTTTGTGACAGGCTACTCAACCATTATCTTTTGGCTGATGCTAGTTTCAGTCGTCATTTATTTACTGGTTCGTACCCTTGGCTTCAAATGGTATGTCAAAAGAGAGTTTGACAAGCAAGTGGCTGACCAAGAAATGCCGGACGAGATGCGTCAGATGAAATTGGGCGTACAAAAGCATGGCCTCGTCATGGCGATGCCAGTGAATCAGCCTGACACATTTAATAACAACCAAATGCGCGGCATGCAAATGCGAGCAGGCACGACCCAGCAAGCCGTCATTCCATGGTCAGCTGTCAAAAGCTGGGATGAGACGGACGACTATATCTTTATGATGTTTGAGATGAAAGGTCAACAAGGCAGCCAAATTGTGCCAAAACGCTTAGAAGCACAGAAGTTTCCGATCGATACGGTACGTCAGCATTTGCAAGAAGTTATCCCCGTTAAAGGTTTAAACCCTGAAAACTTACAGCCGCCAGCATAAAATAGTAGAAAACTTCTTTATCGCTTATTATATGAGCGATAAAGAAGTGATCAATAAAAAATGCTTTTTATAAAACCAATCATAATTATAAATTTATTGAAATTAACTTATCGATGGTGCTCTGCTATTATGATAGCTATCAAAAGCAAGGTGATAACTGCTCTAAATTATATGAATGTATAGTTATGATTTTAGCTTAAGCTGATGCCATTCTATATGTCAGTTTTATCATACTATTTTCTAAGATTATTACTTTTTAAGGCTGAAAAGCGTTAATATATTAAAGAGCATAGTAATGCAGCACACGAGTTGCTACACTTCTCATCTTCTTCATTTAATGTTTTATATCAACACTCAAACTATAAGGATAATATTATGAGTAACGCTACTAATCAAATCGGTCTAGAAAAAGCTGACATGAGCGAAGTCATTGCACAACTAAACAATTTATTGTCAACTTATCACGTATTTTATTTAAACGTCCGTGGCTATCACTGGAATGTAAAAGGTGAGCATTTTTTCACCTTGCATCCAAAATTTGAAGAACTGTATACCGCGCTACAATTACAAATTGATGAAATTGCTGAACGTATCTTAACTTTGGGCGGCACACCGCTGCATGCTTATAGCGATTTTACTCAGCATACTAGCATTCAAGAAGATAAAAATGTCAAAGATGGCAATGCTTGTGTGAAAGGTGTGGTAACTGGTTTACAAGCTTTAATTGCAGAGCAGCGTAAAGTATCGGCTCTAGCAGCAGACAGCGAAGATCAAGGGACAGCTGACCTGGTAGATGCCTATGTACAAGAGCAAGAAAAGCTCATCTGGATGTATAACGCCTTTTTGGGTTAATCATTACTAATGAAACAGTACATCACTAAAATCTAGATCATAAAAAAGCACCTACTTTAGGTGCTTTTTTTGTGCTTGCTGTTGCTAATGAAACCTTATTTTTGCATCCATTGACGCATTTTTTCGCGCTCAGCAGGCGTGGCTTGTAACCAAATTTGCATAAATTGATCTAAGGTATTAGCAGATGAATTAACGCTAGTGGTTTGCTTAGTAGTCGCTACCGTACCCGTATTCACATTTGGTTGATCTAATGCGGCAATCGCACGCTGATTCTGTAGCTCTGCATCATCTGCCCCGCCAAATACACCGCCGAACGCCTTGCCTAAACCTGACAACAACCCACCTTGATTACCAGCGATACCTTGCTGACTTGCAATCACAGTATTGTTTTTCTCTACTGCCAGTATCGGACGTTTGGCATATTCTTTAGCTGCTGCATACTCTTCTGGCTGATTCGGCATGGTCAGACGATAGGTTTGATTGTCCGCCAATTCTGCCGTCACGCTCACATTACCCGAACGTAAATAATCATGCTCATCACGGCGCAAGTCGTATAAGCGATCATACTTCGCAGTAATCGCATGTTGACCCGGCTGAAGCGTGAACTTTTTAGTCAATGGTTGAAAAGCGCTCTGCTGCACTTCTTGCCCATTGATAGCTGTGACTTTGATATGGTCATCAACCAGTAGCGTTACTTCGGCATGCGACAGCATAGAGACAGAGCCTGCACCAATAAGCAACGTGCTGATGGTCAGTTTTTTTAGCAAAGAAGCATTGGATTTCATAAGTGATTCCATTAATAGTGAAAACGTTTTGGCAATAGTAAAAGCGCTTTGGATAAAAGACTTTAGTTGTTAATGCTAAAAATCGAGTGGCATCGTATGTTGATCTTGTTCCGCTGAATCATTATCTACTTGTGTCTCTTGCGCAATATCAGCAAGCTCTGCTGCTAGTGTCTGCTCATCAATGGTACGCAATGCGTCAGTGATGACTGCTTTGGATATATTGCTACGCCCAAGGTTCGAAAACATCGGCTGAATATAATTGAGTACTTCCATCATCGCACCGATGCGATGTGGTCCTTCAGTAAGCAAATAATCAATAATTCGATCATCAAACTGCCAACCACGTCGACGCAAGATAGATTGCAATAACGCCTGACGGTCAGCTAAGTCATGACCATTGGGTACTTTAAACGTAGGTGCTTGTGCCAAACGAGTCAGTAAATCCCTCAATTGAAAGGGCAAATCACCAGCAGGCTTATTGGCTGCAAACAACAATTGACGCTGACCTTCACGACTGCGATTAATCAAATGAAATAAGGCTTCTTGCCATTGACTGCTTTGCTCCAGCACCTCTAGATCATCGATCGCGATTAGATCGAAGTTTTCTAGAGAGGAGAGGACGTGCACATCGGTATGAATCAACTCATTGAGTGACAAACAAATCGCTGACTTGTCCATCTCAATAAATGACTCACAGATAGCGGATAATAAGTGCGACTTGCCCGTAGCAGGACTGCCAAATAGGTACAGCTGACCGATCAGGCCGACATGTAGTTGCCGCACTGCATCAATAATCGACATCCAACCAGGACCGGCGAAGTCACTTAGACTTGCATCATGCTTAATGTCCAGATTGAGACTTAGCTGTGCTTCTGCCATGAATCATCAACTCGTTTTGCGTAATGCAATAAATAAAAGGATAAATTATTAATAACTGTTTTTGAGATGCTCTTATACTACCTGATATAAACTTGCTGCGTTAGCATCTCGTCATTTTAATCAGGAATATATCTGAGAATTACCTAATCAAAAGTCATCTTGTTAACGACCAACTGGATAACGGCTGATACTGTCAATACTGCGCCTATATATAACATATTTGCAAAATGACTGACAAGTCTTTTACCTATTAAGCCTTATCCATCGCTGTTTATCTCTCACACCATTCACTATTAATCCCCCATGATTCTATCAATGTAACGATAAAATACTTACCTCTTCTCAAACAAAGCCAATTGCTTACGACCTTTATAAAAATCTGTCGAACGATAGTAGATGTATAAATGGCGAAACAGTACATTAAGCACGGCAGAGACAGGCAAAGCAATTAGCATACCAACAAAACCCAATAAGCTTGCGCCTGCCAATACGGCAAAAATCACCCAAAGCGGCGATAGACCTATCTTATCACCCAATAGTAACGGCTGTAGAATATAACCTTCTGCGGCTTGCCCAACTAAAAACGCTCCGACGATCAGCGACAAATACGTCCAATTTAGCCCAAACTGGAACAGGCAGGCGATAATGGCAGCGATAAAACCAATGCCAAAACCCAAATAAGGAACAAAGCTAGCAATACCGGCAACCATACCAATAATCAGCCCAAGCTCAAGCCCAATAAGCTGTAATTGCACTGCATAAATCGCACCCAATAATACCATCACCAATAGCTGACCTTTGATAAATGCCATCAATGCAAGGTCACACTCTCGAGCAATTTGAATGACTTTTTTGCTATACGCAGCGGGAATCGCCAGCTTCCATGTCTGCAGACGCTGATCCCAATTGAACAAAAAATAAAAGGCTAAAATCGGTACTAGCACAATGAGTCCAGCATTATTGATGAAGTTCATGCTCGACACCAATATTTGGTTCATCATGGTACTGGCATCTTCAAACTTATAATTGGTCTGCATGTATTCAACCAATGTCTCAGAAAACCCTTTAGACTCCAACTCTGGCAGATTGATACGACTGTTGTTAACGAACCATTCGCGTACGACTTCATTATACCAAGTTAAGACCTTAGGCAGATACTCCCACGCCGCTTGCAACTGATGCCACAAGGTCGGTATCAACCACCAAAGCAGTAGCACCATTCCTAAAGTGATGGTGGAGTAGACAATGATAATCGCCATCCAGCGTTTGATATACTTCGATAAGCGTTTGACCAGCGGATTGAACAAGTAAGCCAATACGAAAGCAAAGACAAACGGTATAATGACTGGCATCATCAAATACAGTAACAATATACCCACCACCATCGCAACGACAATAAATAAGCGCCGAAAAAAAGGATCTATTGGTTGGTTCATCATGACAAGGAATCCTATGATTAGGCTGATTTAAGATGGAAGTATAATTGAAAGAAATGATACGTCTTATCGTACAATAACGGTGTAATAGCGAACTGTTATCGACAATAAATTTAGCGTTCCATTATCGCAGAGTACAGCAAAAAATCCGTCATTTTTTGTTTCTTAACTTTTTATTTACCACTTAAAGTCAGTCTTCGTGAAATATCCGCCAAATATCCGCAAGTTGCTTTGCGAGTAAGGGTCATTTTTGGGTATAATGCGCGCACTATATTCAGAATTAACACGACCAACTCGATTTTCTACTGACAGACCTTCATTCCCTATAAAATTTGTGAGATGACCATGAGTAACAAGCCTTCTTTAAGCTACAAAGATGCTGGTGTTGATATTGATGCTGGCGATGCGTTGGTACAACGTATTAAATCAGTGGCAAAAGCCACCTCTCGCCCTGAGGTTGTGGGCGGACTTGGCGGCTTTGGAGCGCTTTGTCGTATACCAACTGGTTACACTTCTCCTCTACTCGTGTCGGGCACTGACGGCGTCGGTACTAAGCTCAAGCTGGCGTTACAGCTGAATCGTCATGACACTATCGGCATTGATTTAGTCGCCATGTGCGTCAACGATTTATTGGTTTGCGGTGCAGAGCCTTTATTTTTCTTAGACTATTATGCAACTGGCAAGCTTGATATTGATGTAGCAGCGACTGTGGTCACTGGTATTGGTGAAGGCTGTAAGCTATCAAACTGTGCTCTGATCGGCGGCGAAACGGCTGAGATGCCAGGTATGTATCAAGACGACGATTATGACTTGGCAGGCTTTTGTGTCGGTGTGGTTGAAGAAGCGGAAGTCATCACTGGCGAAAACGTCGCAGAAGGCGATGTATTGATCGCTCTTGCTTCAAGTGGTGCACACTCAAACGGTTATTCATTGGTGCGTAAAGTCATCGAAGTCAGCGGCATTGATGTGACTACTAGCGATGAGCAATTAGATGGTCAGCCTATCCAAGACGCGTTAATGGCCCCTACTCGCATCTATGTTAAAGCGATTAAAGCGCTACAAGATACTCTTGGTAGCTCAGCGCTGCATGCAATGTCACATATCACTGGTGGCGGCTTAACCGATAATTTACCACGTGTATTACCAGAGAATTTAGCTGCTAGCATTGATACGACTAGCTGGCAGTTCTCAGAGCTATTCACTTGGTTACAAACCCAAGGAAATATTGAACAAAGCGAGATGTACCGCACCTTTAACTGCGGCGTTGGTTTTGTCATTGTCGTGCCTAAAGATAAAGCAGATGCGGCCATTCAAACTTTGAATGATGCTGGTGAAAAAGCATGGAAATTAGGTGAAATGGTTAGTCGTGAAGCGGACGCAGTGGTGTACCGTTAATGTTAGACAGTCAAAAAAAAATTGATAATAACCCTTTACGGATTGCTGTACTGGTCTCTGGTAGTGGTAGCAACTTGCAAGTACTGATAGATGCGATGCAAGCTGGCGCACTACCAATTGAGATTGTTGGCGTCATTAGCAACCGCGAGGATGCTTATGCCGTCACCCGTGCAAAAGACGCTGACATTCCAGTGGCAGTATTGTCACATGTTGCTAGCGGCAAACGCATGGGAATCAAGACTTTTGAGAGTCATGCCAGCGAGCAATTAAGCGCATGGCAGCCAGATCTCATTGTGTTAGCTGGTTTTATGCGTGTCTTAAGTGCAGATTTTATCGATAATGCACCAGCGACGATGATTAATCTGCATCCCTCTTTGCTACCTATCTATAAAGGCCTTGATACCCATCAACGTGCGATACAAGCAGGTGAGCGACATCATGGCTGTAGTATTCATGTGGTCACCGCTGAGCTTGACGCGGGTACTGTTTTGACCCAAGCGCTGTTAGAGATACATCAAAAAGACACTGCCGATAGCTTGCAAGCACGCGTGCAAAAGCTTGAGCATCAATTGCTCCCTTGGACGATTTTATTATTGGCCAAAGGCGCACTCTCGCTAGATCATGCTCAAGCAGCTAATCAACAAAGTATGTCTTTACCAACGCTACCGTTAAAACTATATTTGAACGACTGAGTAAGTAAATAGCGACAGTCACAAATTATCAGGCACCAACTGTCAAACTTAAACTCTTTGCATAAAAAAGCCCAGTCACTCAATGAATGACTGGGCTTTCTAATAGCTACCTTTAAAATCTTCTAAAGCATATTAATCCCGAAGACGTTAGCTATTATTGACTTTTATGAACATGTAGCCCTTTAATATTTACAAATTCTTTGATACCAAAACCGCCATGCTCGCGACCATGACCTGAGTTTTTCACTCCACCAAATGGCAACGCTGGATTTGCAAGACCATAACCATTGATATAGACCATGCCAGTATCAAACTCTTCACGCGCTAGGCGAATGGCTTTGTCTTCGTCTTTAGAGAAGATAGCACCGCCCAAACCGTAGCGACTGTCATTGGCAATACGTAATGCATCATCTTGGTCTTTGGCTCGTATTAATGAGGCGACAGGACCAAATAATTCGTCATCATAGGCAGGTTGTCCTTTTTCGACATTCTCCAAGATAGTTGCTGGATAAAAACTGCCTTTACCTTCTGGCAGTTGACCACCAACAGCAATCGTTGCGCCTTTTGCCACACTGTCTTCTACTTGCTCATGCAATTTTTCTTGTAAATCTTTGCGGGCTAATGGACCAAGATCAGAGGCATCATCCATCGGATCGCCAGATTTAGCGTCTGCAAATTTTTTGACAATGCGTTCACGGAAATCATCGTATAAGCTATCCACAACGATAAAGCGCTTAGCGGCGACACAAGTTTCACCATTATTAATGAGACGCGCTTGGGTACAAGTTTCTACCGCTAACTCTACATCAGCATCTTCTAAGACAATAAAGGCATCATTTGAGCCTAATTCTAGCACCACCTTTTTAATGGCTTTTGCTGCTTGCTGACCCACAATGCTACCAGCACCGTCGCTACCTGTCAGTGTGACACCGCGCACTTTGTCATGACCGATTAATGCTTCTGATTGGTCGTGATCGATTAAAATCGTACGGAACAAATCGTTTGGTAACTCTGACTCATGGAAGATTTTTTCGATTAACAAGCCTGAACCAGTCACGTTTGACGCGTGCTTGAGTAAAATACTATTACCTGCCATCAGATTTGCGATGGTATAACGGAATACTTGGTAAGCAGGAAAGTTCCATGGCTGCATACCATAAATGACACCGATAGGCTGATAAGTCACAATACCTTTCTTCAAGCCTTCAATATCACGTTCATCGTCAACAAGTGCAGTCACCCCTTTTTCTGCGGTATAGTCGCAAATCGCCTTACACAAATCTATTTCTTGCAAACTCTGACTATAGAGCTTACCACGCTCCTCAGTCATGAGTTTAGACAACTCTTCTTTATACTTGAGCAATGTCTCACCAATAGAATTGATGACTTTTGCACGCGCTTCATGGCTGGTTTTACGCCACTCAGTAAATGCTTGGTGCGAGGATTCAACAATCTTGTTCACCTCATCATTACTCATGTAATTATATTTTTTGATCGCTTCACCCGTCGCTGGGTTTATAGTAGTAATATCTGCCATGATTATCATCCTTATTTATTAAACTATTTTATTGGTTTGAAAATTGATCGCTTCAATATCTGAAAACTTAGAAACACATAAACCAAGAGTGGTCATTTTTATAAACATATCTGGTTAAATTGAACAACTTCATCAACGATTTTATGAAATCCGATACTGTCGTATAACTTAACAATAGGCTATGTATTTATCTTTTTTCTTAAAGAAAATTCATCATAGCAAAATGTACAACGAGTAGTTTTACAAGTTATAAAGAAGTGTTCGTAAGATGTTAAGAATGTGACTGACCGATTTATTAGGTTGAAATATTGGACGAGATTTTTCAGTAAAATTACGCCGATAAAAAACCAGCGCTTGGGCTGGTTTAATAAATAAGCAATTGATAACCAAAAATAAATGGCTTAAAACAAATGATTCATCACAGGAATTTCTTGGGGTGGATTCTCTTCTTCGTCAACAATTTGACGAGCAACATGCATGATCAACTGACGCAACCATCGATGGGCGGGATGATGCTGCAGCAAAGGCGACCACGCCATCGTTAGCTCAAATTCAGGGATAAAAAATGGTGGCTCGACCATCATGATACTGTCGTTATTAGCTTGCATTTTTGCCACACGCGTAGGCAAAGTTGCAACCAAATCTTTATTGGCTGCAAGCATGGCTGGCATTTGATAGTGGCGGGTAAAAACACTGATTTGACGTTTTTGACCTAAACGTTGCAGTGCTTGATCAATTGAACCTAGGCCACCAGATTTTTCTGGATTAACACCAAATCCCACACCCATACCAGTTTTAGACACCCAAACGTGCTGCGCCTTAAGATAATTTTTGAGATTAAAGCGATGAGCATAGGGACTGTCAGAGGACAATAGGCAGCTAAAGGTATCACGCCAGACCAAAACTTGGTGGAAACTTTGCGGAATTTCATTAAAGCGGTTGATCGCCAAATCCACTCGCCCCTGCTCCATATCACGATATGAGACGTCCGATGGCGTTAGGAAATCCAAGATGACATTTGGTGCCTCTGAGCGCAATGCTTTGACCAATTTTGGTACCAATGTCGCTTCAGCATAGTCTGAGGTCATGATACGAAAAACGCGCGAGGTACTATAAGGACGAAACTCTGTGCGTGGCTCTAATACTTGTGTCAAATCTGCCAGTATTTCACGGATACGAGGCTGTAACTCCAAAGCGCGTTCAGTCGGCGTCATGCCTTCGGATGAGCGTACCAGCAACGGATCATTAAATAGCTTACGCAGCCGGCGCAAAATATTACTCATCGCAGGTTGGGTAATGCCAAGCTGCTCAGCTGCACGAGTGACGTTTTTTTCTCGTAGCAACACATCTAGATGTACCAATAAATTTAAATCTACCCGCTGCAAATTCATATATGTCTCTTTACCTTAAAATAAATACCACTACAAACGCGGCGTTTTTTGCCCTGTTATTTAGTATAAATCATCTATAACAGCATGAAATAAGGACAATTTTATATTAATTATTTTGATATACGCTTATTATAACTGAAATCATTCATTATAAGTCATTGTTTTATATATACTATCATAAAATTAAATACCCAAGATAATAATCATAAACTAGATAAATCAAGGCAACCTAGCTATAGTGGCTAGCAAGCGCTTAATCAATCCTTGTTTAATGTTAGGCAGTCGCCGTGCGTTTTGATAGATTGACGACCACAGGTATTTTATCGCATTTTCATGCGGAAATACGGACATAACATTTATTACGCAAACTTAATTTTTTGCTCTCATTTGTTTTTAAGCTTGAATTAGTAGTTGGCACTTTTTAGGGGAATAAGCACTTTAACAGTCAAAAAAGACTTATAAAAAGCGCATTCAACCTAAAACGAAAGACCCAACAATAAAAGCTGACCAATTCGACAGGTTTTATTTGCTTTTATCATAATTTTCTTATAGTTTAGTAGAGATTGCTAACGCATAAGGTTTATATTTTAGATTTTCACTTCTGCCAGCATCTTTCTACATATATCAAAATTACCTCAATACTTGTAATTTTCTAAGTTACTAATTTTCACCACCCCAAGGAGACATAGATGTCAACTGCATATAAATCAGCGATCGACTTAGTACGTGAATTAAAGCAAAAGCACGGTAACTGGCAGAATATCAGCGAAACCGATGCGGCACGTATGATGTCACAAAACCGTTTTAAGACGGGCTTAGATATCGCCAAATATACTGCAAAAATCATGCGTCAAGACATGGAAGACTATGACAATGATACGTCTCAGTACACGCAGTCTTTAGGTGCATGGCATGGTTTTGTTGCTCAACAAACCATGTACGCTAAGAAAAAATATTTTGGTACGACGTCTAAAACTTACATCTACCTATCAGGTTGGATGGTTGCAGCCCTTCGCTCTGAGTTTGGTCCTCTTCCTGACCAATCTATGCACGAAAAAACCTCTGTACCTAAGCTAATTGAAGAAATCTATACCTTCTTGCGTCAAGCTGATGCTAAAGTATTAAACGACTACTTCCGTGAACTAAATGCTGCAGAAGAAGCGGGTCAAGATACCTCAGCCATCCTAGAAAAAATCGAAAACTTTGATTCACATGTTGTGCCAATCATTGCTGACATCGATGCAGGTTTCGGTAACGAAGAAGCCACTTACTTGCTAACTAAGCAAATGATCGAAGCTGGTGCTTGTGCTATTCAGGTTGAAAACCAAGTATCTGACGCGAAGCAATGTGGTCACCAAGCAGGTAAAGTCACTGTACCGCATGAAGACTATATCGCAAAAATCAACGCTATTCGTTATGCATTCTTAGAGCTTGGTGTTGAAGACGGCGTTATCGTTGCTCGTACTGACTCTGAAGGCGCGTCACTCACGCAAAAAATCCCAGTATCAAATGAGCCAGGCGATCTTGCTTCTCAGTACATCGATTTTATCGAGATGGAAGAAGTCACGCTAGAAAACGCCAAAGAGAACGACAGCTTGCTTAAGCATAACGGCAAACTAGTACGTCCAGTTCGTCTTCAAAATGGTCTATATCAATTCCGTGAAGAAACGAACATCGACCGTGTCGTACTTGACTGTGTAACGGCTCTAGAAAATGGCGCGGATCTACTATGGATCGAAACACCGACTCCAGACGTCGCACACATCAAAATGATGGTTGATCGTATTAAAGAGCAACAGCCAAAAGCCAAGCTTGTATACAATAACAGCCCATCGTTCAACTGGACGCTTAACTTCCGTAAGCAAATCATCGCTCAGTGGGAAGAAGAAGGCAAAGACCTATCTGCCTACAATAAAGATGACTTGATGAGTGCTGATTACGATGGTACTGAACTTGATACCGCAGCTGACGAAGCGGCTAGAAACTTCCAACGTGATGCGTCACGTGAAGCAGGTGTATTCCATCACCTAATCACGCTACCTACTTACCACACCACTGCGCTTAGCGTGCATGAGCTTGCTAAAGGCTACTTCGGTGAAGATGGTATGCTTGCTTATGCTGCTGGCGTACAACGTAAAGAAATCCGTGAAGGCATCGCTTGTGTTAAGCATCAAGCAATGGCGGGCTCTGACCTTGGCGATGATCACAAAGAGATCTTCTCTGGTGAAAATGCCCTTAAAGCTGGCGGCGGCAAGAACACAATGAACCAGTTCTAATCACCGACCACTTATAAGTACATCTCGTAAGTACTATTTATAGAGAAAGCCGTCCTATCTTGTAGGGCGGCTTTTTTATGTCTGCTTATTTTCACTCTATTATTGTAAGATTTTGAGCATTGTGAGCTTGTTAATTCTTAATTTGAGTGCTTATTATCCTTACTATCAACCTCTTTTATATTATTGCTATTATCCTCTTTCTGACTACTCTGTATACCGACTTAATCGTGAATTTTTGGATTTTCACCCATCAGCTCACGCTTCATATTTTTTATACGGGGATCATGTTTAAAAAATTTACGATAGATTGCTTTTATCATTCTGTAAATTAGATAAAAAATACCGCCAAGTACAAGCAGCCACCACAGTTGTATCAATCCAAGCGCTACTGATCTAAGTATCTCCCAGCCATCTTTAAATGCTTGACTCACTTGACTACTAAAACTTGGCTGCTCAGCATCTAATAGCACATCTAGATTTTGTGTGGTTTCTTTATAACTGATATCTGGCTGCATAAAGGTCAGGTTAATGGTGCTATATTGAACTTTATCAGCGATAGCCAGTTGCTCAAGCTTGGCAAGCTCTTGCTGACGACGTGCCGCATAAGTCGCGGTAATAGCATCAACATTGCTACCTTGGTCTTTATCATTTTTACTATTGAGGCGTTCTTGGCTAAGCTCGCTTGCCATATCACTATTTAACTGGCTCGCTAGCTGTTCACGATAAATATCTAATGTCACATCTTGAGCACTAAACTGCTTCCCATTTAAAAATGCGACTTGCTGTTGTAATTGCGCTAGGAACTTACTGACATTGGTGCGAGGAATACGAACCGTCATGTCAGCTTGACGAGTGTAGGTTGTAATCGTGATATCTTTATTGCCTTGTACAAAGGTTCGACTATCACGTGGATGATTGCTAATATTGCTAAGTGCCACATAACCAGCCTGTTGCCGTGTCAAACTCTCAATAGCATCACTAGTTTTGACGACATCTTCAACTTTAAAATCAGCACTAGCAGTTATCAATAGCGCTTTGCCAGCAATTTTAATGTCTGCTGCCTGACTACCAAGGGGCTGTTCACTAGTGCTCGATAGGTTTGCAACCTCTAAATCATCAGCGTTAGAGGCATTATCAGCTGCCACATCGGACATGATGCCAACCATCTCACTATCAGCAACCTCCTCCGTTGCAGACTGAACCGACTCCATATCAGCACTACTCTCTGCATATTCAGAAGAGCTATCGCAGCCAACTATCAATAAAACAGACCCAAGCATTATTGGTAGACATAAAACTGATGGAAACAAGGCTTTAGGCAGTAATATCGAATGAGATTGCTGAGTGTCATACTTCTTTTGATTGCATTGCGTCATTATTTTATAATCCGGCATTTTATGAGATATGGTAAACATATTGGATAAAAATATTTTAGCTTCTATTATAAAGCCAACCACCTTTATCCTACTTTTGTTCAATAATTAACATTAATTATAATGATTACTTACTAAAAGTATATCTCTAATATTGGCTCAGAGTATTTATAGAAAAAATTTTGCTTGTTATTCGCCGATAGCTTTCATACGATGGTAGTCATTCAAATTTATTAAAATAATCGGGAGCCATCATGCAAGAGATAGAGCTAAAGTTTTTGGTACCAGAGTCGCGACTGAAAGGTTTGATGCGCCAAGCACGAGTCAAATCTTCTGAGGTGACGCAACTGGCTGCCCATTATTATGATACCCCAGACCAACAGCTTGCAGAGGCAGGCATTGGCTTGCGTATCCGTAAAGAAGGCGATGCTTGGGTACAAACCATCAAAGCGGGCGGCGATGGCATTGCAGCACGCCTAGAGCATAATGCGGTACTGGATAATGAACAAGTACAAGCGATGCTCGATAATAATACGCTCATGCCTGATTTAACTATTTATAAAAACACCTCTGTCGCCCCTGCCCTAGCTGAATTTAAGCTAAAAAAACTGGCTAAAAATCTCACACGGTTATATGTGACCGATGTAGAGCGTACCACACGATTGCTAGTGGATGATAATGGCGGTGATAGTGATGCAAATAACCATGTCGAGATGGCGTACGACTATGGAGAAATTATTCACGGTAATGATGATACTCAGCGTGATGCTATTCAAGAGATTGAGTTTGAGCTAATATCAGGAGATATCGATTTTTTATTTGCAACCGCCAAAACTTGGTGTAAGCGCTACAAGCTTTGTTTGTCTACGGTGACCAAAGCTGAGCGCGGTGGTTTACTCATCACAGAACAGCAGCATAGTCCAGCTGTCCACGCTGACCTTGATCAGCTAAATATCGATAAGAAAATCAGTATGCCTGCCTTTGTGCGTGCAGCGGTACATAACTGTCTGTTGCAAATACTGCCCAATAGCAGCGCTATCGTCGCTGGCAGCGAAGAGGACGACCATGCATTACAACTATACATTGGTATTACCCGCTTACAAGCTGCCCTACAAGCATTTGCCAGCTATTCTGACGAAATCAATCCAGACTGGCTGCCGATACTAAAACAAACAGCCATGTTATTGAATGAATATCGAGAGCTTGCCCATCTTGCCTCACATATAGAGCCTAATTTGCAACAACAAGGTGCACCTACTGTCGATTGGGCAACAGATATGGATGCGCTGAAGATTACTCCGAAAGATGCTGTCAGTGCCAACGATTTTCAGCTGACCTTACTTGAGTTGATCGCCTTTACCATGAGCGACCCAAGCCTTGAACCGCAGGCTGATCAACTCGCCATCGATAAACTGGCAAAAACCTTATCCAAACAGCAGGCAAAGCTTGGCAAAGCAGTACAAAAGCTACAGAGTAAAAAAGACCTTGGCTCAAATAACATTAATATAGAAAGCAATGATTTAAAAGATGATGATTTACAAAGTGTTGACTTAGAAGATAGTGACTTAGAAAACGTAGATTCAAAAAGTGACGATATAGAAAATATTGATCTAGACGATAATGAGGCAGAGCATGAGCTGCATGAGCAGTTAACCCCCTTACTTTATATCAGTGAGTTTGCCACGCCATTATTAGATAAGAAAAAGTCAAAAAAGAAAAAAGCCAAGAAGGAAAGCAAACGCTGGCTAAAATACTTAGCAAAAGCACAAAAGACTTTGAATAAATATCATAATCATAAAATGTACCAACAGCGCTATCAATTAAAGTCGAAGACAGATAGCAGTGCATTGTATGGCGCTGGCTGGTTTGCAGCCATGCTAGTGAGAGACCTTAAGCGCACAGAAAAACACTTGGCTAAAGTGGCAGACAGCTCAATATTTCGGTAAAAAGGCTCTTATAGTCATTCCACTATAAAAGCATTACAGCGTTAGCCTCGCTTGAAGTATTTAATATACATTTACACTCGGTTGCCTTGTTCTACTTTTAAATTGAATCGACTATAGCAACATGAACCAAGCTTAAAATAAGCCAAGCCTAGAATAAAAAAGACAGCTCATTTTATATGAGCTGTCTTTTTTATAAACTTAGTACTTTTATAAACCTAGCACTTTCATACGCTCACTAACTGGCTGATACGTTTTCTCGCCAGCAGGCTCAACAATGTTGCCAAATGGCATTTGTGCCACCAATTCCCAACTATCTGGGATAGCATAAACCTTAGCTGCGTCTTCATCCACAAGCGGATTGTAGTGCTGTAGGTTGGCACCAACATTTAAAGTACGTAGCTCAGTCCACATCGCATACTGATGCATGGCTGAGGTTTGCTGTGCCCAAACTGGGAATCTATCTGCATATAACGCAAACTGCTCTTGCAATGACTCAGTCACGTTTTTATCTTCATAAAACAGCACTGTACCCGCTGCCGCACGGAAGCCGTCTAACTTTTGCTTAGTGCCAGAAAAGTCGCCATCGCCGACGGCTGCACGCAGTGTTTCTTCAGCGATATCCCATAATTTCTGGTGTTCGGCACCAAACAGTACGACCAAGCGCGAAGATTGTGAATTAAAAGCAGAAGGCGTATGTAATAAAACACGCTCTGCCATATTGACAATTGCTTGTGGCTCTACTGGCAGCTCATTGCCCAAAGCATATATTGACCGGCGTTCATCAAAGGCTTGTTGTAAAGTGACTAGGCTTTCTTTAGACATCAATATTATCCTTATAATTATCATATAATATAAATCAAATGAGCCATACTAGGCATGACAAGTTGATCATTCATAAGCAAGCTATTATAGCAATATACTAAATAATATCTATACTCTATAAAGTTTTATTTATCAATTACTCTATGAAGTTATTCTGTTTTACTTAAGATGTAAGAAAATAATTTACTACGTAATCGTTAATAAATAGTCGTTAATTAGCGACAATCGTCACCGATATGCCCTCTGCAATTTGGTCGAACAATTCAATAATATCCTCATTACGCATACGTATACAGCCATGCGAGAGTGGCACACCCATCGATTCACTGTCTGGCGTACCATGAATATAAATATAACGCTGATAAGTATCGCAGCCACCTTGACTATTACTGCCTTTATTAAAGCCCTCTTCCACACCACTTAGCCAAAGAATACGGCTTAATATCCAATCACGCTCAGAATGTCGTTCACCAAGCTCAGCACTATATATCTCGCCTGTAGGAACGCGTCCGATGAACACGGCATTCATGGGTTCATTTGCGCCAATCTTTTTGGCGATAAAGTGTTTGCCAAGAGGTGTGCAGCCGCTATCTTGCTGACTGCCAATGCCATTTTTAGCAGTAGACACCGTATATTGAGCCAATTCTCTATTATGCTGGTAGAGCGTTAATGTTTGCTTAGCAATATTAACCACCAATTGCACATCAGAACTTTCATTATTTTTCTCGTTATAGCTTTCGTTATTTGTCATAGAATGTTTCCAACGGTCATTTACCCAATAGATATCATTATTGACCGCGTGATAAGTAAGTGGATTGATTTTTTCTATTATTAAGGGATTGTATCAAGGCTTTTGGCACCGTAATATAGGGGCACACTTTTTGATGCTAGCAGATTATGACGACTATTTCACCGACACGTGTGTCGATGTATGATTTTCTCTATCAAGATACCAAGCCAATGGTATCTTTATTGGCAGATGCCGCCAAGCTTTCATTACCACAAGCTCGATTGGCGATGGATGCCAGTTTGCAGGCCATTATCAGTGCCTTGCTTGCTTACCAGCAGCATAACGACGGACAAGCTGTAAGCAAAAAGCTATTTAGTCGCGGCGCTGTTAAAGAGCTACGCCAATATAATTCGATGAATTTTTCGACTATCAATGCGACGTTATATCATCGCCATGAAGCGGCGGATGCGATATTTTATGATAATGCTCGCGTGATTAAAGCGAGTGACTATATTGCTCAGCAGATTGACGCAACAACGCAGCAAGTACAGATACTCCTCACATCTCTATGCGTGATTGTCTTACGTGAGCTGGCTATTTTAGCCGACTATAGCCAACTTGATAGCAATGAGATGGATAAGTGGTTCGCTTTACAGCCACAGTTTTTATCAGCTGCTCGCTTTGCCATCAATAAGCCAGCGTCTGTCTCTGTTAAATTGAATGAGGTAAATGAAGATAACAGTCTAGTCGCAGCATCAGAGGTCAATTCAGACTCGGCAGTAAAAACAAAAGCAGCAGACGAATCCGACAACAATCCTCATACAGAACGTGCCTTATTAAGTGCAGAGCAGCTCGCTGACACCCCACCAGCGTTCAATCCTTACTGGCATGAGTTGACGACATTCAAGCCTGAAAATCAACAGCCTGTGCAAGATATGCAGTTGGCAACTGGCAATTATTTAAAAGCCATTGGACGCTCACCTGATAACTTGCAGCAAGGTCGTCATAACGACATGCTAGTCTTTACAGAAATGCAAGCCATTGCCTTGCCACACCAACGCTGGCTATTACAGCTCGCCAAAATCTCAGATATCTATCTCAGTCGTAATCGCCTACGTATTACCTCCGAACCTGCCAGCGCACCCAAACCACCTTTGGTAAGCTTGGGTTTAATTGGTGGTAATAACGACAATACACCGACCACCACCAGCGAAAAGCCCATTGAATACGAGGCATCAATACCCCTCTGGAAAAATCCGGTTATCCTGATTATTATTGCTGTGATCGGGGTGCTTGGCGGGCTTGCAACGCTCAAGTATCAAAGCCAAAAATCTGACGGTGTGTTACTGGCGACAGAAGAAGTCATAGAACAAGATATTATCGAAGAACGTCAACAGCAGGATGTGGCTATCGTCATGGTTGACGATGAGGAGCCTGATGACAAAGAAACAAAAGCGGCTCAATGATAAATAAAAGCTCTGAATACAGAACCTCTTAATTAGCAAAAAATCATCGAACAAACCTTCAAAAAATCCACAAAAAAAAGGCGCTATTCATATAGCGCCTTTTTTTATTCATGTATCTTATTCATGCTTTATCTAGCAAAGCATACTTACTTTGATAAATCACGACCACGGCTGGCTTCAATCGCCAGACGTAAACCGTTCAGACGGATAAAGCCTTCTGCGTCTTTCTGATCATAAGCACCAGCATCATCTTCAAAAGTCGCGATTTTTTCGTCAAATAACGAATCATCTGACTTACGACCAACAACGCTGACGCTGCCTTTGTACAGCTTTAGACGTACAGTACCATTGACATATTCTTGTGATTTGTCAATCAAGGCCTGTAGCATCATACGCTCAGGGCTGAACCAATAACCGTTATAAATGATTTTTGCGTAGCGTGGCATTAGCTCATCTTTTAGATGTGCCGCTTCACGGTCAAGCGTTAACGACTCAATGCCGCGATGCGCTTTTAGCATAATCGTACCCGCTGGCGTCTCGTAGCAGCCACGTGATTTCATGCCAACATAACGGTTTTCTACGATATCTAGGCGTCCGATACCATGCTGACCGCCAATCTCATTTAACTTAATCATGACTTCATACGGCTTAAGTGCTTCACCATCGATGGCAACGATGTCGCCTTTTTTGTATTCTAGTTCTAGATATTGTGCTTGGTCAGGCGCTTCTTCTGGGCTGACTGACCAGCGCCACATATCGTCTTCTGCTTCGGCGTAAGGGTCTTCTAAAATACCGCCTTCATAAGAGATGTGTAGTAAGTTGGCGTCCATTGAGTACGGAGATTTTTTCTTATTGCCCGCATAATCAATCGCAATGTTATGCTCTTTAGCATATTCCATCAAGCTCTCACGGCTAGACAAGTCCCACTCACGCCAAGGGGCAATGGTGACCACGTCAGGCGATAAAGCAACCGCGCCAAGCTCAAAACGGACTTGGTCATTCCCTTTACCAGTCGCGCCATGACTGATCGCATCGGCATTGTGTTCTTTAGCAATTTCAACCAAGCGCTTGGCAATTAACGGACGGGCGATAGAAGTCCCTAGCAGATACTCGCCTTCATAGATAGCGTTAGCGCGGAACATCGGGAATACATAATCACGGGCGAACTCTTCACGTAAGTCTTCAATATGGATATGTTTGATGCCCATAGCTTCAGCTTTAGCGCGTGCCGGCTCAACTTCTTCGCCTTGACCGATATCAGCAGTAAAGGTAATCACTTCTGCATCATAAGTCTCTTGCAACCATTTAGCGATGATGGAGGTATCAAGACCACCTGAATAGGCCAAGACGATTTTATTAATATTTTTTGGATCAAGTTGAGCCATGAAGAACTCCTATTGTGAGCATTTAGTGTTAGGAAAAGCGCTAATATTCAATCAAAAGATAAATTACTTGCTCAGTGTACATCATATTTACTATAGGCAAAAGTGCAACTGCCCCATGGCATAAGCTTTTGATTTAAATTTTGGGTCGATAGATTTCAATTATTCACATATAGTTGACAGTTGACTGCCGCAAATTAAAAAACAACCCATCTATTATGTACAGATATTTAGCCGCATATTTAGTCAAGTAGGCAAATCTGTTATGATAGCGGTACAGTATCCCTTCCTTTTATTTCCGTATATGACGATATAGAGCGCGACGACATTATGACTGATTCGATTAGAGAGTTGACCATCCTTCAGCCAGACGATTGGCATATCCATTTGCGTGATGGCAAAGCATTGAGCACTACTGTATCGCACGCAGCAAACAGCTTTAACCGTGTCATATGTATGCCAAACTTAGTGCCTCCTGTTAAGAACACTGACGATGCGCATGCCTATCGCGACCGTATCATGGCGCACTTAGTAGCCAGTGAGCTGAGTGCTGAGCGCAAAACTGCATTCGATCCACGTATGACTTTATATCTCACTGACAAAACCACTGCCCAAGATATCGAGATGGCAGCAAAATCAGGTATCGTCCAAGCGGTCAAGCTTTATCCTGCTGGCGCGACTACCAATTCGGCTGATGGTGTCACCAATATTAACGCCTGTGTCGATGTTTTTGAAGCATTAGAAAAGTACAACCTACCACTATTGATACATGGCGAAGTGACGCAAGATCATGTGGATATCTTCGACCGCGAGAAGCGCTTTTTAGACGAAGTGTTGGCGCAAATCATTGTCAAATTCCCTACATTAAAGATTGTCGTCGAGCATATTACTACCAGTGATGCCGCTGATTTTGTCTTAGCACAAGGCAATCACATTGCCGCCACTATCACTCCGCAGCATTTAATGTTTAACCGCAATCATCTATTGGTTGGCGGTATCAAACCGCATTTTTATTGCTTGCCTATTTTAAAGCGTGAAAGCCATCAAAGAGTATTATTAGACGTGGCAACCAGTGGCAATCCCAAGTTTTTCTTAGGCACGGATTCAGCCCCGCATGCGACGGATAAAAAAGAAGCCGCTTGTGGCTGTGCTGGCTGCTATAGTGCCGCAACTGCCTTGACATTGTATGCCACCGCTTTCGATAGCGTGGGAAAAATAGACAAGTTAGAAGGCTTTGCCAGTCGTTTTGGGGCTCAGTTCTATGGATTGCCAGTCAATGAAAGCACGATTACGCTTGTCAATACACCTATGCAAGTGCCAGCAGCCTACCCTTACTTTGATGGCTCATCATTGACCCCGCTTATGGCAGGCGAGACACTGCCTTGGTCTATCAAAGCATAAAACGCACTAAGCAAAACCATCTGTATTCTATTTTAACTTGAGAAGTTTAACCCTATGATAAGAATGACATCTGCTAACCAGCGGTGTGATTTGTATCATAGGTTATTTATTTTTCATTTAATGTCTTAATTCAATATAACAGTACGACTGATAAAAGCGATTTAACCAGATATGACCACTCCAAACGATGCCGCCTTACCTGACGAAAACCCATCAAACCCTGTAGATAATAGCATTAAGAGCCCATCAAATAGTCACACAGAAGATGCCGCAGCAGACGAGCTAGCACCAATGCGTCTAAAAGACCGATTTCGTAAGTTTCTGCCTGTCGTCGTTGATGTGGAAACTGCCGGCTTTAATGCGCAAACCGATGCTTTGCTAGAGATTGCCTGCATTCCTGTACTACTGAATGAGCAAGGCGTGTTTTATCCTGGGGAAGCATTCAATGCTCATATCGAACCCTTTGAAGGCGCGAATCTTGAGCCAAGTGCCCTTGCCTTCACTGGCATTGATCCCAACAATCCAATGCGTAAAGCCATTGCCGAAGATGAGAAAACAGCACTACGCCGTATCTTCAAAGGGTTAAAAGAAGTACGCCGTACTGAAGACTGCCGCCAGTGTGTCTTAATCGGGCACAACGCTCATTTTGACTTAGCATTTTTGAATGCGGCGGTGCTGCGTACCAATAACAAAAGTCACAACCCGTTTCATAACTTTTCAGTTTTTGACACAGTGACTTTATCTGCGCTGGCATTTGGTCAGACAGTACTAGCACGGGCTTGCAAAGCAGCAGGGCTTGATTTCGATGGTAATGATGCACATTCTGCCCTATACGATACACAAAAGACCGCTGAGCTGTTTTGTCATATCCTAAACCATTATCCTATGCTGGCTAATGCGATGCATACTGAAGAAAATAAAGAGGATTCGACTGAGAGTAGTCACAAATAATCCATTTATCACATATCCTATATTGCCAACTACCCATAATAGTGCTATTTGTAATACTTGATGACTTTAACATCTTGGTTTTACAATCAATAGGGATATGATTGATATCACAATAAATCAGCCACTTGTCTAACCGTTGAATATCATATTGTGTAAAACAATTCAAAAACCAGACAAGTTGTTGTAATTACTCACATTAGAACGTCTCGTTATATCCTATAGATGGTTTAAGTTGCCCACATTGTCGCGATAGCCAGTACGATTCATGCTATCGAGGCGTAATAGGAGGGACTCTATTATGGATCCACAGCTTAAGTTATGGGGAACCATCCTCGGTTATATGCTGCTCGCATTGACTATTAGTGCTTGCACTTCACTATGGATTCGCTATCATTTAAAGCGTAATGACTTACATCCTCGCCGTGCGATCAAAAAAAGATACTTAATTTTAAAAAGAAGAAGAAAAAGGCTTGACAGCAAGCGCAGACGCTATTAGAATACGCACCACTTCAGCATAAAGGTGAAAGCAGCTGAGGTGTTGTGTTACTAGTCCCCATCGTCTAGAGGCCTAGGACACCGCCCTTTCACGGCGGTAACGGGGGTTCGAATCCCCCTGGGGACGCCACTATTTGGCGTCACTTATTAGCAAGTTTGCTGCAAAGCATCTGATAAGACTAATAAGCGTACCACCAAAAAGCCCAATCACAATACCATTGTGATTGGGCTTTTTTTATGCCTGTTTTTTATATCATGAGGTTCTTGATACCTTAGCACTCAGTTCGTCATCGCCGATTTACTTGATAAATGAAGCATAATTAATTTTATAGATAAGATCCAGTATTAGGTTCGCTCAAAATATTAAGATATATTTACTAAGTGTCGCTATCCATGGTTTCTATACCTAACTTGATGTTTTGTTTATTTATTGAATTTTTTATCATAAATTTAAGCAAAAAAATCCAGCATTGAATACTGGATTTTTAAATCAAACAATCTATTTTTACAAAAACTACCAAATCTTATCTGATAGCATTAGCCACAACAATGTCATCACAATCATGATACCGAGTACTGTTTGAATCAAGAAGAATGCTTGATGCTGACCAACAACCTTACTTAACGTCACCCCTAACGTGCTGTACTTGATAGGTGGCGTGTCAATATTGCCAGTTCTTGCTTGTTCCTCATAATACCCTTGTAAGATATCTAAAAATTCGCGCCATGCGTTAGAGCCCCAATCATAGGGTTTAAATGGCATGAGTTTTTTCAGCTCAGGCTCTTTGGTCATCCAACGTTCAAGTGTAATGGAGCGTAGAGACCAGTTCGAAAAACGGCGTTCGGTAATTTCTGAAAAATCTAAGATTTTTAGTTCTTTATGTCGATCGTCTAATAATAAGCGATTCTTTAGATTGGTTAAATCTTGTTCTGACCCTTCTGCACATTGAAAAAAGTAGCCATTGCCATAGCAAAGAATACCCGTAACATTATCGGCTTGGTTACGCTCAATCGCGACCTCTGAGATGTCGTTAAGCGTGCTGGGGCTTGAAAGACCAGTCGAAGTAATTTGGCTTATATATATAAGCTGGCAGAGATCTGTCGTCACTGGATTTGTCGAATCGTTGATTGTTGACAATCAGCTTCTCCCTATTTTCAGGTAAATGTAGCTAAGACAACCATACTAAATTTAGAAAAAACATAGAAACAAGATCTTTGAAAATATCAAATAGGCTTGGTATATTATTGATTTTATAAATGTTTATATTAATTGTATTAAGTTGGTTACATCATAGGCTAGTTTAGTCATCAAAGCAATATATGTTTATCTTATATCATTAATTGAAAAAACCAAACAATAATTCGCAATTATTTATATCGAGAACTTGCACTGTGGTTTATGGGCAGCGATAGGATAAATAGGTAATATGGGAGAGGAAAGTTATGATAAAAATCGTCACCAATGAGCGATAAGACCACTGGCTCATTAATGAGATTGATACAGACTGATGTCTATTACGAATGTTTAATTATTTTTTGTCTACTCAGAACTGGGCATTAATAATCGCTGTGAGTAAAATAGCATCATCAGGATAAGTGAGCTTGATATTCTGGCGACTGCCAGTCACGAGGCGAATGGGTAGGTCTAAACATTCAAATGCACTGGCTTCATCAGTAATAGTGAGCTCGTGTTCAGCGACATAAGTCAATACTTTTTGCAGCTGACCTAAGCGAAACACTTGCGGCGTTTGTGCTTGCCACATATGACGGCGATCGATAGTACGTTTAGCGTAAGAATATGGGCTGCTACTCACTGTCAGGGTAACTACAGGCGTCTCACCTACAAGCTCAGATTGAGCGGTAGACTGCGGATAGGATTCCTTTAAAGTATCAGCCACCGGTGTCGCTAAGATAGCACCATAGGGCTCTAGCATCGCCGCTTCGATGACCTCTTCAATATCATGACTGGAAACCGCAGGACGCGCAGCATCATGAATAACAACCAAATCTGAATCGTCGGCTCCCGCCTCAATAATCGCCTTTACCCCTGCTCTTACTGACTGCCAACGCTCATCGCCGCCAATCACATATTTGATGGGGAGCGCAAAATTAAGCGTCTGTGCTGTACTGTCATCTGCTGCGACGACCAATAAACATGTATCAATATAAGCACTAGTAGCAAGCCGTGCCACACTATGCTGTAGCAAGGTCTGCCCTTGCAACATCGTATATTGCTTGGCGATAGAGGCACCAAAACGACTACCGCGACCCGCAGCGACGATCATGGCATGTACATTAGGGATGATATTCATAGGGCAATGTTCATAAAGTAGTATTCATGGTTAGAACCCATGACAGTATTGCTAGGGATAGACGAGGAATAAGAGAAGTAACGAATTTCAGGTGTATAAGGTTTCTATTATAGACAATAGAAGATCATAATTTTAGACAGTTAAGAGCAATTAATAACGGCTATGTGTGGTGGGCGCCGTAGATACTCGTACAAAGGTCTCGTTCGGCTTAATCAAACCCAAGTCTAAACGAGCGTGCTCTTCTACTGCCTCAAGACCAGTTTTTAAGTCATGCACATCAGTACGCAATAAGTTATTTGCTGCCACTTGGTTTTCGTTTAAGCGTTGTTGTTCTTCGATTTGAGTCAGCAATTTATTATGCTCAAAGCGACCATTTTCGCCCAGCCAATACTGATATTGCAGTCCCAAAAGGACGGCAACGGCTAGAGCAAGTAGCATAAATTGGCTAAAGTATTTCATAAGATAATAACGCCAAACAACATAGAGACAATAATAAAAATAAAAAACCAGCTAAGCTTGCTAGGCGATATATCACCAGATTAATGATGACATATCGCCTAGCTGTAGCAAGAAATCTGGCTTGTTAACCACGTAGACCGATGAACTCTTCACGACCACGGTAGCTTGCACGTACTTGTTGCTCGATACGTAGCAGCTGATTGTATTTTGCCACACGGTCTGAACGGCATAGTGAGCCAGTTTTAATCTGACCAGCAGCCGTACCAACGGCTAAATCTGCAATGGTGCTGTCTTCAGTTTCACCTGAACGATGTGAGATAATGGTTGCATAGCCATTTTTCTTCGCTAGATAGATCGCATCTAGCGTTTCTGATAAAGTACCGATTTGGTTAAACTTAATCAAAATTGCATTGGCAATATGCTTATCAATACCCTCTTGCAAGATAGCAGGATTGGTCACAAATAAATCATCACCAACCAACTGAACTTTATCACCAATCTGCTCAGTCAAATATTTCCAACCATCCCAATCAGACTCGTCAAGCCCGTCTTCGATAGAGATAATAGGATATTGACGCGCCAAGCCGACTAGATAGTCTGAGAATCCTTGGCTATCAAAGGCTTTGTTGCCCTCGCCTGCCAAGATATATTGACCATCTTTATAAAACTCACTAGCCGCACAGTCTAACGCCAAATGAATGTCTTCGCCCGCTTTATAGCCGACTTGCTCAATCGCTTGCATAATAACGGTGATGGCTTCTTCATTGCTACGCAGGTTTGGCGCAAAACCACCTTCATCACCAACCGCAGTATTTAAACCTTGTGATTTCAACACAGATTTCAAGCTGTGGAAAATTTCTGTACCAGCACGCAATGCTTCTGAGAAGCTGGTAAAACCAACAGGCTCAATCATGAACTCTTGGATATCAACCGTGTTATCCGCATGCTCACCACCGTTCAAGATGTTCATCATCGGTACAGGCATCGTCAGCGACGTCTGATTGCGCAAGTTTGCAATATATTGATGTAATGGCAGATTTTGTGACTTGGCAGCGGCTTTTGCAGTAGCAAGAGACACCGCTAGCATGGCATTGGCACCAAGGCTATCTTTGTTTTCTGTGCCATCTAGCGCAATCATTGCATCATCAATGCCTTGCTGTTCGGTGACGTCTTTATCCATCAATGCACTGCGAATTTGGCTATTGACGTTAGCAACGGCTTTTTTGACGCCTTTACCCATATAGCGACTTTGGTCACCATCACGTAGCTCAAGCGCTTCGCGTGAACCAGTTGATGCACCACTTGGCGCAGCAGCACGGCCGATAGTGCCATCAGCTAAGATTACATCAGCTTCGATGGTTGGGTTACCACGCGAGTCTAAAATCTCACGGGCGCGAATGTCTTTAATTGCGGTGACGTTGGTGGTTTCTTCAGCGTACATAATGTCTGTTAATTCCTTTGGTCATGCCAAGTTTGTGGGATAAATAACGGCAACTAGAATACAAAAAAGATAAAGCAAAATATCGTATAGTGCTATGCTCAAACCAGCTTTGCTTATCTATATAGTCAGCAAGTTTTGAGCAGGATTAAAGGTGGTTTTAATACTTTAATCGTTAGCTATAGTGCTTGGCATCATAGCATAAATTTTGCCAAACTTCCCTTATCTTGCACCGACTGGCGCTGATAAAATCACACTTAGATAAACAAATTACCAATTATGGATTTGTCTCAGCACCTATAATATTAAAAGCCATATGACTCTTATGCTTTTGTTAGACGTTCTGTTTTAGCGTGGGAGCCAGATACTGTGTTATCCAGCTCAACCTTTGTTTTAAATTGGGTCAAACGTAAGGCATTCATTAATACAGAAATAGAGCTAAGCGCCATCGCAGCGGCGGCAATCATAGGGTTTAAGAAACCAAAAGCAGCCAGCGGAATACCCAAGCAGTTATAAATAAAAGCAAAAAACAGATTTTGCTTGATGTTGCGCACCGTTGCATTAGCGATTTTTTGCGCGGCATCAATATGCATCAGTGACTCACCCATCAAGTGGGCAGACGCACTATGCTGGGCGACGTCTGTGCCTTCAAACATGGCAAAGCTTGCATCGGCAGTTGCCATCGCTGGCGCATCGTTGACACCATCACCTGCCATTGCAACTTTATGACCAGCCGTTTGCAACAAGGCAATTTGACTGGCCTTATCGCGTGGGCTCATTTTACCATAAGCTTGCTCAATACCCAGCTGCCCTGCCACATGATCGACCACAGACTGCTTATCACCACTCATCAAAATGACATTGATACCTGCGTCTTGCAGCGCAGTAATAGCCTTCGGAGTATCTACCTTTAGGTCATCAGCTAGAGCAAAAGCACCCAAAGCTTCCTCATTAATACTAACAGCAACGGTACTGGCAATTTGCCATACCTTTGGCATCAGCTTAGGCAGTGTTAAATTGGCAAACTCTGCGGTACCGACTTTTACCACACCCAAACCTTCAATATTTGCTTGTATACCAGCGCCTTTAATGACACTAATATCAGTCACATTCATCAACGGCAAATTTCGCTCAGTAGCCGCGTTAACCAATGCTGTTGCTAGCGGATGACTGGCATGTGCTTCAACGCTTGCGGCAATTTGTAACACATCATCGACTGCGATCGATTTATCCACCATCACATGGTCCACGATAGTCGGCTTACCAATGGTCAAAGTACCTGTTTTATCGAGCACTACTGTATCGATGTTGCCTGCCGCTTCAAGACTTTGCGCATCCTTAAACCAGACGCCATGACGAGCAGCAACGCCCATACCAGCCATGATAGCGGCTGGCGTTGCCAAACCTAAAGCACAAGGACATGCAATGACCAACACCGAAACTGCATGCATCAAGGCAGTATCCATCATGCCAGTCAGCCACCACGTCACTCCAAAGGTGATAAGCGCAATGGCAACGACGACTGGGACGAATACCGCCGTCACTCTATCGGCGAGACGGGCTAAATTGGCTTTTGAGCCTTGGGCATCGCTGAGGGCTTGTACCATATCACCAAGCTTTGTATCACTACCTTTAGCACTGACGCGGTATAATAAGCTGCCATTTTCAACCAACGCCCCTGCTAATAATTTATCTCCCACTTCTTTTTTAAGCGGTACCGACTCACCCGTTAAATGACTCTCGACACACCAGCCAGCACCATCGATAACCACCCCATCGGTTGCGACGCGGCTGCCTTGTTTAGCACGCAAAATATCACCAACTTGCACGTCTTTAAGAGCAACATTATGAAAATCACCATTAGGCTGCTGCTGTTCGACTTCATCGGGCGTTAAAGACAATAATAAATCGATACTATTGAGGCTGTGTTTCTTAGTACGCTCTTCTAGATACTTACCCGTACGCACAAAAGCAATGACCATGACGCCTGCTTCAAAATACACCGCAGGACTGCCATCCGCACCGTGACCACCAGCATGACCACTTTGCAGCAAACTGTTTAAAGTGCCATCGCCATGGGTCAGCCACAGATACGTTGAATACGCCCAAATAGTCACGGTACCGATGACGACTAGCACGTCCATATTGGCAAGACCACCTTTAATAGATGCCCAAGCGCTTTTGTAAAATGGCAAGGCAAATCCAAACTGTACAATGGTCGCTAATATAAACTGAATCCAAATCGGCGGCATCCACGCCATACCCTGCCCAACGAGCATACCTGCCATACCAACTAAAAACGGCACCAAACAAACCCATAACCCAATCAAGCGCCATGGGTACTGAGTCGCGATATCTTCGTCTGTTTTTGCAAACAAACTATCGGCCGCCTGCAAATTGGCAACGAAGCCTGTTTTATTTACCCATTCTGTCACTTGTTCAGGCGTTGTCTGCGTTGGGTCATAATCAACATTGGCAGTTTCGCCAGCGAAGTTTACACTCACCTCGTATACCGACGGCTTTTTATTGAGCACCTTCTCAATTCGTGAGGCGCAGGCTTGACATGTCATCCCCTCAATTGCTAGCTGCAAATGTGCACGCTGCGGCGCGAGCGGCGTATTGGATTGAATGTCAGTTTTTACATCGTAGGCATCATGATTGTCGGTTTGGGTAGTATCATTCATAAATAAAACTCGGTATGGCGTTTATGCGTTATGGCGTTATAAAGTCGTCTGAGCTAGGACAGCAACTCAGTGGATGGAATATCTAAGTCAAACAAATAGCACACTTTTAAATTTGATATTGGTATGGTCACACTGAATAGTTAGTACGCTACTATCAATAATTTTCAACCATTAAAAAACCAGCCTTGATAGCCGGTTTTTTAATACAAACGGAGTAGGTTAAGCATTGGCAACAGTGGCATCAAAGCCTGCATCGTCGATAGCAGCAGCAATTGTCTCTACACTGGTTTTGCTATCATCAAAAGTAACCGTCGCTTGATTATCTGCCAGCTCAATACTGATATCGTCTAAGCCATCGATATCGGCAGTGGCGTTATGAACACTGGCCACACAGCCACCGCAAGTCATGCCATTAATTTTAATAATACGTGTTTGGTTTGCCATGAGAGGCTCCTTATTTTTGTAACTGAGTTTTTATAGGTAAATACTTTTATTAAAGAATTGCTTTTATAATTGTCTTTTTAAGACGGCTATCTTTTAAGACGTTATAAAAATAGCACTTAACCAGCTTAAGCCCTATCACGGTTAACAACAAGACTCTTTGGTCATCACTTTATTCATAGAACTGTGAATTTATGCCTAAGTAACAGACAATAGCGCTTAATTTAGAATAAAACCTAATCATCATGACGTGGGTTTTGCGGTGCATCAAGAGGAAATGGCTGAGTCACATAATCGACCGTACTAATTGCCGCCGTAAACGCATGAATACTGGTGTCTGTATCTTCATAACGTATGGTGGCAACATTATTATCAGGATCAAGCTCGATTGCCGTCACCCCTGTGATATTTTTCAGCGCTGTCATCACACTCTTTAACCCTTCATCATCATCGATATTTTCGATACTGACTGTTGCTGTTTGCATCGCCATAATCTCAGCCTCTTATTGTCTGTAAATACATTAATGGGTATCTAACACCTCAAAGCCTTTGACCAAGTCATCAATTTGCTTCAACTGACGCAAAAACGGCTCTAACTGGCTCATACGTAGCGCACACGGACCATCGCATTTTGCAGTCTCTGGGCTTGGATGCGCTTCTAGAAACAACCCTGCCAGTCCTGTCGCCATCCCTGCTCGTGCCAAGGTTGTAATTTGTTCACGGCGTCCACCCGCACTATCGCTACGGCCGCCTGGCTGCTGTAAGCTATGCGTCACATCAAAAAATACAGGGATATCCATCTGCTTCATGGTATCAAAACCAAGCATATCAACGACCAAATTATTGTAACCAAAGGCACTGCCGCGCTCACAAAGGATCAACTTATCGTTACCACCTTCAAGGCATTTGTTAACGATATGACGCATCTCATGCGGCGCTAAAAACTGTGCTTTTTTGATGTTGATAATCGCATCTGTCTTCGCCATCGCATGTACCAAATCTGTCTGACGTGATAAGAATGCAGGTAGTTGAATGATATCTGCGACTTCAGCGACGGGTGCAGCTTGATACGGCTCATGTACATCCGTGATAATAGGCACTTGGAATTTTTCTTTGATTTGCCCCAGCCAATCAATACCCTGCTCTAATCCAGGACCTCGATATGAGTGCAGGCTTGAACGGTTGGCTTTATCAAAACTGGCTTTGAAGACATAGCCAATGCCCAAACGCTGACATATTTCGACATATTGCTCTGCAATCTCGAAGGCCAATTCCTTTGATTCTAAGACATTCATACCACCAAATAACACAAATGGTTGGTCGTTACCGATATTAAGAGTATTGCCATTTGGCGTAGTAAGTTTGATATGTGATTGCGCCGTTGATAAATGTTCCATGAAGTAGTCACCCTCTTTATTGTTATTAATATTTCTATCCTATATTGTAACCGATAGACTCAGTAAAAAAAGGGGTTAAGCGTAATTGCTGACCAACCATTAGAAAAATTGTCATGTTTATTGCTTAAAAACAATCTCATTCATAACCACAGTCATAAAATGAAACGCAAAAAAAAGACCAATCCGAAGATCAGTCTTTTTTATACATGTAAATTTTTATGCATTAACGATTATTTGCTTTCGTTATAGTTCTTAGCCGCTTTTACAAAGCTGTTAAACAGTGGATGACCACCGCGTGGCGAGCTGGTAAATTCAGGATGGAACTGTACGGCGACAAACCAAGGATGATCAGCAATCTCGACCGATTCTACTAGATGCTGTTTGGCAGAATAACCAGATATGGTCATGCCTGCTTGCTCTAATGGCTCGATATAGCGATTGTTCATCTCATAACGATGGCGATGACGCTCAGTGATATTTTTGGCGCCATAGATTTGGCTAAGCTTGCTACCAACAACCAATTCGGCTTGCTGCGCGCCTAGACGCATGGTGCCGCCAAGGTCCGAGTCATCACTACGAATCTGTAATTCGCCGCGCTCATCTAACCACTCAGTGATGAGACCAATGATAGGCTCTGCCGTTTTGCGATCAAACTCAGAAGAGTTGGCATCGATTTTGAGTACATTACGCGCGTATTCAATCACTGCTAGCTGCATACCAAGGCAAATACCTAAATATGGCACGTTATTTTCACGAGCATAAGTGATGGCTTTTATCTTACCATTGGTACCACGCTCACCAAAACCACCCGGTACTAGGATGGCATCAGCATTGTGTAGCTGCGCCAATAAGCTGTCATCATCTTCTAGACGCTCAGCATCGACATAGTCAATTTTGACATCGGCTTTATGAGTGATACCAGCATGCAGCAGTGCTTCGTTGATCGACTTATAAGCATCAGGTAACTCGACGTATTTACCAACCATCGCTACCGTAAGGCTCATTTCAGGATTAAGCTGCGCTTCAACCACTTTGTCCCAATCACTCAAATCTGCTTCTGGTACATCTAAACCAAAACGCTCACAGATCAAATCATCAAGATCCTGCTCATGAAGCGTGCGTGGAATCTGATAAATACTTTGCGCATCTTCACACATAATAACCGCACGCTCTTCCACATTGGTGAACAGCGCTATTTTGCGACGGTTGTCTTGTGAGATGTGGTGATCAGAGCGGCAAATCAATATATCAGGCTGCAAACCGATAGAACGCAGCTCTTTTACTGAATGCTGAGTTGGTTTGGTTTTGGTTTCGCCTGCACTAGCAATGTAAGGAACTAGCGTCAAATGCATCAGCATGGCTCTATTGCGACCAAGCTCTACTTGCATTTGGCGGACGGCTTCCATAAATGGTAACGATTCGATGTCACCAACGGTACCGCCAATCTCAATAATCGCGATATCATAACCTTCACCACTGGCTAAAATTTTACTCTTAATTTCATCAGTGATATGTGGAATAACTTGTACTGTACCACCAAGATATTCACCACGGCGCTCTTTATTTAGAACGTTTTGATAGATACGACCACTAGTAAAGTTATTGCTCTTACTCATTTTTGAATGGCGTAAGAAGCGCTCATAGTAACCCAAATCTAAATCAGTCTCTGCACCATCTTCGGTGACGAATACTTCGCCATGCTGGAATGGGCTCATCGTACCTGGATCGACGTTGATATACGGATCCATCTTGGTCATCGTGACGGTCACGCCACGGGCTTCTAAGACCGCTGCAAGAGAGGCTGCGGTGATACCTTTTCCTAGTGAGGACACTACCCCACCGGTCACAAATATAAACTTGGTCATAGTACTCTGTCGGTAATTGGTAAAGAAGGATTTTACTAAAAATACGTCAAAAAATATAGGGCAAAAGCATAAACTCTTTGAAACATTCAAGTTTTAGTACTTAGCTATTATAACGCACTACCCACTCAAAAAGGATATAACAAAAAAAACTCACCCCGAAGGATGAGTTTTTATAATCAGATTCTAATGCTTAGATTAGAATTTGTATTCTAGACCAGTACCAACTACTAATACTTCTGCATCGCCACGTACGTTAATATCTTTTTCTAGAATATCATCAACATATGTGTAGTTAACATTATCAGCTTTGTTCATACCAGCATAGGCATGAGCAATGATATTGTCTTTAAAGAAGTATTTACCACCAACAACGATCTGATTTGAATCAGCGTTGTCCATACCATCTAAATTGTCAGTTTTATTAAACTGAGTGTAGATAGAGGCTGGACGCGCAAAGTTAGCTAGAGCCATCTGAGCACTAACCACCAAACCTTTTTCTTTAGAAGATCCGTAATTATAGTCAGCTACTTGATATAAGGCACCTAAATTTACAGGAGCAGCGATAAATTTACCTAGATCTACAGTCGCTGTACCACGGATGATGTCACCATCAATATTTTGATCTTTATCGTACGCAACACCAGCAGTAAAGCCAGTACCTTGATCAAACAACATGGCAACACCGAAACCTGCGTCATCAGAGTCATCGCCATCTACATCATTAGAGCTGTACATTGCAGATAGTTGTAATGGTAGACCATTGTACTTAGGTGCAGTCCAAATGATTGAACTTGCAAGACGATTACTGTCAGCCATGTTTAATGCTGCAACTGTTTCTTTCTCATTTACAGTTTGACCTAGGTTATCCCAGTAACCTTCGTTAACAACAACGTTATCAATACGAGCTAGCGTTGACTGGTTTTTACCAGCACGGAACTCACCGAACTGCTTGTTGTTTAAACCAAGAAACGTATCACGGTTAGTGAAAGTGGCATTATCACCAGTAATACTTGTACCATACTCTAACTGATAGATAACATCAGTATTGGCAGTCATGGCTTCAGAGCCCTTAAAACCTAAGCGTGAAGCATGAGAATTAATTTCTACATTGTCTTCATCATACATGTTGCCACTATCAGTATCAAATTCTGCATTGATGTAGTCAGCAGCTACAAATGCTTTACCATAGATAGTCGGTGCTGCATTGGCTGCAGATACAGATAAGGCAGCAACTGCTGTAGCTAAAAGTAGTTTTTTCATGGGGTATCTCCACTTTACAATTTTAGTAATAAGCGAGCTATGATTAGCTGGTGCTCATAATGGTATCGTCACAAATCCTCAAAGATATAATGTGTAACTGGCTACCGAGATTAGTCAGAAACAAGTGTGGCGAAGTTCTATTACAGTAAGATGAAAAAAACAATGACTTACATAACTGGGATTAAAAAGTAACTGCCATGTAATCTTAGGTCTTTATCGCTCCGTTGCGTAACATCCGTTACCAAACTCATACTTCGAATACAAGCATAACAACTTTGACATAATTTGCAACATTTTTTTTAGATTTTTAAACCCAGTATTTGTTGAACACCATATCTACTATAGAATGTGGGTCATTGTAAAAAAATCTCTATCTGCTCAAATAGATAAGGATATTATTGATTAATATAATTACCAAGAACTTGAAACTATCGTAATGAATACCCTTTAATTAACAAACATAAAGCCCTACTTGTTTATTGACAAGTAGGGCTAATAGAAAATAATAAAGGTGATTTATGACATGCTGACAGTCACAATTGAGACTGGAAAATTGCTACAAGAACAGTAAAAAAGGTATTTTCACTGCTCTTGTTTCCAGACTATAACCTTAGTCAATGGCTATCACAGACTTCTTATTAAGTATAAAAGCCAATAACAAGCCTCATTCAGTCATGACAGTATTATAATAGAATGTCAAGTATGCCATATTCTAATATTAACCTGCGCAATATTAGCAGCCTGCTTTTAGATCAAGACGTGCCTGATGCAATAATGGCTCAGTATAACCACTCGGCTGCTCACGACCTTTAAACACTAAGTCACAGGCCGCTTTAAAGGCATAAGAGTGGTCAAAGTTATCTGCCATCGTCTGATAGTCACTATCGCCTACATTTTGCTCATCTACCACTTTTGCCATACGCTTCATCGTATCCATCACTTGCTGCTCGCTCACGACATCGTGATGCAACCAGTTGGCAATATGTTGACTTGAGATACGTAAAGTTGCACGGTCTTCCATTAGACCCACATCATTGATATCTGGTACTTTAGAACAACCAACGCCTTGGTTTACCCAACGCACAACATATCCTAAGATGCCCTGAGCGTTATTTTCAAGCTCTTGTTGTTTCTCTTCATCTGTCCAATTAGTATTTTTTGCTAATGGAATGGTCAAAATGTCGTCTAAGCTGGCACGCTCACGTGATTTTAGGCTATCTTGAACATCAGCAACACTCACTTGATGATAGTGCATGCTGTGCAAGGTTGCCCCTGTTGGTGACGGTACCCATGCGGTACTGGCTCCAGACTTAGGATGTGCAGCTTTGGTGTCCATCATCTCTTTCATCTCGTCAGGCTTCGCCCACATGCCTTTACCAATCTGAGCAACACCCTGTAAACCAGTCTCTAAACCGATATCAACGTTCCACTGCTCGTAGGCTGGCTGCCATGCTTGTGACTTCATCTCACCCTTAGGTACAAATGGGCCTGCATTCATGCTGGTATGCATCTCATCACCAGTACGATCTAAGAAACCTGTGTTAATGAAAATGACACGTTCTTTCGCTTGGCGGATGGCTTCTTTCAAGTTGACCGTCATACGGCGCTCTTCATCCATGATACCGATTTTAATGGTATTACGCTCTAAGCCTAATAAGTCTTCTACTGCATTAAATAAATCGTTGGCCATTTTGACTTCTTCAGGGCCATGCATTTTTGGTTTAACGATATACATTGAACCTTTACGTGAATTTGATAGCGCATTTTTACCTTTAAGGTCATTGAGCGTCAATAGTGGTGTAATCAAGCCATCCATCAAGCCTTCAAATATTTGTTCTTGACCATCACCCAAGTCGACCAATATTGCAGGGTTTTGCATGAGGTGACCGACGTTACGAATCAGCAATAACGAACGACCTGGCAGGATAAGCTTACCACCATCTGGGGTGGTGTATTCACGATCTGGATTTTGCTGACGTGTGCGGGTTTTGCCACCTTTTTCAAAGGTTTCTTGCAAGTCACCATTCATGAGACCAAGCCAATTGCGATACACTTCCACTTTTTCTTCTGCATCGACGGCAGCGATTGAGTCTTCACAATCTTGAATTGCCGTAATAGCTGACTCTAGCAACACATCTTTGATATGTGCAGGGTCGTCTTTACCGACTGGATGATTGGCATCTATTTGAATCTCTGCATGCAAACCGTTGTTTTTTAATAAAATACCCGTTGGGCTTTCTGCATCACCGACGAAACCAACGAATTTTTCGGCATCTTTTAGCTCAGTACTGCTATCACCTTGGACAATTTCAAGCTTACCATCGACCACTTTAAAGCCGGTCGCATCGTTATATGAACCTGACGCCAATGCAAAGTTTTCATCTAGGAATTGTTTGGCATAAGCAACGACAGCAGCACCGCGAGTTGGGTTGTAACCACCTTTTGCTTTTTGACCATTTTCATCACTGATAACGTCAGTACCATATAAAGCATCATACAAGCTGCCCCAACGAGCGTTGGTCGCGTTCAATGCGTAGCGCGCATTACGTACTGGTACGACCAACTGCGGGCCTGCAATATGAGCAATCTCGTCATCGACATTTTCTGTGCTAACTTTAAAATCATCGCCTTCTGGCAACAGATAGCCAATCTCTTGTAAGAATGCTTTGTAAGCAGGATAATCAATGTTGCCGTCTTTGGCAGGATGTTGCAGGTGCCACTGGTCAATCTGCGCTTGAATCTTGTCACGAGTTGCGAGCAATGCTTTATTGCGCGGCGTAAACTCTTTAATGACTTTTTCAAAACCTGACCAATAACTGTCTGAATCAACACCGACTTTCGGCAGCACTTCGTTTTCAATAAAGTCATACAATTGCTGGTCGATGGCAAGAATGCCTCTTTGAATACGATTGGCGTTAGAAGACTGGCTCATGTTGTTATCCTTATCTGTTCGTGAGGGGTGTGAATACGAAGTTGCTACCGCAATGATTACACATTGTCGGTCTTAGGCATCTATTCCAAATTTAGATGAAATACTAAGCAAACCTACTGATATATCATACAAGCTTGTGGTGAATAGCAAATTAACTATTTATGCTATGCTATTAACCTATATTTTTGCTGCATTAGCCATTAGCATGGTCAAAGCATTTATAACGGATGATGGTGTCAACCTTGCTTAATGTACTCAGTGTACGATTTGAGCTCGGTTGCCTTGCACCTACTGTAAACGGTTTCAACTGCATAACATTGGCAATCATCACCACTGCGACAACACAATATGGCGACACATCAATAGTAAGACAAAATAGCGCTTAAGCAAAATATCATCCTACTATCAAATAAAGAAATAAACAAGAAAACATCATTCACTAGATAAATACTGGGGTTGTATTATAATGATAATCTATATGAGACAGGCGCTAAGAGGTTTTATTAGTGCTTATTGATCAATACTTGATATCGCATAGACAAACTGTCAGTAATCATTACTCCATGGATTTATGCTTAACCGTTATCTATCTAATATTAGTAAAAGATTTTTTAAACGTTCGATTATGGCAAAAACTATGAATAAAGAAGATATAAGAACCAAGGACAGTAACGACAAAGTTATGAACGACAGCAATATAGAAGAACCTCGTATAGTAAAAGACGAGATAGAAGAGGACGATGTTGATATCACAAAGCTACGCACCCCAATCAAGGTTGACCTATCTGCTGTTTATAATTTTTTGGGTGCGCGCACAACACAAGCTTGGGTTGATGCGGCGATTGCGAATGTACCGATGATCATTCAAGATCATGCCAATTGCGAAAAAAAGGCCGCTGGCACTGCCATGAATCTCATATTCCGCTATGAGTTTTCTTATGATTTGCAGCGTAAATTGGCACAATTGATACGCGAAGAAATGCTGCATTATGAGCAGGTTTTAGGTATTATGAATGACCGTGGTCAGGCGTGGAAATATCTGAGTGCTGGACGTTATGCTAAAGGCATGTTAAAACACAAACGTACTTATGAGCCAGCAGCGATGGTTGATGTGTTGATAATTGGCGCATTTATCGAAGCACGCTCTTGTGAACGTTTTGCCGCCCTTGCTGAGGTCATCGACGACGAACGCTTGGCAAAGTATTATCGCTACTTACTTAAGTCAGAGAGTCGTCACTTTGAGGATTATTTAGCCTTGGCTCAATCACTGTCTGAGGACAGTATTGATGAGCGCGTCGCATTTTTTAAAGACGTAGAAGCAGAACTGATTTCTAGCCCAGATCATGAGCTACGCTTTCATAGCGGCACACCTGCTTAAATACCTAAGATTAGGTATCACTTTAGATTAGATACCCTCTTATACAATAAATAATTATACAGATAATAAGTGAAGTAACGAACCAAGCTTCATGCTCTGGTCTGCTACTTCACTTATTAGCCTTTTATTTGAACTTCGTTATAGCAAAATGAATGGTTATTTATCATCTTTCATTAATGAGCTGTCGTACTGTTTACTATCCTTCGCAACATGATGGGGATCGTGATCATCGGTTGCCCTTTCTGCCGCTGCTGGATTGACTTTTTGTAGCGCATCGTCAGGTACGATACCATGGTTATCGTTCGCATCTCTTAACTGATGGTCTTCTTGGTTGACAGCCTTGTCATCTGGCGTATTCATCATTACTCCTTATTATCATTTATTATCATAATAGTCATTCTATAAAGATAAAAAATCTGTATTTAATCAATTTTTCATAAAAAGCTATTAATCCTTTTCGTCAGGATTTAACACCCGTGTTTGAGCATTATCGATATTTGCATAACGATTCATGTTGTTAATACCTTCGCTTTTGGATGTCTCGCTAACCATCGTATGCTCATTCACGCCATCATCAAAGGCATTACCTTCTTGGTCTCGGCGATCAGGCTGACGTGCGGGGTTGTCATTATCATTGACATGCTCTGAGTTAACGACGCCTTCTTTGAAAGTATCCGTTCCTTTATTTTCAGTGATGCTCTTGTCAATGCCACTATCACTATGCTCATTAGAAGTAGGTCTACTAGGGAAGGTATTAGCAGCATCATGACTATTGGTTGAGTCATGATTTTCACTGATGCGTGTCTTGGTGAGTGCTGGATCATTGGTTTGCATAGCTATATCCTTATTATTGTTATTCGTGTTTTGGCAATTGCTTAATGTGCTTAGAGTTTTTATGGCGGTTTAGCAAATGGTGAGCCTAATTTAATACCCAGCTCAACCTAGCCTGTAAGCCGTACTATTCATTGCCTTCTTGGCTTAAGTCATAGGCATTCAAATCTGCGACGTTCTTGCCGCCAGCGGGTAAATTCTCTTCTTTACGAGGGTCAACATATATCTCGTCGGTTTCTTGCGACTCTTGTTGTGGACCATCGATATTAGGTTCGTGCTTACGACCTTCATAACTGTCTTGTGCATTGTCTGGGTGTAAGGCGGCTGGATCACGAACTGGTACCGCTTCTTCATGATTTGGATGGGTGTTATTTGGCATTGCAGTTCCCTCGCATCAATATGTCATTAATAGATAAAATAAGTTAATCCAAATATTTATATCACAGCTTATTTATCATTTATCCGTACGCAAATCATCTTCAATAAAAGAAGTTTGCTCGTCTTTACTTAATGCTTCAGGCGCATCGACCGCTTTATTGTCTTTGAGATTTCGCGCAATTTGCTGACTATCTGCTTGCTCAACAGCTTTTTTGATATCTGATGTGTCATTATCGGTATTGCTCATAAGATGTTTCCTATTTTTATAATTCGTTGATTTAGGCAGTCCCTGCTCTTTTTCGTAATACGATCAATGATAGTAATACGAGCAATTTTGCATGAATTACTAGAGTGCTAATTGTTTATTAAACCATCAAATCGGTTTAATAATAGCGTAAGGGCTGACCTTGATTATAAGGATGAGATAACGGACTGCACCAGTGTGCTGCCGTATCAATATGTGAATAAATGTGAGGTTACAAGACAGTTTGTAACTCAGACAAATCGTTTATCCAAAAAAAACCAAGCATAGAAAGTACTCTATACTTGGTTTTTTGCTTGGTATTTATTGTTTGTAAAGACGTGTTTACCACTTTGAAGATGTCGTTGAAATATTAAGCTAGCTTGATGCATCAACGCCATTAATCACTTTTAATAAATACTCTTGAGCAGTATGCGGCGTTTCACCTACGGCTGGTTGCAGCTGCTGCCAAACACCATCACCGCTAAGTATCCACGCTTGGGTATTGTCTTTCAGATAGTTAAGTAAACCGTCTTGATATACTTGTTTGAATAGTTTTTTGTCTTCAATTGGAAACGCCACTTCGACGCGATGGAATAAATTACGATCCATCCAGTCTGCACTACCACAATATAAGCGCTCGTCGCCATTATTATAGAAATAATAAACACGCGTATGCTCTAAAAAACGCCCGATAACAGAGCGTACGGTAATGTTTTCTGATAGACCTTTTACTTGCGGACGCAAACAACACATTGAGCGTAAGATGAGCTCGATTTTGACGCCTGCTTGCGAGGCATCGTATAACTTGCTAATCAATCGACGTTCAGTTAAAGCGTTAACCTTAACGATAATATGAGCGCGCTTGCCGGCTTTTGCATGAGCAATTTCATCATCGATAAAGCTTATCAACTTATCATGCAAGGTAAAAGGCGCATGCAGCAGCTTTTTGAGATTGGCAGGCTTGCCCATTCCCGTCAGCTCTTGAAATATATTATGTACATCTTCTGAGATATCAGGATCTGCGCTAAATAAACCATAATCGGTATAAACTTTGGCATTGGCGGCATGATAGTTGCCCGTCCCTAAATGCACATAGCGGCGGATTCGATCATCCTCACGGCGCACAATGAGCATCAGCTTGGCGTGGGTTTTATAGCCGACAATCCCGTAAACAACGACCGCACCCGCTTCTTGCAAATAATTGGCGACGGCGATATTAGAGGCTTCGTCGAAACGCGCACGCAGCTCGATGACGGCAGTCACTTCTTTGCCATTACGAGCAGCAGCAGCCAATGCTTTAACAATTTCTGAATTGGTGCCTGAGCGGTACAATGTCTGCTTAATCGCTAACACTTTTGGATCGCTCGCCGCTTGCCAAAGCAGATTGATAATCGGTGAAAACGCATGAAAAGGATGGTGCACCAGCACATCGCTTTTACGCATGGCGGCAAACATACTGGTTGCTTTTTCCAGCTTATCCATCTCACGACGGAACTCTTTTGGCACCACATGGGTAAAGGGCTGATAGCGCAGCGCTGGAATATTGAAATCAAACAATAAGCGCGTTAAGTTGACAGGACCATTGACGCGGTACAGCTGATTGTCATGCAGCTCAAATTCATTAAGCAAATAATCACTGATAGGCGTTGGACAATCGGTGGTGACTTCTAGCCGCACTTTATCACCGAAGCGGCGGTTTTCTAGCTCGCCCTCCAGAGCCTTAGCAATATCTTCAACATCATCAGCCAAATCTAAATCGGCATTGCGCGTCAGTCTAAACTGATGGCAGCCCGTCACACTCATCCCAGGGAACAGCTCACCGATATGCTCATGAATAATAGCTGAGAGCATGACGTGATGCTCTTTGCCACCTGTCAGCTCATCAGGCAGGCGAATCACGCGCGGCAAACTGCGCGGTGCGGGCACAATCGCTAGATTGATATCACGACCAAAGGCATCTTTACCTTCTAAAGTAGCGATAAAGTTTAAGCTCTTATTGACCAAACGCGGAAACGGATGCGCCGGATCGATGCTAATCGGTGTCAACACTGGCGATACTTGCTCAGTGAAGTAGCGCTTCATCCATGCCGACTGCTCAGCATTTAGCTCGTCGCGTTTTAGATAACGGATATCCTCAAGCGCCAGTGCTGGTAAGATATCTTCATTGAGAATACGATATTGCTCAGCGATGGCGTCGTGCATTACGGTAGATATCTCATTCAGCACTTCACTGGGACGCATGCCATGAACACTGGTCGAGACATCACCCATATTGAGCTTTTGCATAATGCCTGCGACACGAATCTCAAAAAATTCATCGATATTCGATGAGAAAATAATCAAGAAAAACAAGCGCTCAAGTAGCGGATGACGAGGACTTGCCGCCTGCGCTAAGACACGTAAATGAAACTGTAATAAAGACAAGTCGCGATTGATATAACTGCTGGGTGAATAGCTGCCGTCTTCTGAACGCTGCCATGCAACCTCAGTTAAATTGTCATTGTGACTCTCTGTATGGCTTTTATTATCAACTGCTATCACTGTATTATTGCTATCAGTGTCCTGCTTATTATTCACATCCATCACGTCACTACTCCTTTGCGTTATCGATACGCCATCATCTTCAATACCAATTGTCTTTTATAATCGCTTTTCCACTAAGAAATTTATCAGGGTTCTTTTTTCATCCATTACTACTTGAAACTGCCATTCAAAACCGTCACTTAAAACTATCATTCAAAAACACAGCGCTATTTATTAAATGGTCATAGGTACAATCCATTAAGCCGATTGTGGTAACACTGCATTGCTCATGCGCTTTTTGATAATACGTTGTTTATTGCGTAAACGTCTATCGCCCTGATTGTCTTCGTAGTATTTTGGATTGGTCAACATAGCGATAAGTAAGGCTGATTCATCACGGTTCAGCTTGGCCGCAGATTTATCAAAGTAGTGCTGAGCTGCCGCTTCGATACCATAAATACCATTGCCAAACTCTGCCACATTGAGATAAGCGGTCAAGATACGCTGCTTATCCCATAATGTTTCAATCATGACAGTGATAATCGCTTCCTCAATTTTACGAACATACGAGCGATGCGAGGTCAAAAACAAGTTTTTTGCTAGCTGCTGGGTAATCGTCGAGCCACCAGCAGACATCTTACCCGTCTCTTCATTTTTCTTACGTGCCGCCTCAATGCCTTTAAAATCAAAACCATTGTGCTGACTAAATGTCGAATCCTCACTCACTATCGCGGCTTGTTTGGCAGATTTTGCGATGGCATCGTATTCCGCCCAAGTTTGGCTGACAGTACCACCCGTCAAACGATGAGTCAGCATAAACATGCTGTTATTAATCGGCTGCGTTTTCCAAATTAATAGTAGCCCAGCGACTAATACATGAAATGCGACAACCAATAGCATGATTGCCATCAATAATCGTTTGAAAAATTTGCCAAAACTTGCCATGCGCGATATCCAAGTGATTGAAAAGGTAATAAGATAAGATGAGCTGAAGAGCCAGTAATTAAAAACAGCAGGTCATCTTACCTAATCTCACAATCGCTGTCATTATTTACCCCATTTCTTTATCATGCCATAGAGTCTACGTAAAAAAGATCAGGCAGTATTTATACTGGCAAACGAAGTCCTAAAAACCGAAACTTTGTGACAAGTATTAAGACAAGAGAATAAGTATGTACGATGATAATAATATAAAAGCCTTACGAGAACGTATGGTTGCTGCAAACCCCGATCTAGGGGATGCTGAAAATAATGATAAATGGTGGTTACTTGGAACGTCTGGCTGTCATTTGTGCGACATCGCAAAGCAAGTGCTGACTCAGTTTCAAGCCGTACAGCCGATTGCTTATAAACAGGTCGATATCGCTAATTTCGACGAAGCACTGATGATGGAATTTGCCACCACTATTCCGGTGATTTTGACACCATCAACACGATTAAATTATCCATTTTCAGTCATGGATTTACAGCAACTTTTCATACAATCATAGCAAGCAAACAATAAAAAACGATGTAGTGAGAACATAATGAAAAATTTGAGCAAAATTACTGAAATTGAAGACCTGCGCCGCGCTGCCGAACGTAAAGTACCGCGTATGTTTTATGATTATGTCGATTCAGGCTCATGGACTGAGACGACTTATCGTAGTAATGAAACCGACTTTGACCGTATCAAGTTACGCCAGCGGGTATTGGTAGATATGGACAATCGCAGTCTGGCAACCCAGATGATTGGTGAAGAGGTAAAAATGCCCGTCGCCATCGCGCCCACTGGCTTTACCGGTATGATGTGGGCGGATGGTGAGATTCATGCCGCGCGGGCAGCAGAAAAATTCGGCGTGCCGTTTTCGCTATCGACCATGAGTATCTGCTCTATCGAAGATATCGCCACTCATACCAGCAAGCCCTTTTGGTTTCAGCTATATGTGATGCGCGATCATGACTATGTGGCCAATTTAATTCAGCGGGCGAAAGATGCCAATTGTTCGGCATTGATCCTCACCGCGGATTTACAAGTGCTGGGACAGCGCCATAAGGACATCAAAAATGGCTTGTCTGCACCGCCTAGACCTACACTTGCCAATATCGTCAACTTGATGACCAAGCCTCAGTGGTGTATGAATATGCTGGGCACCAAACGTCATAGCTTTGGCAACATCGTCGGTCATGCAAAAGGCGTCGACGATTTATCTTCTCTCACCGCTTGGACGGAAAAGCAGTTTGATCCGCGCTTGAGCTGGGATGACGTGGCACGTATCAAAGATATGTGGGGCGGCAAATTAATTATTAAAGGTATCATGGAACCTGAAGATGCCATTATGGCTGCTCGTAGCGGTGCCGATGCACTGGTCGTCTCAAACCACGGTGGTCGTCAATTAGATGGCGCCCTCTCCTCCATTTCTGCCCTATCCGATATCGTACAAGCGGTGCAGGCTGAAAATAGCGATATCGAGGTGTGGTTAGACAGCGGCATTCGCTCGGGTCAGGATGTACTAAAAGCGCTCGCATTGGGCGCAAAAGGCACGATGATTGGTCGCGCTTTTCTTTACGGTCTGGGCGCTTATGGCGAAGATGGCGTGCGACGTGCGCTGGAAATCATCCATAAAGAATGCGATCTATCGATGGCATTCTGTGGTCACACTGATATCAATAAGGTTACCACTGATATATTGGTAAAAGGCACTTATGAGAACCTCAAAGTTGCTAATCGTTAAATTTGTCATTAAAACGGTCGTTAAAACGATCCACTATTAAGGGCACCAATCTTTTAAGAGTACTAATCATCAAATCATAATGTCATGCAGATGTATAACATTATTTGACCATACCCTTTATACTCTATTTACAACATTCTAATGATATCTCACCTTTATGACCATTCAACAATTATTAAAAACAGCCCCTGTCACCACCCTATTACTAGCCAGCTTTATTGGGTTATTCATCATGCAGGTACTGACAGGCGTCGACGCCAATAATCCATCGACTGAGGCGCTCTTAAAATGGGGTGCCAATGCATTGCCATTTACCATGGGTGATGAGCCGTGGCGCTTGGTCAGCAGTGCCTTTTTACACATCGGCTTGATGCATTTATTGTTTAATGGATTTGCCATGTATTTCTTTGGGCAGATTGCCGAGCCGATGTTTGGCTCAGCCAAGTTTTTGGCATTGTTTTTACTGGCAGCGATCGGGGGCAACTTACTGAATAACTATGTCACGTGGCACAGTATTGTAGAAGGAACTGGTCAACTGGGTCTATCGGCTGGGGCGTCAGGTGGCATCATGGGTATCGGCGCAGCACTATTAATAGCCGCGCTGTTTAAAATATCGGTCAATGGCATGGTGCTCAATCTTAAAAGCTTGATATTTATCATGGGCATTAACCTTGTTTATGGTTTTGCCGTACCCGGTATCGACAATGCGGGGCATATTGGCGGCGCGGTGACTGGCTTAGTGGTTGCACTGGCATTCGCAATCGCCTACCGTCAGCGTATGACAATAGCGTTACAGAATATGCCTAATCCAGCTGCTTATGAAGACCGTTATCGAACAACTTATATCAATTTTCCAGCAAGCAGCGATACTGATTCTTCTGCTAATAACGAGCACTTTAATAATGTTGATTTTGACAATAACAGCAGTTTCCACCCCGACTCTGCTGTAAACTCACACTTAAATACTCATGCTAATCGCAGCCACCTTAGTGAACAAGAAACACCGACCAAATCTATCCTTATTTGGCAATTACTACCATGGCTAATGATGCTACTGATTAGCATTGGCTTTATTTGGTGGTGGCAAGATATTCATGATCAAATACTACAAGTATTAAAAACCATTGAGTAAACCTTCATAGTTATTTATCATTGCTAAATAGTTCATGATAACAGCTTACTGGTTAGGTTTTCCTTACTCGCTTCTTGCTATAAGTCAGAGCACTTTTAAACCGCTACCGTGTTACCCGCCCTAGATGTACTCAGTGTACTATCTGCGGTCGTTCGCCTTGTAGCGATTTTAAAATTCCTTGACTATACACGATTGCCCCCAATTATTTCATCCATTCACGAGACTTTATTATGTTTAAACCTGTAGCGCTACCTCATATTTCTACGCGCGTCATGCTTAGCGCATTAACGGCTACCGCGTTATTTAGTGTCACCAGTATGTCCAATGCTGCACTTTTTAAGGACAATTTACCTACTGACCAAGACGCTGTATTAAGCGTGGGCGTCAACGTCATAGCCGTCAACTCAGCCTACGATATGGAAGACAGCCTCGATGTACGTGTGTTGCCGGGCGCTTTTTATGACAACAATAGATTCTATGTGCGCGGCGCTCAAGCGGGTGCTTATATCATTAATGATGGCAAAAATCAGCTATCGGCTTATGCTCAGCTCGCTGGCAACGATTTCGATCCTGATGATGCTAGAGGCGCATTACAAGGTCTTGATGAGCGTGAAGCGTCAGTCGCTGCTGGTCTGACTTATTTGCGCCGCACGCCCGTCGGTGGTTTCCGTGCTCAAATCGCGACTGATGTTTTAGACCGTAGTGGTGGCAATACTGCCCGCTTGACCTATCTTGCTAGAATTACGAAAGACAAGCTAACAGTCTATCCAAGCATTGGCTTCGAATACAACGATGCTGACTATAATGAATACTATTATGGCATCAGCGAAAAAGAGTCAGCGGAAACAGGCGTCGCCGCTTATAAGTCCAATTCGAGCTTGAACCCTTACGTTAACATTAGTGCCAACTATGATTTCAATGAACGTTGGGCATTGTTTGCTAATCAAAGCTTAAGCTATTTGCCGAATGAACAATACGATAGCCCAATGGTTGACTCGCGTACTGAGTCAACCTCGACGCTTGGTTTGCTTTATAAGTTCTAGTTGAGATTAGATGTTTGATATAAAAAAGACTTTGCCGCGTGATGTGGCAAGGTCTTTTTATTTCAGAGCATTAAATGTAGGGTGCGCCTAGCGCACCGATAAAATACATAGTTCTTAGAATAGATGTGGGGAACGCACCCTAAGATACTTTAAAGTTATTTTTTATAATTATTAAGGTCAGGAAAAGATATTGGTATATGCTTCTTTCCTTCTAAAACTTCTAGTAATCCACGACGCAAAGCTATTTGCTCCTCTTCAGTTGCACTATGAACCGTTGGTGCGTAAAAAGAGTTTTTGATATGAATTTTGTCAAAATCATAGTTGAGGACTTTTGCCATCTTATGCAGGAGTTCAACTAATAAATCCACTCTCTTAATATTCCACTGTTCAGAGTTAATAGAACTATTGCTTAATAAATCAAGATACTCTTTCCAAGCAGAAATTACAGCTTTCTCTTTTTTATTATTATGGTCAAACTCTAAATCAATGCGATTAAGAGCCTCGACATGCGCCCATGAAACGTTGTAAGCTCTGGTTGCCATCAAGGTCTTAAATATATCCAACTTTCTTTCTCTTATTTCCTTTATTCTATCTAAGTATCTAGTCAACTGGACAGCTATTATTGGCCCAAATAAAACTGCAAATATCATAAGCCAATCAGCTATACCCATTTTTTTAATTCCTTTTCTAATAATATTCAAGATTATCAATGAAAACTCAATCAAGAGTATACTGCAAGTTCACAGCTGAAATTTCAAGATAGCCCAAATAAAATTTATAATCGTCTCTTGCCTCATTGTAGATGAATATAAGATATATTCTGTTTTTTACAGTAGACAGACACATTTTTTAACGCTTATTAGGTATTAGCTCCACCCTTAAATATGAAAAACCCTGCCACATTACGTGACAAGGTCTTTTTTTATCTATGTATCAACCTACTAGAAACTAGCCTTTAAGCTTTTTGATAGAAGCAACATTACAACCTTTATAAAGGATTTCACTCTTAGCGTTTTGTATATTAGCCGATGATTTATGATAGTTATTTAAACGCAATGCGCCAGTCATGATACTAAAGTTGTCTTCATCACCAAACACGGTACCAACATTGTCAGAACGACCTAAGTTAATCGGTAAAAATCTTTTTTTGCCGTTCAGATTGGCTTCTGCAAAGGTCGGTAAATACTCTTTATTAAAGCCATAAGTCACGCTTACTTTCTTGTTGCTTTGGCAAGTATAGTTGACTTGTCTAATTTTAACAGCGGTGTCATAGCTTTCGCTTGGTTCCATTACTTGGTCCGAGTAAGCCATGGCAGAACCAGAACCTAACATTGCCATCAAAATACCAGCTGATGATAGAGCGGTCGTTAACTTTTTCATAAATTACCTCAATGATATAATTAGAATGGTCATAGATAAGAGAATACAAACAGGGACGTTAGCGGCGAACTATTTTTAGTTAGTCTAATCGTTCGCTCTTATTGTGCATGTGTTGATTTACTATGATGATTTAAAAATTATTTTTCATCATCACTTACCTATGTGCCTATTCTAACCAAAGTTTTAGTTTTACTCGTTATAAATATTAGTTGACTTGTTGTTTGAGGGTAAGACATTGTTTCGCTCGATGCAGGTACTTCAATTAATAGACAAAAAAAGACCCTGAACATCCGTTTACAAAGGATGACAAGGTCTTTTTTATTTCTAAATTATCAGTGTCACAAATATGACGCTGCTACCAGAAAGACGAGTGCAAAGGGTACTTATCGCACATTAAGCGAGTCTGACGCCGTAGCAGGTCATTATTTGGTCTACTGCTTACTTAGGATTTACCATATCAGCAGGAATTACCCACTCATCAAACTGAGCTTCAGTTAATAGCTCTAGCTCAACCGCCACTTGCTTCAAGGTTTTGTTTTCTTTATAAGCAGTTTTAGCGATTTTCGCAGCATTCTCATAACCAACATGACGGTTCAATGCAGTCACTAGCATCAATGAGTTGTGTAAGAAGTCATCGATTTTGTCTTTAACAGGCTCGATACCAACGGCACAGTTTTCATTGAAGCTGTTGCAGCCATCACCCAATAGTTTGATAGATTGCAATAAGTTAAACGCGATAACTGGCTTATAAACGTTTAGCTCAAAATTACCTGATGCGCCAGCCATGCTGATCGTCACATCGTTACCCATGACTTGAGCGACAACCATCGTCAATGCTTCTGACTGAGTTGGGTTTACTTTACCCGGCATGATAGAAGAGCCTGGCTCGTTCTCAGGAATCGTCAATTCGCCTAGACCACAACGAGGACCTGATGCCAACCAACGTACGTCGTTAGCGATTTTGTTTAAGCTACCTGCTAACGTTTTTAGTGCGCCTGACGCAAATACTTCAGCATCACGAGCGGCTAGTGCTTCGAATTTGTTCGGTGACGTTACGAATGGCAAACCAGTCAAAGTCGCTAACTGCTCAGCAGCTGTTACCGCATAATCAGGATGAGCGTTTAGACCAGTACCAACCGCAGTACCGCCTAGTGGCAATTCATATAGACCTTGTAGCGCATTATCAATACGTACCAATGAGTGATCAAGTTGGCTGACATAGCCGCTGAACTCTTGACCTAACGTTAATGGAGTAGCGTCTTGTAAATGCGTACGACCAATTTTTACGATGCTATCAAACTCTTTGGCTTTAGCAGCCAATGTGTCGCGTAGTGCTTTTACCGCAGGGATCAACAAGCTGTTGATCTGACGAGCAGCAGCCACACGAATCGCTGTTGGGAAGCTGTCGTTGGTAGACTGTGCATGGTTTACATGGTCATTTGGGTGAATTGGCGTGTAGCTACCGCGCTCAGAACCAGCGATTTCATTGGCACGGTTGGCTAGTACTTCGTTCATGTTCATGTTTGACTGCGTACCAGAACCCGTCTGCCATACAACCAATGGGAACTGATCGGTTAGGCCACCATTGATGATTTCGTCAGCGGCTTGTACGATTAGGTCGCGCTTATCGCCTTCAATACGCTCAAGGCTCGCATTAGTAATTGCAGCGGCTTTTTTGACCAGTGCCATTGCTTCAATCATTGGACGCGGCAAAGTCTCGCCACCGATTTTGAAGTTTTCACGGCTACGCTGGGTTTGCGCACCCCAATAAGCGTCGGCTGGGACTTCCACGTTGCCCATGGTATCTTTTTCGGTACGAGTTGCCTGATTCTGTGTCGACATAACTACCCTCTTTGATGGTTTGTTGTATAGCTGCTTCGAAAAAAGTGCAACACACGCTGCACATAAAGGAAAATACGCTGTAAAGTGGCATTATGATAGCATGACTAGGCCGTGTTGAATATTCACAAATAGCCATTGCGGCTCTCTAAAAACAACAGCCATCATCAATTTAATACATTATTGGATAGTATATCTATGCATCCTGAGTTAAAACATTCTGAGTCTCAGATATCTACAGTGAGTAATCCGCCGAGACGGCAATTTACCCGCCAGCGTCGGCAATTAACGGCTGGCGAACGTAGACATTACGCGCGCATGGCAAGTTTGCACCTATCTAAGCTACAGCAGCGGCTACCAAAAAACGCACGTATTGGACTGTACTACGATGGCTTTGGTGAGCTACCTACTCAGCCACTGCTAACTTGGTGTCAAGGCTTAGGCTATTTACCTTATTTACCAGTCGTCGGCTCGCTTAGTCGTGCGAGCGATGGCAGCGATGATAAACATCTACGTTTCGTACCTATTTATCAATCAAAGCTGCTCAATATACCGACTCGCATTCATAGCTTAGGCATGAAGCAAAACCATCATCGCCGATTACTTTGGGCGCGAGAATTGGATGTGATTATCTGTCCGCTCGTGGCAGTAGACCTCAACGGCAATCGTATGGGCATGGGTGGCGGCTTTTATGACACGACGTTAGGCAAAAGCTATCGATCAGGGGCTAAAAGACCATTAAAGATCGGCTGGTGTTATGACTTCCAAGTAGTCGAACAATTACAGCGGCAACCATGGGATGTGCCACTAGATGGCTTAATTACGCCAAGTGGCATAAGGTGGTTTTGATGAAAGAGGATAAGCAAGCGATGGATACTAACTCTAGCGCTGATCATGTGGACGAGTATTTGCAAACGTTAGGTAACGAGGGCGCTAGAGAGTTGCGTTACTATAGTCAAGAGCAACCTTTTAGCTCTGATGAGATGACACGGCTAGTCAATGAAGAACGCTTGAATGAGTTGCTCGCGCAAAGTGATGCGTTTTTGAGTAATTTGAATGGTGAGTTGAAAGATTTTGATAAAAGTACAGATAACTAACAAATAACCCACTGGTCAATTGAAAAGCCACTATATTAGTAACCTCTTGATATATTACATGATATGGACTATTGTTTATTTTTAAATTATGAAATACAATTAATGTAAAAAATTATCATTACAATACTGGTCCAATCTACCATGAATAAAGCAAAAAAAGAGTTCATGTCACCCGCTTCATTACAAGTATGCTTTTACTTTTGGGTAATTATGTTGTTTCTCACACCAGCTGCTTATATTTATGATTACAATGATTTTGATATTGCCGAGCTGAGAAGTTTTTCTTTTGCGTTAGTTGCATTTTATACCTTTGCATTGACAACTTATATTGAAATAAAACGAATAAGGCAGCCTAATAATATATTTTTTCACCGCTTTATTGCCATAATTTCTCCTATAGTCTTATTAATTTTGCTAGTTTTATTTGGTTTATCAATCATAGACTACAGTAATGGCAATCTAAAACTAGAGCGGATTTATGATCCTGTGATTGAGTTATTTTTTCTATACCTTCTATCTAAAGGGATAAGAGACTTTAAACAAGGCTCACATAATGAAGAAATAACATTGGTTTCTTAAGATTTTTCCTAATTAAATGATTTTTTGAAAACCAAAAAGACGCTTAGAAAAGCGTCTTTTTTCATTATCTTATAACTTAGATATTTTACAACCTTACAGAACCATCGCTGCAATCCAACCAAATATCAATAATGGAATGTTGTAATGCAAGAATGTCGGCACCACACTGTCCTTGATATGGTCATGCTGACCGTCAATGTTTAGACCAGAAGTGGGTCCGAGAGTCGAATCTGATGCTGGAGAACCTGCATCGCCCAACGCGCCAGCCGTACCAATAATCGCCACGGTTGCCAATGGCGAAAACCCTAACGAGATACATAGCGGCACATAAATCGCGGCCAAAATAGGAATGGTTGAGAATGACGAACCAATACCCATAGTCACAATTAAACCAATTAACAGCATAATAAATGCAGCTATCGCTTTATTACCTGCGAATAATGACGCAGCACCATCAACTAATGGCTGAATCTGCTCAGTTGCTTTCATCACTTCCGCAAAGCCTTGCGCAGTAATCATAATAAAGCCAATCATTGCCATCAATTTGATACCATCATTAAAGACTGTATCGGCTTCACTCCATTTAACGACGCCCGTTGCCATAAAGACGCCAAAGCCAAACATTGAACCAAGCAAGAGTGAGTCGGTATACATCTGCACCACAAATGCCGTCACAATCGCGGCAAGCGCCACCAACGTTTTCATCTTGCTTTGTGTTTGCGCACTAGCCGCGGTTTTGCTTAACGCATCACCCTCTAATACTTCATCATGCGCAGCTTTATCAATTGCTAGCTGCTGATACTGGCGCGGTTTACGGTAACTGATAAATACGGCGACGAGCAAGCCTACAAACATACCCAAAGCCGGAATTGCCATGGCTTTGGTGACTGAGATGTTACTGATATCAATGCCTGCTTCACCGACGTTTTTCAGCATGATTTGATTGAGATAAATATCGCCAAAGCCATACGGAATAAACATGTAAGTAGTCACGAGACCAAAAGTCAGCAAACAAGCAATTAAACGTCTATCGATGTGCATGCGATTGAAGGCGAGCAATAATGGCGGTACCAGCAATGGAATAAAGGCAATATGAATGGGAATTAAGTTTTGGCTAAAGCAGCTCATGGTGATTAAACCTGCAAACAGCATGTATTTAATCATGCCACTGGTGCCGCCCGCATCAATGCGTTTGATCACCGCCCCTGCCAGTGACTGTGGCAATCCTGAATGCGCAATCGCCACTGCAAAAGCACCAAGTAGCGCATAGGACAGCGCAATTTGTGCGCCATTACGGATACCTTCTTGAAAGGCATTCAAAGTATCGGTCATACCCAAACCAGCGATGAGTCCGCCTGCCAGCGCACCGATTAATAAGCTGAGTACCACGTGTACACGCGCCAAAGACAGCCCTAGCATGATGATGACTGCCAGCAGTACCGCATTGATGGTCATATATTGCCTCTTATTCTGTCTGCTATAGCCTGATTAAGACCTATTAATATCTCATGGACGATAGATATCACCCTTGTCTCTAAACCACTTGACGCTAAAACTACCGTTTAAGACGCGCGTCAGTTTACCTTATTTTGCACACAAATCCTACGCACAGAACCCAATAGGTGTTAGCTAGGCACTTCTTATCCATGCTCTGTACACATTGAATGTCACCTGTTATTTAAAATTATGAATAACAATATGACTCGCAGTCTTTAGATAGATATAACTATTTTGCGCAGATAAGCGTGTGACTTTGCCCACAAGCCTTGCAATTTTATCGGTGAGCACCATTTATCTAAACATGAACCACGAACTTGACTTTACAAGTCTGGTGAACGAGGAAGAATATATGAGTGAACATAAAATTGCCCAAGACAATATCGACATCGATGTCGACGTTTCATCTACTATTGCTGATGATCAAGAGCGAGACAACGCGCCTGACGATACGACAGGTGATGTAGCTGTAACAGCTGATCGCGTTGAAGATGGTGATAGCAAAAATAGTGATGACAAGGACAACACTATTGAAGACGATGACGCAAAAGACGATAGTATAAAAGGTGACGGTACAGAAAACTATTTACCACTACTGGCATTGCGCGATGTTGTCGTTTATCCGCACATGCAGATTGCCTTGTTCGTCGGTCGTGAGCCATCGGTAAAGGCCGTTGAGTTGGCACAGGCTGAGTATGGCAATAAAGTCTTGGTCGTGGCACAAAAAGACTCGCTAACCGAAGACATTGATCAAGATAACTTGTATCAATACGGTACGGTTTGCCGCATCGTCAGTACCATGCCGCATGACAGTGATGAGAATTGCATCAAAGTATTGATCGAAGGTCAATATCGTGCGCGCGTTGATAATATAGAAAATCACGACACATTATTGATGGCAAGCTTTGAGCGTGCTGACCTTGATGTCAGTATGGATGAGAGCCAGCAGAAAAACACGATTCAAGCATTAACCACATTGTTTGAAAGCTATGCCGATGCGCGTCTGCGTAATGCTCGTGAGCTGACTCGTGTGGCAAAACGTATCGATGACTTGCTTGAGTTGGTTTATTTCATATCGACCCGTGTGTCGATGGATTTAGATATTAAGCAATCATTCTTAGAAAATGATGACCTTAAAACCCATATCAACACCTTAACCGAATATTTGGTTAAGCAGAGTGCTGAACAAAATATCGAGCAAGATATCCAAGAAGCGGTCCGTCAGCAAATGGAAGACAATCAGCGCGAATACTTCTTAAACGAGAAGATGAAAGCCATTAAAAATGAGCTGTCAGATATGAATGACGGTGCGTTCGATGGCGAAGATGATGTGGCTGAGCTAGAGCAGCGTCTAGAAGATGCCGACTTGCCAGAAGATGTGCGCAAAAAAGCGGATCAGGAGCTGAAAAAGCTCAAAATGATGCCACCTGCCTCATCAGAGTCTTCCGTGGTGCGCAACTATATTGAATGGATTTTGGACACACCGTGGAATGCCACAACCAAGGTTTCGATTAATTTAGAAAAAGCAAAAACGGTATTAGACGAAGATCATTATGGCTTGCAAGATGTGAAAGATCGCATCTTAGAATACCTCGCCGTACAGTCACGAGTGAAAAAACTCCGTGGCCCTATTCTTTGCCTAGTCGGTCCTCCGGGTGTTGGTAAAACCTCATTAGGCGAGTCTATTGCCCGTGCGACTGGTCGTAAATTTGTACGTATGGCGCTTGGCGGCGTGCGTGATGAAGCGGAAATCCGTGGTCATCGCCGTACTTATATCGGTGCGATGCCGGGTAAAATTGTCCAATCACTGGCTAAAGTCGAAGTTAAAAACCCGCTATTTTTATTAGATGAAATCGATAAGATGGCGCAAGACTTCCGCGGTGATCCAGCATCAGCATTGCTTGAAGTGTTAGATCCCTCACAGAACGATACTTTTAACGACCATTATTTAGATATGGACTTAGATTTATCACAAGTGATGTTTATCTGTACCGCTAACAGCATGGATATTCCGCCTGCCCTGCTTGACCGTATGGAAGTCATTCGTTTACCGGGTTATACCGAAGAAGAAAAGGTCAATATCGCCCAGAAATATCTCGTGCCAAAAGCGATTAAAAACAACGGTCTCAAAGAAGGTGAAATTGAGATTGTTGAGGCGGCATTGCATAGCATCGTGCGTAGCTATACCCGTGAAGCCGGTGTGCGTAACCTTGAGCGTGAAGTCAATAAAATCTGCCGTAAAGTCGTTCGCGGTTCGGTTGAAACCCATGGCGCACGTGCTCCGAAGAAAGCAGAACGTCAGCTAATCGTGGTCGATGACAAAAACATCGATGACTATCTAGGTGTGCATCAGTACGACTACGGTCTAGCAGAAGAAGAGCCTGAGATTGGTCGTATTACGGGTCTTGCTTGGACACAAGTCGGTGGCGAGCTATTAACCATCGAAGCGGTGGCGATGAAAGGTAAAGGCGAGTTGAGCTTTACCGGTTCACTTGGCGATGTCATGAAAGAGTCGATTCGCGCTGCTATGAGCGTGGTACGTGCTCGCGGCGATAGCTTAGGTATCGATTACGAGACCTTTAAGACTACTGACGTCCATGTGCATATGCCAGAGGGCGCCACACCGAAAGACGGTCCCTCTGCTGGTGGTGCGCTAACGACAGCGTTAGTATCCGCTTTAACTGGTATTGCTATTCGTCCAGATATTGCGATGACAGGCGAGATTACCTTACGCGGTAAAATCCTGCGTATCGGTGGTCTAAAAGAGAAGCTGCTAGCTGCTCATCGAGGCGGTATCAAGCATGTGTTGATTCCGGCGACTAATGAGCGTGATTTGGCCGATATTCCTGATAACGTTAAAGCTGGTCTGACCATTCAGCCAGTGGCAACGATTGATGAGATATTGAAGGTTGCCTTGGTCAGTATGCCAGTTCCGCTTAAGCCTGCGAAAGTGACGGTCGATAAAACTGCAGGGAAAGCGCTGCATAATTAATCTGATTAGTTACTAATCCAGTCTTATAAATCAGAAAGCCGCTCATCATAACGATGGGCGGCTTTTTTTTTGGCAAAAATAAAGAACACTCTTAATAATACCTTATGCTATATTTTAGACAAATGTTGATGTAGTAACGAAAATGACTTTAAACCGCTTAACTCTATCTTTATTGCTCGCTATCTCTTTTCCAGCAGCGCTAATAGGCTGTCAGTCCAATATTGCAAAAGATAACTCTATACCTACTAACTCAATGATGACTGGCTTTAGCACTTCTACCCCAATATCATATCAGCCCATCATAAAAACTGAAAAGCTGGAAGAAAAAATTGTAGTGGTAGCTGATGAAACAGCTAACGAAGTTACGACGCTGCAATGGGCAAGTAATTATCATTGGCAGTTAACACAAGTTGAAGACAAAAAAAGCAACGCTATTAATATTAACACTGACGCGCCGATTACTTTAGAAGTAGCGCCCAGTTCGTTAAGCTTGTTTCAAGGCTGCCAACATTTTGCTATCAGATTCGTATGGATGTCCGCACCGCCTTTTGAGTATGGTAGCGAGCTCAGAGAAAGACCCTCGACCTGCAAAAATGCTCCTGAAAACAAAGCAAATGAAGCAAATGAAGCAAATATCAAAAAGTTATTTCCTAACGATAATAATATTATTAAGTTAGATGTTGAGCTATTACCAGTCGCAAAAAGCAAACTCGTTAATACTCAGATTGTATCAAAAAACTTGGTCGTTAAAATCGAAAATGGCAATACGTTAACATTTGATGGTACACCTAGGACATTTAAAGAACCGACTGGACTGCCTATTGATAAAGCATTGTTAGAGCGCTATGACTGGCGACTGGTTAGCGCCGTTCGTAATACCATTAATGACAAAGGGCAGGTAATATCTCGACAGTCTATTGGTTATTTTTATCATCCAGAGTTTCCAGTGTCGCTAAAATTTAGAGGGTATGACGATAGTCAATACGCATTTTTTAGTTCTAGCTGCAATGGTATCGGTGGTCCTTATATTTTGATGAAAGATTATACATTGATAGTTGGCTCGGGACCACAAACGCTCATGGGCTGCGGTGTTACTGGTAATAGAATTGAGGGCGAGCTTGCTAAGCTTATCAGGAATAGCAAAAGCATTCTTAGTTTGAGTTTGCAACCTTCACAATCAATATCGCCAACAGCAGATAATCAGACTGATATGCCTCGCTATAATTTATTGCAAACGATGGAGACTGGCGAAACTCTAGTATGGCAAAACGAAGTAAAGAAAATACCGTAAACAATTTTCAAACCCATACGATACTTACATTTATTAACCGATTGTTGCGCATTTGATGAATAACTATATCTAATCCTTAGCTATACTGATGACGACATTAACGAATGTTTATAGAAATCAAAAGGTATTTATCTATAAACCTTCAAGAGTTAGCTTTTTATCAAAAATAACTAAATATTAAAAATAATTGGAGATAATAATGAATAAGACGATGCTTGCAAGTGCGCTATTATGTGGTTCAACGTTGGTAATGACGGGTTGTCAAACCGTCGAAGGTCAAATGCAAACCGGCAATCCACTGAGCCAACCTGCGCTAAAGTCGACTATCAATGCAGTCGCTGGTAATAAAAATGAAGTGGGTCAAGTATTTTTACGTCCAGTTGATGGCGGCGTACAAGTCTACGGTAAGCTGATGAATTTGCAGCCAGGCAAAACGGTATCACTACATATTCACGAAACAGGCAGCTGTGCTGATATGGGTAAAGCGGCAGGTGGTCACTTTAATCCAGATAATAAACCACACTCTAACCCTGACGACATGAATGGTCATGCTGGCGACTTGCCTAACCTGACTGCCAATGCAGATGGCGTGGCTACTATTAACTATGTGAATAAGAAAATCTCTGTCGCTGATGCTGGTAAATATAGCGTTAATCGTCTAGCCTTTATCGTGCATAGCGGTGCTGACGACTATACTAGCCAACCAGCTGGTAATGCAGGCGACCGCGTTGCTTGCGGTATCATCGAAAAGAACTAATAGCATCTGAACTTAGCTGTTATTGATATCACAAATATGAATAGCACAAAAAAACCTCTTAGAATCTAAGAGGTTTTTTTTATTTAAAATTTTATAGCTTAAAACAATATTGGTGATACAGAAGCTCATATATTAACAATCAATCACCAATATAAAAGGTAAAGGAGACTTACTCCTCTACCCATTTGCCATTACGCCAATACACACCCCAACGTGTGGCCTTACCGTTTTTCTCAGAGCCAATATATTGCTCCTTCTTCTTACGTGACCAGCGTAGAATAGTTGGATTACCATCTGGATCTTCATCTGGACCTTCAAAAAGATACTGGAATTTATCTTCCATTTTATCTTTGATTTCGCGTAGCTCAGCCAGCTTTGGTGCGCGTGTCTCGCGTACTTTCGGGAATTTAGACGCCGCCAAGAACATCCCAGCTGCTCCTTCACGCAAGATAAAGTAATCATCGTGCTTGGTTGATTTCAGCTCTGGCAGATGAATAGGATCCATGCGCGGCGGTGCGGCTTCGCCTGTTTTTAGCACTTTACGCGTATTATCACATTGCTGACAAGCGAAGTAAGGACCAAAACGTCCCGTCTTTAGCTCCATTTGTCCATCGCACTTATTACAGTCAATGGTTGGAGAATCAGAGCCAGGCACTTCGAACTTGCCTTCTTCTAAGACATAACCATCACAATCAGGATTGTTACCACACACATGCAGTTTCAGACCGCCATCGACGATATAACCATTCATTGCCGTGCTACATTTCGGGCAACGCTTTTTCTCCATCAAATCGCGAACTTCTGCCGCTTCATCATCACCTTCTGCCTCATCAAGATTGGCAAAAGCTTCGACGGGCATTAAATTCTTAGTGCCTTTACAGCGCTCTTTTGGCGGTAAATTATAGCCAGTACAACCTAAGAATACACCCGTTGAGCCAGTACGTAATTGCATTGGACGATCGCAAAGATCGCAATGCACGTCTGGTACGTCAGTGGGATCATTTGGACGCATGCCGTCTTTTTCTTTGGCGCGATCAAGCGTTGTTTTGAAGTCGCCATAGAAATTATCGAGGACATCTTTCCAATCTGTATCGCCTTCTGCGACATGATCAAGCTTGTCCTCTAGCGCGGCGGTAAAGGTATAATCCATCAAATCTGGAAAGCTTGCAGTCAGTCTGTCGGTGACGATATCACCCATTTTTTCAGCAAATAAGCGCTTGTTCTCAAGCTTCACATAGCCGCGATCTTGAATGGTCGAGATGATAGACGCATAAGTTGATGGACGACCGATGCCTTTTTTCTCAAGCTCTTTCACCAAACTTGCCTCGGTATAGCGCGGTGGCGGCTTGGTGAAATGCTGACTCGGATCGAGCTTATCTAGTATTAATTTATCGCCTTTTTTCACATCTGGTAATAAGGTATCGTCAGTTTTTGCCGGTGGCATAACCTTGGTGTAACCATCAAATACTAGCGTACGACCACGTGCTTTTAACTCGACATCATTGGCAGCGACGAATAGATTCACTGACAAGTATTTTGCTGGCAGCATCTGACAAGCGACAAACTGCCGCCAAATCAGCTCGTACAGGCGGATGGCATCACGCTCAACCCCTTTAAGCTGCGTTGACTTCATATTGACGTTAGAGGGACGAATCGCCTCATGCGCCTCTTGTGCGCCTTGTTTGTTGCCGTAGAAATTTGGCTTTTCGGGTACGTATTTTGCGCCATAGCTGTCTTCGATATAGCCACGTACCGCAGCAAGTGCATCACCAGATAAGAAAGTCGAGTCGGTACGCATATAAGTAATATGACCCGCTTCGTATAAGCGCTGCGCCAAAATCATGGTCTTTTTAACTGAAAAGCCCAATCGTGTGCTGGCTGCTTGCTGCAATGTCGAGGTGATAAATGGCGCACTCGGACGCGATTGCGTTGGCTTCTCTTCACGCTCTTTGACGATAAAGTCGCTTGAGTTAAGCACTGCTAAGACTTTATCAGTCTGCTCTTTATTGACAAGCTTAAGCGTTTTGCCGCCTTGCTTGGTCGCCTCTAAGCGAATCGCAATTTGCTCAGCGTCCTTTTTGCTACTGGCAACGTGAGTATCGGCATGAATTTGCCAATACTCTTCTGGTATAAAGGCGCGAATTTCATGTTCTCTTTCTACGACCAGACGCATAGCAACGGACTGAACGCGACCTGCAGAGAGACCGCGAGCAACCTTTTGCCACAGCAGCGGCGATACCATAAAGCCAACGACACGGTCTAAAAAGCGCCGCGCTTGTTGGGCATTGACACGGTCGATATCGAGTTTGGATGGCTGCTTAAAGGCATTTTGAATGGCTGATTTGGTAATCTCGTTAAAAACCACACGCTCATACTTACTGTCAGCGCCGCCGATGACTTCTTTAAGATGCCACGCAATCGCCTCCCCCTCTCTATCCATATCCGTTGCCAGATAGATTTTGTCAGCGTCTTTAGCTAAGGCTTTAAGCTCTTTAATGACCTTAGTTTTATTTGGTAATACTTCATAAACTGCTGCCCAGTCATGTTCTGGATCGACGCCCATGCGCCGTACCAAGGCTTGCTGGGTTTTTTCTTCTTTGCTTAGACTGTCATCTTTTTTAGTCGTTGTTGGTTTTTTTGCACTTTTGCTTGCGCCAACCGGTAGATCACGGACATGACCAATACTGGAGCGCACGATAAAGTCATCGCCAAGGTATTTATTGATTGTTTTTGCCTTGGCAGGTGATTCTACAATCACCAAAGACTTGCCCTTTGGACTACCTTTGGGATTACCAGCAGCGGGCGCTGGACTTTTTTTGGTTGCGGTTTTTGCCATATGTGACGACACCATTATTATATGAGTAAATTAAAAGTAAGAATAAATACAGCAGCATGGCAATTTATAATTGTGAGTTATAGTAGCGCGGTGAATCATTATAGTAATAGCTGCTTAAAAAAACGTTTATAAAACAAACAATAACCATAAGATAAAGAGTCAGTTATAAAGACGTTACACTGCTAAGCGTTACACTGTCAACTGTAAATGACTGAGAGTTTGCCAAAAGTGCTTGCATATTGCTTATAAATGGAGATTAAAAAATGATTTTCTACCTTGTAGCCGTTTTATAGGCGCTTTTGCATCTCTGACGCCCATTGTTCAAGCTGTTTTTTGAGCACCAATAAATCTGCTTCAATCAATTTTTGCTGATAAGCAGGATTGGATGAAGGACGCACATAAGCGATATCTTCCCAATAAATCACGATACTATTCGCCTTAGTCAGCAAACCTTTAACAAACGGCTCAATACTGACTGGCAAGTCTAGCGGCGCTTTATCCAAGCTAAAATTGGTCTTCTTGATAATCGTATTATTAGTGCTGTTATTAGCACGAATCGCACTTGGAATCGTGAGCTTAACATCATTTTTGCTTGTATCAACAAAACTACTATCTGGTCGCCATTGCCCATCAATCACTTGATAGCGCGTGTGCGGCAGCTGCACATCATCTAACACTAAACAGTATTGACCTAACATTCCACGCCCATATTCGTTGTCTTTACCTTTGATCCAATCAGGACAACTCACCAGCTTTGGATTCAATTGTAAACGACGCGCGGTCATGCGCAGCTTATCCAAACGCTGATCGATACCGTTAGGTTTGAGCGCCATCATACTCCCTAATACAAATAGTACAATGATAACGCCAATGAATGTTCCCATGATGGTCCGACCTTTTGGATAAATGAAAATGTACTAAAAAATAAAACCGCTACTATCTATACAACAGGCTAAAACAAAGACAGTGATTACCCAGCTAACTATAAAAAAGCAATCATCGATTGTTTGAGCAGTAACTTTTTAACCAGTCATTTTCTAACCAGTAGCGTTCTAATGAGCGGCTGTTTCACGAATGATTGTCTAAATACTGGCTACTATATAGAAGCTTATAATGAGCACGAACCGTTAAAAATCAAGCATGATAAGTTGATAATCACCAACCACTCACGTTTTCGAATCTCGATGGCTTGGCTATATGTGCTAATAGATCAAACACTTAGCTCGAATAAAAAACAGCATAAAAACGAGATACAAAAAGTTGTCAGCATCAAAAAGTGCTATGATAAACCATAATTTTAAACGCGCGCAGGTTTATTATGAATTATCTTCTTAAGCGAAACTCATCGACCGCTTCACTAGCGAGCAAATGTGTCCATAAACTCATGAGTAAAACTGGGCTTACCCTCTCGCTAGTAGGCGCTGCCTTATTTACCCTATCAGGCTGTGCAACGACGCAAAGTCTCACTCCGCAGCAATGTCAGGAAAGCAACTGGCAAGAAGTCGGCTATGCTGATGGCTTGCAAGGGCGTTCAGGTGCTTATTTTGGTCACTATGCCGATAGCTGCGCAAAGGTAGGTGGTCCCATACCCAACCGCATACAATGGGAGCAAGGGCGACAGCAAGGTCTCAAAAGCTACTGCACCGAGCTCAATGCTTATAAACTTGGTCGCGAAGGCTACGACTGGCAGCCCGTTTGTCCGCTCGAAGGCATCGAAAAGCTAGAAGAAGCTTACGCGCAAGGACGTTACTACTATATCCGCCAACGTGATCTCGATTACCTACGTTCGCCTTATCCGTTTGGCTACGGGCCTGGGCGCTTTGGTTACGGCTATCATCCCTTTGGCTATGGCTGGTAAAAAGAAAACCCCAATGAGTACTTAATTTGAGGTTTAAGTACTCATTGAGGCTGGAGAAAAGTTTATTATTTTTGTTTTATTATTATATTAGCTACCTTTTTGATGGTTGGTTGGCTATCTAGCGAACATCATATGATAATCATGTCTTTTATAGACTCGCCTTATTCATTGACAAAGGCTATCTTTGTAAGTCCTGCTTGACTGGCAGCGGCTAGCACTTGAGCGACCGTGTCATACTTACTGTCTTTGTCAGCACGCAATTGTACAGAAGGGTCTTTACCTCCAGCACTTTGCTGTTGTAACCGTGCCTCTAACTCCTCCATGCTAATCGCATCGCTGTCCCAAAATATCCCTGCGTCTTTATCGATGCTAATTTGAATAGCCTCTGGTGGCGCCTCATTTAACGCAGCGCTGGTCTTCGGTAACTCTAGTGGCACTGTCGGATTCAGTACGGTCGCCGTCAATAGAAATATAATCATCAATACCAGCATGATGTCGATAAGCGGAATGAGGTTCATTTCACTCATACTTTGACTGTCATCATCACCCAATTGAAATGCCATAATTACTCTCAATACATTTGGTTATTCGCAATATAGCTCGCTTGACTATCGCCTAACGGACTGTCCCATCAATGGATAATCGTTAAGGCTGCGACGCGGCTGAACTATGATAATGAGTCACTTGCTGAGCATCTGCTGTGTTTGAGTGCATACCCTTTGCTAACGAATCTTGGGTAACAGTCGATTTGCTGTCCGTTAACGGCTGCTGGGTAACGACCATTTCGGCAGAACATGCCAATAAGTCATGCGCTCTATCGTTGGCGTGATACATCACACGGCGATTGATACGCACTGCAAGGTTATAAAATACCACGGCTGGAATCGCCACGGCGATCCCCAAACCTGTCATGATAAGTGCCTCACCGACTGGCCCTGCTACTTGTCCCAAGCCTGCTTGCCCACTCATGCCAATGTTATGTAGCGCATGAAAAATTCCCCATACCGTCCCAAACAAACCGATAAATGGCGCAATTGCGGCTGTCGTCCCAAGAATAGGTAAACCGCGCTCGCTGGCAAAACGGTAACGACCAATATGCTTGAGCAAGACCTGCTCAGTAACCAAACGGCGAGTAGTGGCATCTGCTGCTATCATCTCAGCCTGTTTTACTTGAATCTGCTGACTCAAATCATCTGCAACATTGGCGGCCAATTTGCGGCTTTGTAGCACACGAATGATGCCTGTCACCCAAGAAAGTATAGATAAAGCAAGCAACAAAAAGAACAAAGTTTTTGTCACCATGTCGCTGATTTGCCAGTATTGCATAAAGTCCATGTCAGACTCCTTTGTATTTTATTACCATTGTTCGATTATTTGCGATTGAGCCGATGCTTGGTACTAATAACCATGTATTTATGGCACATTATAAGTAACAGGTAATGTCACATTACCGACGACTGGCACGCCATTTTTAGTAAAAGGTCTGAATTTTCCAGAGCTTACTTGACGCTGCGCCTCTTTATCTACTATTGAATTGCCTGAAGATTGAGCAACCCGGGCGCTATCAATACCGCCCTGCTTATTCACTCTTAATATCAATACCACTTTGAATGTATCACCCGAAGATGCTCTACGAGCGGCGCGAGTAGGAAAGCTAAAGTTTGGCGCTGATGCCCAGTCTGCAGCACTAGCAGTAAAGCTCACAGGTTCATTACTTGCAGCGGCTGCTGCTTTTTGCGCGGCATCTTTAGCCGCTTTGTCTTCTGCTGCTTTTCTGGCATTCGCTTCGGCTTGAGCTTCTCGGGCAGCCTTGGCATCGGCTATTCTCTTAGCGTCTTGCACTGCTCTATCATGGGCTTCTTGAGCGGCCTTTTGTGATTCTGCTGCTAGAATCTTACGTCGTTCTTCAGCTTCACGTTGACTATCAGCCATTGAGGTATCGACTTTCGATTCTACTATTGGCTTTTTCGACACCTCTTTTTTAATAATATCCGGCTTCTTTTTTTCTACTTTTACGACAGGTGCTATATCAGCCTTTTTGGCTTTTACCACCGGTTTTTCTGGTGTATTTTGCTTAGCCTTCACTACTGGAGCTGCTTTAGGTTTTGACGGTGCTTGTTTTTTAGGTTCAGGTTTTGACTCTGTTTTAGGCACTGCTTTTTTGGGCGTTACTTCCTGAACTTTTTCTACTTCAGGGACGGCTGTTTTGACAGGTAACGTCACCATCTCTATCTCGATAGGTGGCGTGTCTTTTTTTGGTTCAACTTTTATCTCAGGCGTCTTGATCGCCACCAATGCGACTGCCGTCAGCACGTGCAAGCCCACCACTATAATAATAGCTGCGAGTATCAATTTAAGTGGTGGCGCGTCTAAATCCGTTGAACTCATAACACCCTAATATTCATTAACCGAGGTAGAATGGCGTAGATAATAATGCAAACGATAATTATTATCAATAATAAATTTATAATAATTTTGCTTATCAGGCAAATAATCGGCTAATCATTTAGCGTTATTAATAAGCAAAATCTGCTTAGTCATTCGACCATTCTATCTCGAATATCGCTATACAGACTTATTGTGCCAAGGCAGTCAAACCCCATGAATACGGTGACGTAATAAAAACCATTATCATTTGTATTGATAATGAGTCTCAATTAATTTATCATAGCCCCTAATCGACTGCGAATCTTTAAGATTACAAAATCTCAAGATATTAAGGCATGTTGAACATCTCAATAGCTAAGCGTAAAACAACCAATGAAAAATCATAACGTCAAAAGTAATACCGTCGAGCATTGTATGGTGTGAAGCATCACATCGATGAAGTTCTTTTTACTTTTATATGACCGATTATTTGATACATCCTTTGTCCAACCAGCTGATATACTGAGTTATTTATGTCTATTATTTTATTGCCTAACCGCTCTACTCCTTTTTTCAAACGCTCTTTACTGACTGCTATGATGACCGCACTGGTTGCTACGATCAGTGTGACAGGTTGTAGCTCACCTGAATCTAACGACTCCGAGCCCGCTGACGCTAAGACTGAAAATCAAACAGCAGATCATGCCTCGAATGTCGCTAATAACGATGCGGTCTCTGTTGAAAAAATCACGGTCGACACGGTAAAAGGTAATGTCGACTTGGCAATGAATCCATCGCCGTTGGTGGTCTATGATATGACATTGATGCAGGATTTGGCCGCGCTTGATGTTGCTGTCGATGGCATGCCAAGCGGTCTAAAATTAGACAATTTACACTCTAAAACACAGCCTGAACCAAAAACAGTCGGCACCGTATTTGAGCCAGATCTTGAGGCGTTGAACGCGATGCAGCCGCAAGCTATCTTGGTCGGCTCACGCATGGCAGAAAAATATGATGCGCTATCCAGTATTGCGCCAACGCTCGACATGACGATTGATACGGCAAATATCTATGAATCGAGCAAGCAGCGTTTGCATGATTTGGGTGCATTGTTCGGTAAAAGTGCTCAAGCAGCGAAACTGCAAGGCAATATCGACAGGCTCATTGATGAGACTAAAACATTAACCAAAGATAAAGGTAAAGGCTTAGTGGTCATGGTCAATGGCAATAAGCTGTCTGCCTACGGCGACAAATCACGCTACGGTTTCATCCATACCGTGCTGGATATTCCAATGGCAGATGACCAAATCGCCGATGCGCGCCACGGTCAGCCAATCTCGTTTGAATACATACAAAAAACCAATCCAGACTGGTTATTCGTCGTCGATCGCAGTGCCGCCATTGGTGAAGATGGTGCTGGTGCCAAAGCCGTATTGGACAATCCATTGGTCGCGCAAACCAACGCATGGAGTAAAAATCAAGTGGTTTACCTTAGCCCAGACTCATATCTTGCCTTTGGCGGTTATTATCAATGGATGCAGGATTTGACGACCATTAAAGAGGCTTTTGCTAACGCTAAATAGATGATGCGTTAAATGAGCGTCATTCATTTTTAGGCAACTGTCATCACTGTCAGTTGCCAACCCTCACTTTAAGCCAGTAGCTGATATGCCGTTATTTTCCTCTCGTGCGCAGACCAGCGTCAAAGCCCGCCCTACTTTACCAGCCGCATCAACGAGTTGGCAAAAAAGCGCAAGCCGTGGTCTAAGTTCTAAAAATCGCCGTGCTTCTATACCGCCGTGGCTCATCAACACGGGCAGCCTCATTATTATGGGGCTTTTGGTGTTATTAAGCTTATCAATTGGTGTGGCTGATTTTTCGTGGTCAGGTATATTTCACAGCCTTATCAACCATAGCGCCAACTCCGACAGCTCACTGCTACTGGTCAGTCGCCTACCGCGTACCATCGCTATTATCTTGACCGGTGTTTCCATGGCAGTTGCTGGGATGATTATTCAAGTGGTGCTCAAAAACCGCTTCGTTGAGCCATCGATGGTCGGTGCAACTCAAAGCGCCGCACTGGGATTACTGGTAGTTAGCCTACTATTTCCAGCCAGTGCGCTCATTGTCAAAATGGGTGTAGCTACCATCGCCGCGGTATTTGGCATGATGCTGTTTATGCTACTGATTCATCGTATTCCGCCGACGGATTTTTTGATGATCCCACTGATTGGTATCGTCTTTGGCGGTATCATTGAGGCAGTGACGACTTTTATCGCCTATCAAACAGAATCGTTACAGATGCTCAGCGTCTGGCAATTTGGTGATTTCTCTGGCGTCTTAGCAGGTCGTTACGAGCTGCTGTGGCTGACAGGCGGACTGTGCGTGCTGGCGTATATCATTGCTGACAAACTGACTATCGTCGGTTTGGGTGACAATATCGCGCTCAATTTAGGCATCAGCAAACGACAAGTGACATGGGTTGGCGTTGGCATGGTGGCGATGATGAGTGCGGTTGTCGTTGTCACCGTTGGCATGATTCCTTTTATTGGTTTGGTCGTGCCTAATATCGTCAGCCGATTGATGGGGGATAAATTGCGCCGTAGCTTACCAGCGGTGGCATTATTGGGCGCTTCGGCAGTGCTATTGTGCGATATTATTGGACGCTCGATTCGCTATCCATTTGAAGTGCCTGTGGCGACGGTTTTTGGGGTGGTCGGTACGGTACTGTTTTTATGGCTATTATTACGTGCGCCTGCTGAACAATAAAATAACTCGCTATAAAGTTTTTTATTCATAATGACTGATTAAACCTCTTTGCCTCTTCTCTTTCTTTTATCGTTGTTTTGTCTGATTAGATAAGCCTAGCACTATAGGATTTACGCATGTTTTCACCGTCTAAGCCTAGCGCCGCAGCCAATAACACTCTAGATGACAGTGCTTCAGAAAATAACGACAAAACTACTTTTGGACAAAGTTGTCTTGCGCGACTCTGGACATTTATAGTCAGTCACCCAAAATCCATAGCCGCTATCATATTGCTGATCTCAGCCATCCTATTTTTGACAGTCAATGTCAACGGCCATTGGGACTTTGCGCTACCACTTCGAGGTAAGAAATTACTGGCGTTAATGGTCGTCGGTTATGCGATTGGCGTATCGACCTTATTGTTTCAAACCTTGACCCACAACCCTATCCTGACGCCATCACTGTTGGGTTTTGACTCGCTATACGTTTTATTACAAAGCCTGTTGGTTTTCTTTTTGGGTGCAATAAGTTTTACCAGTATCAATCCTCTTGCCAAATTCACCCTTGAAATTGTTTTAATGTTTGGCGCGTCATTATTATTATTTAAGCTGCTGTTTTCAAAAAGCAGTCAAGATTTGACACGACTAATATTGGTCGGCGTTATCTTTGGGGTATTGTTTCGTAGCTTATCAGCCCTGATTGCCAGATTGATCAATCCTGATGATTTCGTCGTCGTGCAATCTGCCAGTTACGCGCAATTTAATACGGTCAATCCGCAGCTGCTTGGTATCAGCATTGTTATCTGTGCCATTAGCGCGCTATTTATCTGGCGCTGGCGTTATCAATGTGACGTATTGATGCTTGGCAAATCACAAGCCATTAACCTCGGTATCAATTATCAACGCCTAGCGTTTGGACTATTAACGGTCATTGCGGTATTGGTCGCCACGGCAACCTCATTGGTCGGTCCAGTGACTTTCTTTGGTCTGTTAGTTTGTGCGCTAACCAATCGTATCGCTCGCCATATGTATCACAGCGAGCGTCTGATATTGGTCTGTTTGGTGGCGATGATTTGCTTGGTACTCGGTCAGACGATATTTGAGCAACTATTGGGCATGGCAGGGGTACTATCGGTGGTCATTGAATTGGCTGGTGGTTTGGTATTCTTAATATTGATTTTTATGACTCAGCGTCGTTAATACCACGCTTATCTAATAATCATTGACCTAGTAGCCAATCATCTAAAAACCATTGATATAGTAATGAAAAATCAGATCCTTTGTAAAAATAAGAACCACTATGATTAAACTCAATAACATCTCGCACCATATTGGCAAACAGCAAATTCTTCATAACATTACATTGTCGTTACCAAGCGCCCAAGTGATTGCCCTGATTGGTCCCAATGGCGCGGGTAAATCTACTTTATTTTCGGTCATGGCACGCTTGCAACCGCTACAGTCGGGACAGGTCAGTTTTGCCGTAGATAATGAGGAACGTGATATTGTTAGCTGTCATGCGCGAACCTTGTCCAAAACTGTGGCGATGCTTGGACAAGACAACCAAGTACAAGGGCGATTGCGCGTACATGAGCTGCTGATGTTTGGTCGTTACCCTTATCATCAAGGACAGCCGACGGCTGATGATCAGCAAAAAGTGCAAGAAATTATCGAACGTTTTGAGCTTGCGCCATTAGCCGAGCGTTTTTTATCGACACTATCGGGTGGTCAGCGTCAGCGGGTGTTAATTGCGATGATTGTTTGCCAAGATACGCCGTATTTATTACTCGATGAGCCGCTCAATAATTTGGATATGTATCATGCTGGTCGCCTGATGCGTGAGCTGCGTGAGTTAAGCCATAGCCAGCAAAAAACGGTGGTCATCGTGCTGCACGATATCAATCAAGCCGCACAATTTGCCGATACCGTGGTCACTATGAAAGAGGGTCAGGTGATGGCTGTCGGTCAACCTGCAGAGGTCATCACCCAAGCAACCATGAAGGATCTGTATAACGTCGATGTTACCGTGCTCAGTCATCAAGGTCGCCCAGTGATTGTCGATGCGGTTTAAGTACAGCATATCTTATAGTTGCTCTTTAATGGCTGGTTTCGCGTAACCGCTTCAAAGAGTTGTCTTTAACCGTCAATTTTTGCCTTTGCTTTAACCGACTTTGACGCCCTTTGACCCACAGATAAACACCTGTGCCAGATAAGACCGCCACGGCTAACCCCGTCAATGCTAAAAATATTTGATACAACAAATGACCTACGCCATAGCTGATATGACCCATGTGTAGCGTTGCCATCCATTGATCAGCTTGATTACCAAATGAGCTTTGATACCCAAAATTAACACGCTCGACATTGCCTGTTGCGGCGTCAACCGTGATAGATGACGCACCCCCTTTTTTACCGATATCTTTATTGGTTTTAAAGCGCATTTGCCATTGATTGTCCTCTTCTACCCAACGCACTCCCAATAGCTGCTGGACGCTAACGCCATTTTTTTGTGCGGCGATCTCTGCCTTCCTGCTTAAATAAGCAATACTATTAGCCTTGTCTACCTTATTAGTACTGTTCATATTAGTGCCAACAGTAGTCGCCTCATCGCTACTAGATTCAGTGTTTATCGCAGGCTTATTTTGTTTCTTTCCTTTGCTTTCATCTCTACCTTCAAGTCCTACCAGCGCTTGCATTACAGGCTGATATACCAATTTTAAATTAAAACCAACACTCGACCACGCAATGACAAACAACATGAGCCAGAGCCATAAGCCAAACGCATGATGCAAATCATAATTGAGCTTAAAAGTATTGGTTTTTCGGCGGATTTTCCAAGCAGGTAGCCAGCGTTTAAAAAATGAAGCGCGGAGTTTGCCAGATGGTTTTCTCAATGCGGTTTGTTGAGATTTATTGGCACTAACTGCTCTTGGAAAGGTTAAATAAAAGCCGATGAAACAATTAATCGTCCAAATTAAAGATACGATACCCAGTATTAATTTGCCGATATCACCTAGCAATAAATCACGGTGGAACCAAAATACCTTGTACATCGTATTGCGCCATGCCCACGCCTCTTTATCACGCGTACCGATGATTTCACTCGTAAAGGGATCGACATATACCTCTTGAAATGGGGCTTTAGGAGCATTCTCTGCTGCCTGACCTCGCGTTCTATCTACCGAAAAAACCGCTGATTTGTTAGGCTCTACTAACGTTGGCATACTAGAAAATTGATACTGTGGATAGACACTGATAACAGCATCATGCAGTGTGGCGATCGGTAGTGGCGGCTTGTGTTGCGCTTCAATATTTGCCAGCTTGTGATTAAACACATCATCCAGCTCATCATGAAACGCCAATAGCGTGCCCGTGATACCAGCAATGATCAAAAAGGCGGCCGTCGCAAGCCCAGTATAACGATGAATCCATAAACAGCTCTGACGCAACGTAAGGGGAAATAAAGTCATTAGTATTAGTTTTTTATTCATCGTTTCTTTATTCATTGGTTATTTTTATTGGTATTTAAAAAAAGTTGTAATTGCTATCGCATGCTTCACCATTTACTGACCATAAAAAAGCCAGCTATCTTGTACAGACAGCTGGCCCTTTCATCTATCATCAAGTGACAATAAGATTAGAACTGATACGTCAATGACGCTTTGATATTACGACCTTTCTCAAAGTCAGTAGCAACATCATCAATCGGATTTAGACGAGATGAGTGACTCGCATAAGCTTCATCGAAAAGATTATAAACGCCAAGCGTGGCTTTTAATCCATCAACTTGTTTTGGCGAATAGTTCATAAAGATATCATGAACATTATAGCTTGGTTTTTCAATCTCATTTTCAGACGTATTCGGCATCACTGAAGCGACATACGTACTGCGCCAGCCGATATCTGTGGTCTCTGTTGGGGCATAAGCCAGATTGACCATATATTTATCGCCTGATTCTGAGCTGCTTCCAGTCACTGAAGGAATGCTGTAGCCCGTTTTTTCACCTTCGCTGCGTGCGCGTGAATAGCTCAAACCCATACTAAAGTTATTCATTTTATAGTCGGCAGCGAGCTCAACCCCTTTAATTTTAAAATCTTCATCTTTATTGATGACGCCTTGACATTCACCACCTAATTGTCCAGTGACACAGTCTAAGCCAACGCGAGTGCCGCCGGAACGAACAAATTCGATGTAGTTTTCGATATCGGTTTCAAAGTACTTACCGCTTAGTTGTAGTGCATCACCGGCTACCGTTAGGTCGCGTAACGTTGTAACGATACCCACTTCAGCATTAGACCCTTCTTCTGCTTTTAAGTCATTATTAACGTAAGTTTTGTCACCATTTGAATTAAAAATGGTTTGGCTTAAATCAGGACCATTAAATAACTGCGTGTAGCTTGCAAATACTTGCGTCAATGGTGCAATCTCATAGCTTGCGGCAAGTGCCCCGACGACATTATCATAGGTTTTGCCACCAGAGATAAACTCAGGAGATTTGTAGCGGTCATAACGCACACCAGGTGTTAAAGTGAGCTTACCATTTTTCCATTGGTCTTCTAGATATACTGATGTATTGGTTGCCTCGTCTGACCCTGCTTTGACGAAGTCGCGCTCCATCTCCGATTCTTTTTTGTAGTGCTCAATACCAGAGATAAGTTTGTGTGTGCCAACATTCGTAGCAATGTCACTGGTGTTTTGGATTTTTGCGCCTGTGGTTTGAACTTCAGCGTTAAAATCAAAGCTACCTGCATATTTAGAATCACGTAAAATCTGCGTTTTGGTCTGATACACGTTGGTATCTATATCAATCAGTGGATTACTAGGATTAAAGCTATAATCAATACCATAAGTATCGCGCTTTACTTGTTGTGGGATTACATCAGGACCTTTATCATTAGGAAGTCTCGGAAAATCAGGGCGAAATGGGAAAATACCCTTCTTTTCAGTTTGGCTGAAATTTGCGCCAATATGATGGTCATCCGCAATATAAGCACCCGCCTTTAATAAGATGCTTTCAGTTTTACTGTCTTCAAACAGCTCACGACCGTTACCATCTTCGCCAGAATCGCTATCACGCTTGCCATAGTAAGCCAGTAAGTCAACATTGTCCGTTGGTGCGGCATATACAGTCGTTGACGTTAGTAGCTCGTCATTATTACTGGCATAGCCTGCGTGAACTTTAGCTCCTATTCTTTGACCCGGTTTCAGCAAATCCACTGCATCAACGGTTTTAAAAGCCACCGCCCCGCCAATCGCATCGTTACCGAGCGTCACTGAGTTATTACCGACTGAGACATCTGCTTGCTTAAGCAAGTCAGGGTCAATAGTAATGTCACCCATATGATAAAAAAGTTTGCCTTCTTGACGCGCCCCATCGATAGTGACTTTTAGGTTGCTGTCTTCAAGACCACGAATACGAATACGCTGATTGACCGCAGAGGTACCACCTACCGTAACTCCAGGAACGACATTCAAAAAATCGCTTAAATGGCTGGCTTGCTGTGCTGGCGTATAGTCTTCTATGTAAACAGAATCGGTTTGCACTTTATCACGTACTGAGCTATTGGCTGTCACCGTAATGGTCTGCAACGTGGTGCTTGGCATGTCTTCTGCAGGTGCTGCACTGACTGCTTGTGACCATAATACCGCTGCCACGCCCATGGACAATACCGTCATTTGACTAGATAGTTTTGATAACTTTACTTCACGCATAACACACTCACCTTGTTGACTATCACAAATTAGAATTTTTAAAAGCTATTTACTGTTGAGCACAGCTTGTGGCAGTTGCACCGCTTATTGTTGAAAACCATTTTTTAGACGATTGGAGTCTTGACAAAGCCAAAACCTTTCATACGAATAACAATGTTAATGATAATTGTTAGCATTTAAATAATGAGAGGCATAATAACGAAGTATTAACAATTTGGCAATAATTAATGCGAGAAATTTAATATTAAAAAATAGCGCTAAATCTGGCTGACTTATTCCGTTTTGTTGCTTACTGTTTTTAGACGAGTAGAAATGGCCAGCAAACCAAATCCGCTGCGCTATGTTCGTCTAATAGACTGTTATTATTTAAAAAATAAAGCCATCAACATGAAAAAAAACGTTGCAATAGCCAACCCTTTCACTATACCCTTAGATAGCTGACCAATTAGTCAGGTTTAAACCTACGACTATTAGTCATATTGATAAATAATAGCTAGCTGCTGATATTTATTAGCACAAGGATAAGTGCGACTCTTTGTGAGACAACTAAGCAATATGAAAATAAACGGTGTGTCGATATCCATCTCTAAATTCATCACACTGCTTAGCGCTCTCCACAGAGCTTGGACTAAAAGTCACTTTAGGAGGAAGCCAAGATGAGCGAACACATTCAAGGGAACCCCGATTTACTATACGGATTGCATGACCGCCCTACCCCTACAAAAGCCTTTTTGGGCGCAGTACAACATGTACTTGCCAGCTTTGTCGGTATCATCACCCCCTCATTAATCATAGGTGGCGTCTTGGGTCTGGGTGAACATATCCCTTATCTCATCAGCATGTCATTGATGGTATCAGGGGTCGCTACCTTTATTCAGACCCATAAAGTTGGACCAGTAGGTTCCGGTCTTATGGCGTTACAAGGAACCAGTTTTGGCTTCTTGGCCGCGGTATTGGCGGCAGGTTTTGTGGTAAAAAACAAAGGCGGGAGTCCGGAGGAGATTCTCTCTGTTATCTTTGGCGTCTCCTTTCTTGGTGCCTTCGTTGAGATTTTCTTAAGCCAATTCATCACCAAACTCAAATCTCTGATGAGCCCTATCGTGACGGGTTGTGTGATTGTGACCATCGGTCTGTCATTAACCAAGGTTGGTCTGACGGATTTGGCAGGCGGCGTGGGCGCTGAAGATTTCGGGAGTATACAGAATCTGTTGCTCGGTGGCGGGGTCTTGGTCAGTGTGGTGTTGATTAGTATTGTTAATAATAAAGTCATTCGCTCCAGTGCTATTTTTATAGGGTTGATGCTTGGTCTGATCGCAGCCATTCTTATGGGACGTATTGATTTCTCTTTGGTCTCTGATGCCCCTATTTTTACGCTACCTGTACCATTCAAGTTTGGCTTTGGGTTTGATTGGCAGGCTTTTATTCCTATCGCCTTTATGTATGTCATTACCAGTATTGAAACCTCTGGTGATTTGACGGCGACTTCGATGATATCGGGCGAACCCATTAAAGGACCTCTATACGAGAAACGTATTAAAGGTGGCGTATTGGGAGACGGTGTCAACTCATTAATTGCGGCGGTGTTTAACACGTTCCCAGTGACGACTTTTAGCCAAAACAACGGCGTGATTCAGATGACTGGTATTGCCAGTCGCTATGTGGGCTTTTATGTTGGGGCTATCTTGTTCACTATGGGGCTATTCCCTATTTTGGGTGCTATCTTTACCCAATTGCCAAAACCAGTCGTTGGCGGTGTGACGTTATTGATGTTTGCAACGGTAGCGACCGCTGGTATTCGCATCCTATCAACGGTCAACTTTACCCATCGAAATATCTTAATTATTGCCACTTCGCTAGGTCTGTCCATGGGCGTGGCTTTTGTTCCTGATGTATTCGCACAAGCGCCTCAGCTTTTCCGTAATATCTTTGGTTCGGCGGTTACTATGTCAGGTATTGTGGCCATTACTCTCGATATGATTTTGCCCAAAAACTACGGTGTCGAATTTGATACAGCAGAGCAGCATCTGGATGACGGTCTAAAGCCTCTTAGACAAAAGGCTTCTTAAACGTACGTTAGGATAGTCAAATTCTTTACCAATCAGCATTGCTGTTCTGGTTCTGGACATTGACTCTTTTAGCGCTCCTTAATACGAAAACATTCAGAATGCTTTCGTATTAAGGGCATGTGATAGACGTAAAATAATAATACATAAGCACTACTCAAGACCACAGCCACGCAAAATAAACGGCACTAGAAAGTCTGCCGCCCGCGCTTCATCCTGCTGATCGTACTCACTCTTTTCCATCAAACCGACAATTTCTGTCTCAAATTCAGCATATCGCTGCGTCGTTGCCCAAATCAAAATCAATAGCTGTAAAGGGTCAGCGATGCCAATTTTGCCTTGCTCATGCCAAGTTTTCATCACTTGTGCCTTGTCTAGCGCCCACTCCTTCATGGTCGCCGACATAAATTCATGCAGATGAGGAGCACCGCCGATGACTTCCAGCGCAAACAATTTATGGCGATTGGGATGAGCAAACGCTTGATGCAATTTGGTACGGACAAACTTTTCGATGACCGTTTTAGGGTCACTATCGACACTCATAGCGACCAAGCCATCATTCCACTCTTGAATAATAGAATGCAGCACGGCTTGGTACAGATTTTTTTTATTCTTAAAGTAGTAATGCACGTTGGCTTTTGGCAGCTCGGCTCTATCGGCAATACCTTGCATCGTCGCACCGCGAAAACCTTGCAGCACGAACTCCTCTTCTGCCGCCGCCAAAATGACGGTTTGATTGTGGGCGCGGATATCTTGCTGATTGCGCTGTACAGGTGCGTCAGACGCGGCTTGTGGTTCTATATCGTTATGTTGAGCCATGATAAATGTTACCTGTCATTATTGTGATGAATAAAGAGCCATATCCCAGCCAATAACTGGATTCATATGCTAATTTTTATGAAATATCACCAGTCTAAATAAAATATTTGCATAAAGTAGTTGACCAAATGGTCAGGTTTAAGCAGAATAGCTCATAGTAAACCAATTATTATTCGATAAATACTACTTTAGCATGAGATGTTATCGAGAAATGTTACTCCACTGCTTTTGTCAGCAAAGAAAAGGATGTCATTGTGAAATTATCTTTACAGCAGTTTAATGAGCTCTCAACAGCTGAGGCAATTTCACATCTATTGACCTGCTGTACCAGCACCCATTGGGCGCAGGCTTTAGAAAAAAAGCGTCCTTTTTCAGATATATCTACACTACTTGCCCATAGTGACCACACTTGGCAACAAGCACAAACAGAAGAAGCCCAGTTACTAGAGGCTTTTGATGGTCATCCACAAATAGGCAATGTCGACTCGTTAAAAGAAAAATATCGCAACACTCAAGACAGTGCTGCCCATGAGCAGTCGGGTGCCAATGATGCCAATGACGAGGTGATTGAAGCTTTGGCTCAAGGCAATCAAGACTACCTTGATAAATTTGGCTTTATCTTTATCGTATTTGCCACTGGTAAGAGCGCGCAGCAAATGCTCGATTTATTGTTAGCACGCCTGCCCAATGATCGCGCTACTGAGCTGGTCAATGCGGCGGCTGAGCAAAATAAAATTACCCGCTTACGTTTACAGAAACTGCTGAGTGACGCTTAACGCATTCAGCCCATCTGACTCATTTATATAAAAGGAATTATTATGTCAGGTACTCTCTCATCGCATATTTTAGATACCCACTTGGGCAAACCAGCCGCTGGTATTGCCGTGACGCTAGATCGCGTAAGCGCAAGTGGCGAGGCATCTTTATTAGCCAAGGGCGTCACCAACGCGGATGGACGCGTGGCACCAGATAGCTGGTCGTTTGACCCAACGATTGATATTGCTGAATATCACTTAGATGTTGGTCGTTATACCTTAACCTTTGATACGCAGTCTTATTTCGATGCACAAAATCTCACGGCTTTTTATCCACAAGTAGTCATCGATTTTATGATAAGTGATAACGGTCACTATCATGTACCGCTATTGCTTAGCGCACATGGCTACAGCACATACCGCGGCTCTTAGTTATGTAGTTATGTAGCATCACCATATAAAAGAACCTCATAAAAGAACGTCGCCTTAGCAAAACGCGTCGAAAGATTGAAAAAAGCTGAACAAAAGAAAATTGTAAAAAGGACATTTGCAACATGGGCGCTTATTATCTCGATTGGTTTAACTTATTTTTTCGCTGGTTCCACGTCATCGCTGGCGTGGCATGGATTGGTGCGTCTTTTTACTTTGTTTGGCTAGATCTTAGTTTACGTAAACCACCACAGTGGAAGGCTGACAAAGGCATTTCAGGCGACCTATGGGCGGTACATGGTGGCGGCTTTTATGAAATTGCCAAATACAAGCTTGAACCCGAAGAGATGCCAAAGACCCTGCACTGGTTTAAATGGGAAGCTTATACTACTTGGCTGACGGGTATGGCGATGCTCTCTATCGTCTATTATGCCAATGCGACTGCCTACTTGATTGATCCCAGCAAAGTCGATTTTGGTAGTAGTATCGGTGCCATCTCGACCAGTTTGTTATTTTTATTCGGCAGCTATTTCATTTATGAAGTGATTGTCCGCAGCCACTTGGGCAAAAACTCCTTCATTTTTAGCACCATTATTTTTATCCTATTAATCATCGCCTGCTGGGGTTCTTATCAGCTATTTAGTGACCGTGCTTCGTTCATTCATATCGGTGCTATCTTAGGTACTGTGATGGCAGGTAATGTGTTCTTTGGCATCATGCCTGCTCAACGAGCGCTGGTAGAATGCGTGAGGCGTGGCGAAAAACCAGGCAAAGAAGTAGCGGACTTGGCACTACAAGCAAAAAACCGCTCGCTGATGAACAACTATTTTACCTTACCGCTGATCTTTACCATGATTAGCAACCATTATCCGATGATGTACTCTCATGCTCACGGCTGGTTGGTATTGGTATTTGTGGGTATCATCACGGCTATTGTACGTCACTATTTTAACCAAAAGCACTTGGACAATCATAAGCCGCGTTATTTGGTCATCCCTGCTGTCTTAACCGTATTATTAATTATTTGGATGCGCCCAGAACCAATTGAGCCATTACCTGCTGTCACTGCTGTCACTGCTGAAACGGCGACACCAGATAATGTGCCACCAACAACTACTGCTAGTGCAGTCGACGATTCTACTATAAGCACTGATGCAGCCTCAAATGAAAATATCACTGCCGACGTCGTGCCAGTAACTGCCTCTGCTGATGATGCCATTATGGATGTCGTGCACACGCGCTGTAGCACGTGCCATGCCGCTCAGCCTACTCAGCAAGGATTTGCCGCGCCGCCAGCTGGTATCATCTTGCAGACACCAACCGACATGAAAACTCATAAAGCAAAAATCGTCACTGCTGTACAAACAGGCTATATGCCACTGGGTAATCTCACAAAATTGACGGATGAAGAACGTCAGCAAATGGTGGCTTATGCATCAGGGTTATAAATAAAGGCCGTAGATAAATATTATATGGATCCAAAGTTACGCCTTATTTTGCTTTAATTGACTTAAGTTGCTTTAAAATATTTAGGATATATTGACAATGACCAAAAAAATAATCAGCGATTTCAATCAAGACGCCTACCCTCGCGACTTAAAAGGCTATGCTGACAAGCCGCCAAAAGCCAGCTGGCCAGGCAGCGCTAAAATCGCTGTACAGTTCGTCCTCAATATCGAAGAAGGCGCAGAAAATAGCGTGATTCATGGTGACGGTCAATCAGAGCGGTTTTTATCGGATGTCTTGGGTACGCCAGAGTTTAACAATCGTCATCAGTCGATTGAGTCGGCATTTGAGTATGGTAGCCGTGTGGGTGTTTGGCGAGTATTAGACACTTTTAAAGAATATGGTTTGCCTATTACGACCTTCACTTGCGCTGCTGCTGCCGAAAAAACACCGCATATTATCGAGCGAGTATTAGAAGATGGGCACGAAATCGCCAGTCACGGTCTACGCTGGATTACTTATCAAAATATGTACCGCGAGACCGAGCGCGAGCATGTGCGCCGTGCCACTGAAATATTCGAACGCATGATCGGTGGTCAGCCGCTTGGTTGGTACACGGGACGAGATAGCCCGAATACTCGTGAGTTGGTCGCCGAACAAGGTGGCTATATTTATGACTCAGACTCTTACGCGGATGAGCTCCCTTACTGGCTCAATGTCAAAGTAGAAGACGGTAACAAAATCGCTCGTAAGCCGCATTTGGTCATTCCCTATACCTTAGAGACCAATGACATGCGCTTTGCATCAAGCCCAGGCTTTACCAACGCCGAGCCTTTTTATCAATACTTAAAAGACAGCTTTGATACCTTATACGAGGAAGGCGCACACACACCCAAGATGCTGACAATCGGTTTGCACTGCCGCATCATTGGTCGCGCCGGTCGCATCGTTGCCCTCAAAAAGTTTTTGCAATATATCACCAGCAAGCCCGATGTGTGGGTATGCCGCCGTGATGACATTGCCAAACACTGGTATAAAAACCATCCAGCCACTGCCGATAACACTGCAAACTGGATGTAACCATACGTTTAGACACAAATTTATTGCGGCACAACACCACTAAGGAACATCAACAATGTCAACAAAGAGTACTTATTACGCACCCACTGGCGGATTACCTCCACAAACACAACTGCTATCTGATCGCGCTATCTTCACCGAAGCTTATGCAATTATTCCCAAACGTGTACTGACCGACATTGTTATTAGCTATCTGCCGTTTTGGACAGGTATGCGCATGTGGGTGCTTGCACGCCCACTTTCAGGTTTCTCTGAGACTTTTTCACAGTATATCGTTGAAGTTGAGCCTAATGGCGGCTCAGAAAAGCCTGAGCTAGATGCAAACGCTGAAGGGGTTATATTCATCGTTGAAGGCGAAATGGACATGACTATCGAAGGCGTGTCGCATCATCTTGAATCAGGTGGTTATGCATTCTTACCACCTGGCTGCAAATGGTCGCTAAAAAACAATAGCGACACGCACGTTAAATTCCATTGGATTCGTAAAGCTTATCAACACTGTGAAGGAATTGATGTGCCTGAAGCCTTTGTAACCAGCGATCACGATGTTGAAGCAATTGAGATGCCGGGTACTGATGGCGTATGGGCAACCACCAGATTTACCGAGCAGTCTGATATGCGTCACGACATGCATGTGAATATCGTGACTTTCCAACCAGGTGGCGTGATTCCATTTGATGAAACTCATGTCATGGAACATGGTTTATATGTCCTAGAAGGTAAAGCCGTCTATCACTTAAATGGTGAATGGGTAGAAGTTGAGGCAGGCGACTTTATGTGGCTACGCGCATTCTGCCCACAATCTTGTTACGCTGGCGGACCTGGTCCATTTAGATACTTACTATACAAAGACGTGAATCGTCATATGCCGTTTATTCGCCCAGCACGATAAGCCCTGCGCAAGAACAATAATAATCAGAACAACAAAGCATTCAGAACGATGAGCAATATAGCGGCATAATCGTTCATTCGAATATGTCATTTATTCCCAGATGTTGATTTAATTCGCGTACGGGCTTATGGCAAAGTAGCTCATAGCAATTATAAACAGTGATCACCAAAAGTAAGGCAAAGTCATGAGTACTCTTATGAAGACTACGATCGTTGCAAGACCTTTAACCAAAGCTGAGTTTGCGCCCTACGGCACCGTAATCGAACCCTATGACAAGGAAGCACAGACGCCTGAAAATAGCTACCATATCAATAAAGGCTATGCCTGCCGCCATCACGCCATCGCTGAAGCCAAACTTGACGGCGGCGATGTCGGCATGAGTATCTTCCGCGCCAAAAAGCGTGAATTCCCTATTGCCTTATCGGTCATGGAATATCATCCGTTTGGCACGCAAGCGTTCTTTTCGATGAATAGTCAGGATTATATCGTCATCGTTGCGCCTGCTGGTGCGCCGCCACAGTCTGCGGCTGATTTGACCGTGTTTTATGTCCAATCTCATCAAGGTGTGCAATATGACGCCAATGTCTGGCATCATCCGCTACTTGCCCTCGGTTGTGACTCTGATTTTTTGGTGATAGATCGTATCAATGGCGAAGGCAAAAACTGTTATGAGCTGGATATAGAGGATTGGCAGGTGCAAATTGAACTTGCCAGTGAGCACTCTTCCGTTTAATTAGGGTCTGTAAACGAACTGTTAACCATTCATAAAGATAAAGCCAGTTAATAAAGATTAGCTGGCTTTATCTTTATGAATGTAGGATCCATCCTATATAAATAATCATCTTCCAAAACACAGTACCCATTTAACAGCAGTAGCAAAACATCTACATAGGCTACTTGCCTTTTATGTACTATCGTACTAGAATACTGAAACGAAGTAAGCTTCCCTTTTCTTTTCCATTAAGATGAATGTTATGAGCACAGACCCTTATCAAAGCTTATTAAGCCATTTAGCCAGTTGTCATGACAGCACCGCTATCGACCTGCTATTCAGTGCGCTATTGACGGAAAAAGAGCAGCAGGAAATCGCCAATCGTATCCGCATTTTTGACTTGCTTGAGCGCGGTGTCACCCAGCGCGAGATATCTGAGCAGCTAGGTGTCGGTATCGCTACCGTATCGCGCGGCGCCAAAGCCATGCAAGTTCACGATGTGAGTGCCTTACTAATGACTCATAGAAAACACTCATAAAAAACAAGCCTGAAAAAGCTGCTTAATCAAACAGAAACTAGAATTTTAATGTGCCTTATTTTCATTTGATCAACCATTGAACCAATTTGGATATTGTTATGATCTCTCCTAATTCAAAACCTAACCAACCTGCTGCTATTGATATCCCTAGTAAACCACAGCGCATTAAACTCACGCAGGATATTGATTTTTTTGCGTTGTTCAAACGTATTGAGCGCGCTTTTGAGACCTGTTATCTGCTTGAATCATTGGGCGAAGATGGACATATGGCGCGGCATCATGCGATTGGTTTTGATCCAGTGATGACCATTGCTGCCATCGATCGTACAACCCTCGCGATTACTGATAATAAAACCGCTGAAACCACTCATTATCAAACGGATAATCCTTACGAGCTACTGCGCAAAATTACGCCGCAGCACGTCATTGCTCGCGACCAAAGCGGTGGTCTTGTCGGTTATTTGGGTTACGACAGTGTCAATTTCTTTGAACCCAGTCTCAATGCTAAAGCGAGCGATGACTTTGAACCCTTTAAATTTGGCGTATATTTGGATGGTCTAACGCTCGATAAGATGACCGGTGAGATTTTCTACTTTTATTATCCAACTGCGCAGCAAGAAAATCGCATCGAGCAAATCAAAGCGCTACTTGATGAGCAAATTCCAAGCTATGAGCCGCCTACAGTTGAGTTTTTGGGTGACGGCATGAGTCCAGAAGAGCATGCAAAAGCTGTCATGCAAGTCAAAGAAGACATCATCTCAGGGCGTATCTTTCAGTGTGAGGTAGGTTTTAAATCCAAATACCGTATTGCCGGCGATAAAATGCCCATTTATGAAAAATTGCGGTCGGTCAATCCGTCGCCGCATATGTATTTTATGAAATTTGCCCAGCAGTGCATCATTGGTGCCTCGCCTGAACTGCTGTTTCGCTTGCGTCAAGGTGAGATGGAAACCTATCCACTAGCAGGTACTGCCAAGCGCGGTGTCGATGTCATCGAAGACCGACAGCTTGCCCGCGCCTTACTAAACGATGCCAAAGAAATTGCCGAGCACAATATGCTAGTCGATTTGCACCGCAATGATATCGGCCGTGTGGCACAATTTGGTACGGTAAAAGTACGTAGCCTCATGGATATCAAACGCTTCTCTCACGTGCAACATATCTCTTCTGAGATCGTCGGAATTTTACATCCTAATGAAGATATGTTTAGCGCCCTTGCCAGTAACTTCCCTGCTGGGACGTTGTCAGGCGCACCAAAAGTTGAAGCGATTAAAGTCATCAATGAGCTGGAGCCAGATGGTCGCGGTGCTTATGGTGGTGCGCTTGGATCGTTTAATTTCAATGGCGATTGTATCTTTGCTATTCCTATTCGCAGCCTATTCATCAACGGCGAATCCGCTTATGCGCAGACCTGTGGTGGTAATGTCTATGACTCCAATCCTGCTGATGAATATCTAGAAATTCAGCGTAAATTGTCTGCCATGAAAGTGGTATTAGACAGTTTTATGAACCCGTAAATTGTTTATATTTTGCCAAAGAGTTGATAACCCATGAATGTTTTAATTATAGATAACTACGACTCCTTTACCTTTAATCTTTACCAATATATCGGTGAGATTTTGCAGACGATGGACGGCGATAAAGCCACAAACGTCATTGTTAAACGTAATAATGAGATAACGTTAGCAGATGTACAGGCAATGAATCTTGACCGCATTATCATTTCACCGGGCCCTGGCGCTCCTGACGACCCTGCCTACTTCGGTATTTGTGCCGAAGTGATTGAAGTCATGGGTAAGACGACGCCGCTATTGGGTGTCTGCTTAGGTATGCAAGGGATTGCGCATGTGTTCGGCGGCGATGTGGTACGGGCGAGCGTGCCGATGCATGGCAAGGTATCCTCCATTCGCCATGATGGCGCGGGTGTCTATCAAGGCTTGCCACAAGAGATTGAAATCATGCGTTACCACTCCTTGATGGTAAAAGCGGATACCTTACCAGATTGCTTGACTGTCACAGCTGTCGTCGCCAATAATGCTCATGCTGAGTTCAGCCTAACCGAATCTGCGCTAGCAGGTGAGGAGATTATGGGACTACAGCATAAAGACTATCCCATTCAAGGTGTGCAGTTTCACCCAGAGTCATTTGCGACGGAAGGTGCCAAACGCTTGCTGACGAATTTTTTACTACAAGTGTAAATCTTGATGCTTAAGTTTGGGGGATATGACACCAAAGGGTGATAAGCTAAAGACATAAGCTAAAAACAAGCGTACCTCTAACTCAAATAAATTGAATTTTATGTCTAACTGACTTGTGTTCGAACTTAATTAACGCTTTAATGATAGACTGAAAAAACAAACAAAAGACAGCCCTTACTCGGGTTGTCTTTTTCTTATTTCAGTATTGTATGACGCCATTAGCTACAAGGCTTGGAAAGTTTGAGGTTTTGAGTTTGGGCATAGGTTTTGATATAACATAAAAATAGAGAGCTATATGGCAAATACCGATGGCGTAATGTCAGCACGTCAGTCATGGATAGGCACCATTCAAATTATCACAGCCGCTGTCTGCTGGGGTACCTTGGGGATATTCTCGACCTACCTCAATCAAATCGGCTTTAGTGGCTGGCAGATTACGATCTTACGTATCGTGACCGCGGCTTTTCTTATTCTTGTCATGCTACCAAAATTATGGCCGCATCTTATCAAGCTTCGTCGAAAGCAGTGGCTTGGGCTGGCATTGCAGTCTTTGATTGGCGTACTTGGTATGTCGGTATGCTACTTTTTTGCTGTGATCTATGTCGGTGCTGGCCCTGCGGTTGCCTTGCTTTATACTGCGCCTGTATTTAGCTTATTGTTTTCCGCATTCTTGCTTGATGAATCTATCACTCGCCAGTCGGCATTACTGGCGCTCATGGCGGTATTTGGTGTTGGATTGACGATGCTTGGTGAGCAAGCGCAAGTCAACTGGGGCATCCTATTAGGACTGCTAGCAGGCGTCTGTTATTCCTTATACGGGGTACTGGGCAAGCGCGCGATGCACGATGCTCACCCTGCGCCTTTGGTGTTTTTTACCTCTATTATCATCAGTGCTGGTGTACTGCTCTTATTACCTGAAACCTATCAAACCTATGGGCGGTTATTGAGCTTACCTTTACATACGTGGGGCTATGCTTTAGGGTTGTCTTTGATTGGAACCGTCGTGCCCTTTGCCCTTTATATGAAAGCATTAGAGAAATTACCTGCCACTCGTGCATCAGTATTTACGATTTTTGAGCCATTGACTGCCATTGCCCTTGCCATACTATTACTGCATCAATCCTTATCTTGGATTCAATATGTGGGCGTGGTGTTAATCTTACTGGCAGCTTTATTTAATGCCATATTAAACGGCACTGCCACTCGCGTACCACGCTGGCTAAAAAGACGACAAAGAATTTAGTGGTGACTTTTGATTGTTTTAAATAGTTTTATATCTGTATTATCAAACGAAAAAAATCCCCAACTATAATTAATAGCTGGAGATTTTTTATTGGAACGTTACTTTAGAGCAAAGCATTGACACCATAGACAGTTGCTAAATAACTTGGATTGTCTTGATAATATTACTGTTCAATACGCTGCAAAAAGGCCTGCGTACGTGGATGAGTAGACACTTCAAACATCTGCTTAGCGCTACCTTCTTCGACCACATGACCATCCTCAATTAACACCACATGATCCGCCACATCACGAGCAAATTTAATCTCATGAGTCACAACGACCATCGTCCAGCCTTCAGATGCCAGTTGCTTCATCGTGCCCAGTACATCTTGTACCAATTCAGGATCGAGCGCAGACGTTGGCTCATCAAATAATAATAATGACGGCTCGATAGCCAGTGCACGAGCAATGCCAATACGTTGCTGCTGACCACCAGAGAGCTGGAACGGATACAGATCTGCCTTATCCGATAAGCCTACTTTATCAAGTAATGCCAGTGCCTGTTCGCGGGCTTGCGCCTTAGTTTGCCCTTGCACTACCGTCGGCCCAAGCATTAAATTCTCAATCGCGGTCTTGTGTGGAAACAAGTTATAAGACTGAAATACCATGCCTGATTTACGCTGCAGCGCCAGCAATGTTTTTTTCTTAGGCTTGGTAGCGAAATCAACCGTTAAGCTACCATCATCAAAAGCAATGATGCCTTGATCAGGAATTTCCAGCGCATTCAAGCAGCGTAAAAAAGTGGTTTTACCAGACCCTGACGGTCCTAATATCACCACTACCTTGCCTTTTTCGATGGTCAAGTCGATGCCTTTAAGCACTTGATTGCCACCAAAAGCTTTGTGAATATTAGTGACTTGAATCATAAAGCTTCCTGTTGTACTGATATCTGTTTGCTAATAACACACGCTTATCGACGCGGCATTACCATCCTATGCTGTCCAAATTATCAAGGGTTTATTTCGCCACGTAGCGATCAAGTCTGGTTTCAAGCTTACCTTGAATAAAGGTTAAGAACAGACAAATACCCCAATAAATAATCGCCGCTTCGGTGTAGACCAACATAAATTCATAGTTACGTGCCGTGATGATTTGCGCCTGTTTAAATAGCTCGGTTACCAATACCAATGACGCCAAAGACGTGTCTTTTACTAGGCTAATAAAGGTATTGGATAACGGGGGTACTGACACCCGAAGTGCTTGCGGCAAAATGACATGGCGAAAGGTTTGTAGATACGTCAAGCCTACGGTCGAGCCTGCTTCCCACTGCCCTTTTGGAATGGACAAAATAGAGGCACGCACCGTCTCCGATGCATAAGCGCCAATATTTAGCGAAAAGGCAATAATCGCTGAGGGAAAAGGATCAAGCTTTACCCCGATACTTGGCAAGCCATAGAAAATAATAAATAGCTGAACCAGCATTGGTGTCCCGCGAATGGCGGACACATAAATACGCGCAAGTCTGTATATGATTTCATGGAACCAGCCAGCACGCGGTACGATACGAATCAGCGCCACTATCAGCGCAATAGCCATACCAATCGCAAATGAGATCAACGCCAGCGGTATCGAATAATAAATACCGCCTTTAAGCATTGGCCAAAATGAATTGATGACAATTTGCGCCCGCGCAGGATCCATAAATGGTAGTAGTGCCAGTAACTCAGCTAGCATTGACGTGATAGACGCTAGCATTATTTTTGTTGACTTATATCAGCACCAAAGAACTCTTCGCTAAGCTTGGTCAGCGTCCCATCAGCTGCTAATGCGACCATTGCTTCATTCAATTTTGCCACCACAGCGTCATCCCCTTTGATGAGTACTAGACCTGAACCAGTCTGCTCACTCGCAGGCGCTGTCAGCTTGATCTCAAGTGCTGCATCTGGGAATTTTTTGAGATAATCCAATACTGCCAGATTGTCATTCATCGTGAAGTCAGCACGGTCTTGCTTAACCAGTTGAATCGCTTGCGCCATACCATCGACAGGGACGATTTCTGCGCCGTAGCGTTCTGCAAGCTCACCATAGTTGCTGCTCAGTGATTGCGCAGTACGCAGACCTTTTAAACCTTCCCACGAGCTATAACGATTGTCATCAGTCGGTGCTAGTACAACCGCGCCCGACCAGCTATATGGCATGGCTTTGTCATACTTAGCCAAACGCTCAGGCGTGGTCAAGCTTACTTGATTTGCCACCATATCGAAGCGTTTTGAGTCAAGACCTGCCAGCATAGCATCCCACTGGGTCTCTTTAAATTCGACGTCTACGCCCAGTTTATCCGCAACCGCACGTGTCACTTCGACATCATAGCCAGTTAGCTTGCCACTCTCATCATGATAAGTGAATGGCGGATAAGTACCCTCTGTACCGACGTTGATGGTGCCACCATTATTGATACGTTGCAGTAAATCAGAGCCACCCGTCGCGGCACTGTCTGTCGCATTGGTTTCTGCTTCATTGGTAGTAGACTGACCACAAGCGGCAAGTAGCATAGTACTGGCGGCAAGTGCTAAAAGAGTACGACGTTTCATAAGACGTCCTTATAAGAGTGAATGAATAATGCAAAAAGGTATCGTGCCAATAAAACCATAGCAACAAATAAGGATAAGACCAGCACAGGCAAATACTATAATAAAGTATTTGCGCCGCATTATTTAGCTTTGGCTGCTCGATTTGAGGATGATCAGCATATTTTTCAATACTGTTTCTATATTATCTTTGAATTTTTGGACATTTTTTAGGCAGATATTAACGTTATTATTGCCAATTAAATAGCCATTTATTCATATACTAGCGCACTTCAGAAAGAATAAACGTACAAAAACAGTGAGCATGCGTAAGACTATTATAATTCACCAGAGAATTGATAACGATCGCCTGCATGCCACATCTTCACAAAGGTCAATACTCGACCTGCTGAATACGTCTGACGACGCAATACCAATGTCGGTGACTGCGGTGCGATTTGCAGTAGCGCAGCAATCTCATCTGGTGCCGCCAGTGCACGAATGGTATAGCTGCCGCGCTCTAGTGGACTTTTGGCAATGAGATAATCACTGGTATTGACCACACTAAAATCCTGCTCAATAAATTCTGGCACCTTTTGCGCATCCACCCAGCGCTCTTCGAACTGTATGGGCTGACCATCCGCAAAGTGAATGATTTTTACCTCGTATAAAACAGCAACGTCGCTGCTACTATCTGCGCCAGTACTGTCATCCATTACGGTTGTATCAGCGTTTGTATTAGAAGACACAGCTACTTCATCAATATCAAATTTACGCCGTAATTCATCGTCTAACATCGCAGCCGTAAGTATGCGTTTACTCACCACTTGCGCCTGATAATCGCGGTTGGCAGATTTTAAATCCTGCGCGATATTGCGTACTTCTACAAAAGTGTGATTGAACTGCTGCTGGGCGACAAACGTCCCCGACCCTTGCCGGCGCTCTAGCACTCGCTCTTCGCTCAGCTCTTTTAGAGCGCGATTGACCGTCATACGCGATACGCCAAACTCTTTTGCCAACGCCATTTCTGTAGAAATTGCATTGCCCGCTTGCCATTTACCCGAGTGAATATTGTCTAATATGGCGTTTTTTATGCGCTGATATGCCGGAATCGTCTTTTTCATGTCCGTGTTTAACCGTTAGTTTTACCAATAATAGTAGCGCCATACTATCACGAGATAACGTCATGAACCTTGGCAAAACACTGTGACATTTATCTATCTACCAAAACCCTCACAAAAATAATTGAGTCATTCATAAAATATTGCTTGCATGAAAAAAGTATCTTTGATAATTTGTATATACAACTTTACGACAGTGCTAAAAAATCTGCGTCATCTAATCGATGTTTCGCTGAATTTATAGACTGACGGTAAAACACTTACTTTGATTACTTTATCGTCTTAACAGATATCACAAGGATATGATAATGACTACTAACCATGGAACCAATAAAGAGACTAAGCTGACTCGCCGTGATGAGAGCCGCGAAATCGCCTCGCCCACTGGCAGTACTCTACATTGTAAAAGCTGGCTAACCGAAGCGCCTTATCGTATGCTGCAAAACAATTTGCATCCTGATGTGGCCGAAAACCCAAAAAGCTTAGTCGTCTACGGTGGTATCGGACGCGCAGCCCGCAATTGGGAAAGCTACGATCAAATCTTAGCGTCATTAAAAGAATTGGAAGACGATGAGACGTTGCTCGTGCAATCAGGCAAGCCAGTTGGCGTGTTTCAAACGCACGAAAATGCCCCGCGTGTATTGATTGCAAACTCTAACCTTGTACCACGCTGGGCCACGTGGGAGCACTTTAACGAGCTCGATCGCAAAGACTTGATGATGTATGGTCAAATGACCGCGGGTAGCTGGATTTATATTGGCACGCAAGGCATCGTCCAAGGTACTTACGAGACCTTTGTAGAAGCAGGTCGTCAGCATTATGATGGTAGCTGGGCAGGACGTTGGATTTTAACCGCGGGTCTGGGCGGTATGGGCGGCGCGCAGCCACTTGCGGCTACTTTTGCAGGGGCAACTTCACTGAACATTGAGTGCCAACAGTCTAGTATCGATTTCCGCTTGCGTACTGGTTATGTCGATAAGCAAGCCGATGATCTCGACCATGCTTATGAATTGATCAAACAGCATACCGACGCAGGTGAAGCGGTCTCTATTGCCCTACTTGGTAATGCCGCAGATATCCTACCTGAGATGGTCAAGCGTGCGCACGATGGTGGCATGAAGCCTGATTTGGTCACCGATCAAACCTCAGCACATGACTTAATCAATGGTTACTTGCCAGTTGGCTGGACAGTAGAAGAATGGAAAGCTGCACAAGAAGATTCAGAGCAACATGCAGCACTCACCAAAGCAGCCGCTCAGTCTTGTGCCGTACACGTACAGGCGATGCTAGACTTGCAGGCAATGGACATTCCAACGACCGATTATGGTAATAATATCCGTCAGGTGGCTTTTGATGAAGGCGTTAAAGATGCCTTTAATTTCCCAGGTTTTGTCCCCGCTTATATTCGTCCGCTGTTCTGCCAAGGCAAAGGCCCCTTCCGCTGGGTGGCGCTGTCAGGTGATCCAGAAGATATCTATAAGACAGATCAAAAAATCAAAGAGCTGTTCCCTGAAAACCAACATATCCATCGCTGGTTAGATATGGCAAAAGAGCGTATTCAGTTTCAGGGCTTACCTGCCCGTATCTGCTGGTTAGGATTGGGTGAGCGTGACAAAGCAGGGCTCGCATTCAATGAAATGGTCAAAAACGGCGAGCTAAAAGGCCCTATTGTCATTGGTCGTGACCACTTGGATACGGGTTCTGTTGCCAGCCCAAACCGCGAAACGGAAAGCATGAAAGATGGCTCAGATGCGGTATCTGACTGGGCATTATTGAACGGTATGCTGAATGTCGCAGGCGGTGCCACTTGGGTATCATTGCATCATGGCGGCGGCGTTGGCATGGGTTACTCGCAGCATTCTGGCATGGTCATCGTCGCTGACGGTACAGATAGCGCAGCCAAACGCTTGGCACGAGTGCTAGTCAATGATTGCGGCTCAGGTGTTATGCGTCACGCCGATGCAGGTTATGATCTGGCGATTAAAACAGCGAAAGATTATGGTCTGAATCTGCCGATGATTAAGTAGCATACCCTTTATCCTTATAAGTGATTATTTGACATAAGGATATCATCGACATTTTATCAAGGAGGATAATGTGATTGAGCAAAATACGACACTAAATCTCAAGGATGCAGCAGCAACACCAACTGAAGCACTACTGTCTAAACCTATAGCGTTAATGCAATTGATAATCTTTAGTGCTATCGGTTTGATAATGTTTTTTGTGCCATTTACCATCGATGAGAAAAGCACGATTTTGTTCGATCATGGGGCAACTTATCTGGTCAATCAGCAGCATACATTGTCTGTGACGTTATTGTTTTTACTGATGATCTTTGGGGTAAGCAAGCCATTTATAGACGGCTCATGGCGTAAAAACATCACCCACATGATTATGACTGCTTTTAAAATCATTGGTCTGATACTAGCAGTGATGTATGTTGCTGACGTAGCGCCTGCCTTTATGATGGAAGCCGACATGCTGCCGTTTTTGTTTGAAAAACTGGCATTACCAGTCGGTATGATTGTACCGCTTGGGGCATTAATTTTAGCATTTTTGGTGGGTTTTGGTTTGCTCGAGATGGTCGGTGTGCTCATGCAGCCGATCATGAAACCTATCTGGAAAACCCCAGGTTCATCAGCGATTGATGCGGTCGCATCCTTTGTTGGTAGCTACTCTATCGGGCTGCTCATTACTAATCGCGTGTATTTGCAAAAGCAATATTCAGCGCGCGAAGCCATTATCATTGCGACTGGATTTTCGACCGTATCAGCGGCATTTATGGTCATCGTTGCCAAAACGCTTGGTCTGATGGAGTTTTGGAATCTGTTCTTTTGGTCTACGCTAGTGATTACCTTTATCGTCACTGCGATTACTGCTCGTATTCCACCCATTAGCCTTGTTGATGATAGCGTTGAACGTCCCGCTTTAGACCATAAACGTGGTACACGTCTGGCGGCAGCATTTGATTTGGGTTTGTCCACTTCACGCCGTGCCACTGACCTAAAACAAATCTTATGGTCTAACTTTCGCGATGGGCTGACGATGGCAGCGGCGATTGTGCCTTCTATCATCGCGGTTGGCTTGACAGGATTGATATTAGCAAAGTATACGCCTGTATTCGATGCTTTAGGCTTGCTTCTTTATCCATTCACATGGCTTAGCGGCTTACCAGAGCCTCTGGTTGCCGCCAAAGGTATGTCAGCGGGATTGGCTGAAATGTTCTTGCCAGCACTGCTCCTCAGTGAGGCTGATATACTGACTCGCTATGTTGCAGGGGTCATCTCTATTAGCAGCGTGTTGTTTTTCTCTGCCATGATTCCTTGTGTGCTTGCCACTGAAATACCATTATCTGTCGGCAAAATGGTCATTATCTGGTTTGAGCGTGTGGTACTCAGTATTTTATTGGCTGCGGCATTCGGACATCTAGCCATGTACTTCAACTGGATTGGCTAAAAAAACAAATTTAATAACAGGTATTACGTTAACTAAAAACATTTAAAAAACGTCATTTCAACAAAGACATGAATCAAAAATAATATAACCCATATGTCTTACAATACTAGGATCACCCTATGAACGATATCAAACAATTAACGCTACACCCTCGCCAGCTTAGCTTTAAGATGCTACGTGATATCTATGAGCAGCCTGTCATATTGACATTACCTGAGAGTGCTTATAAGGCCATCGATGCCTCACACGAAGATGTGCGTACGATTATTGCCCGAGACAAAAGCGCTTATGGCATCAATACTGGTTTTGGCCTGTTAGCAAAGACCCGTATCAGTGATGATCAGCTTGAGCTACTTCAGCGTAACCTAATTGTTTCTCACTCAGTAGGCACTGGTGAAGCACTTCCTGCCAGCGTGGTACGACTGATTATGGTCATGAAAGTAGCCAGCCTAGCACAAGGTGTATCAGGCGTACGCCGCGAGGTAGTGGACAGCTTACTTGCCTTAATCAATAATCAAATCACGCCAAACATTCCGGCAAAAGGGTCTGTTGGTGCTTCTGGTGATTTAGCGCCTTTATCACACATGACGCTTGCAATGATGGGTGAAGGTGACGTGTTTGTCGCTGGTAAAAAAATACCAGCTGCTGATGCCTTAGCGCAACATGGACTTGAGCCAATTACCCTAGCAGCCAAAGAAGGCCTCGCACTTATCAACGGTACTCAAGTCTCAACCGCATTGGCATTACGGGGTTATTTCTTAGCGCGTGATTTGCTTGAGACCGCCACCATTGTTGGCTCACTGTCGATTGATGCCGCCAAAGGATCGGATTCACCATTTGATGCGCGTATTCATGACGTGCGTGGGCATCATGGTCAAATTGAAATCGCCAAAGCACACCGTCAGCTAATCAAAGGCAGTGCCATTCGTGCCTCACATGATGGCGAGCAAGACGATAGAGTTCAAGACCCTTACTGCTTGCGTTGTCAGCCGCAAGTCATGGGTGCCTGTCTTGATATCATCAATCAAGCAGGTAAAACGCTACTAATCGAATCCAATGCCGTCACTGACAATCCGCTAATTTTTAATAACGAAGATGGCCCAGTGGCTATATCAGGTGGTAACTTCCATGCTGAGCCAGTCGCTTTTGCCGCTGATATTTTAGCCTTGGCAATTGCCGAGATTGGTTCTATGTCTGAGCGCCGTGTGGCCTTACTTATCGATGCGACGCTGTCAGGTGGTCTGCCGCCATTCTTGGTTGATAACGCTGGGGTCAACTCAGGCTTTATGATCGCCCATGTGACCGCAGCCGCGCTGGCATCAGAGAATAAATCTATCGCTCACCCAGGCAGTGTCGACAGTATCCCAACCTCTGCCAATCAAGAAGACCATGTATCGATGGCCACCTATTGCGCACGCCGCCTATACGAGATGGCGCAAAACACCGCGACCATCATTGGCATTGAGCTATTAGCTGCTGGTCAAGGTATCGATTTCCATCGTGGATTAGATACGTCAGAGCCCTTGACTGTGGCGCATCAAAAACTACGTGAGCAAGTGACTTTCTATGATAAAGATCGCTACCTCGCCCCAGATATTGAAGCGGCCAAGCAGTTGGTATTAGACGGTACGCTTGCTGAACATTGGCAGTCACTACGCAGCGATTGGTACGAGTCTAAATAAATATTAATGGGCAGAGAACAGCGATGACAATAGCGAGAACAACAGCAACGACTACCACTCACATTGGCCACACCCCTGCTGATATGACCCAATGGACAGGGCGCGCCGAGCCATTTGAGACGGTACGCGCCCGCTATTGGTATCAGCTTGCTCAGCCTTATGAGAGTCAAAATATTGGGCTAATTGGCTTTGCATGTGATCAAGGGGTCAGACGTAATCAAGGCCGCGTGGGTGCTAGAGCAGCCCCGCCATTAATTCGTCGAGCATTTGCTACGCTGCCAGTCATCGCTGAATTGCAACAGCGCTTTGATGGACAATTATCAACCTTATTGGGTGATGCTGGTGACATTCATTGTCACGACGATGATGACTTTGCCACGAATACTCTTGAACAAGCTCAGATTAAATATGCTGAGGAAGTGAGCGCTATCGTCAAGCAAGGCGGTTTGCCTATCGGATTGGGCGGTGATCATGCCATCGCTTACGGCAGCTTTTTAGGGTTATGGCAGGCTTTAGAAAGTCAAAACGATACAACTATCAGCACACATACAGCACCTACTATCGGAATTATTAATTTTGATGCCCACCTTGATATTCGTCAGTCTGATGTAGCGACCTCTGGGACACCGTTTCGCCAAATTGCCGAGCACCTTGTTGCACATGGTCAGCCCTTTCATTATTGCTGTATTGGCGTCAGTCGCTTCTCTAACACGGCGGCGCTTTTCGATCGCGCTGAGCAATTGGGTGTGCATGTTATCAGTGATGAAGACTGTCACTATCAGCCTTGGCAGATACTTGCTGATCAGGTTATCAGCTTTATCAATCAGGTCGATGTGGTCTATCTGACCATCGATATGGACTGCTTGCCTGCCAGTGTTGTACCCGGTGTGAGTGCCCCAGCGGCTTATGGTATTGGGCTTGGTTTTGTTGAACGCATGGTAAAAACTATTATGGCTACTGGTAAAGTAAAAATGGCCGACATTGCCGAGATTAATCCCACCTTTGATATTGATGCACGTAGCTGTAAAGTTGCGGCAAGACTATTAGCGACTATTATAGAGCAGCATTTACTGGTCATCTAAGTCTTACTAACAAAAATCACTGCCTGCAAAATAATCAGGAGAACATTATGGATGATTCCAATAATACGACAGAGATCACGCTCGACGATGCTAGCATGGCATCATTTGATCATATTTTTATCAATGCCAATCTTGCGACTTTTTCAGCGCAGTATAGTTTTGGCATGTATACAGATGAACATGCAAATAGCATCCCATATGGTCAATTAAACAATGCTGCTATCGGTATTAAAAATGGCAGCATTGCTTGGATTGGTGAGCACAATCAAATCACTGCTCATCTGACTCACTATCAAGACCACCAAATCACAGACGTAGATGGTAAATGGATAACTCCTGGACTTATCGACTGTCACACTCACATCGTTTATGGTGGCAATCGCAGTAACGAGTTCGAGGCACGTTTGCAAGGTGCTAGTTATCAAGACATTGCGGCACAAGGCGGCGGCATTGTCTCAACTGTCACTGCCACCCGCGCTGCCGATATTGAATCGCTATTTGCACAAAGTGAAAAACGCTTAATCGCACTCATGAAAGAGGGTGTCACCAGTATCGAAATCAAATCGGGCTACGGTTTAGATTTAGACACCGAACGTAAAATGCTCACGGTTGCCCGCCAACTTGGTGACAAGCACAATATCCATGTGAGCACCACGTATCTAGCGGCGCACGCCCTACCACCTGAATACAAGTCTCACGTGCAGGACCGCACAGACGAATACATCGAGCAAGTCTGCGAGTGGCTACCCATCTTGCATTCAGAAGGCTTAGTCGATGCGGTCGATGGCTTTTGTGAAAATATTGCCTTTAGTAGCGATCAAATCAGACGCGTTTTTGAGGTGGCACGCTCATTAAACCTACCAGTCAAACTACATTCTGAGCAATTATCTGACATAGGTGGCAGCGCCTTGGTTGCTGAATATAAGGGTTTATCAAGCGACCATTTAGAGCATGTATCAGAATACGACATTAAAAAAATGGCAGCAAGCAATACCGTTGCAGTTCTATTGCCCGGTGCATTTTATACGCTACGTGACACTAAGTTGCCACCCATTGAGGCATTACGCAGGCACCAAGTACCTATGGCTATTTCAACTGACTGCAATCCTGGCACCTCACCGCTTACCTCATTATTGCTTGCGATGAACATGGGCTGTACGCTATTTTACTTAACGACTGAAGAGGTACTGGCAGGCTCAACCGTTTATGCAGCACAAGCGCTGGGGCTATCTAATAAAGGTAAAATAGAAGTTGGCTGTGATGCAGATTTAGTCCTATGGGATATCGCCCGCCCTGCGGATTTGGCTTATCAGATGGGACTAAACCCTATTAACGGCATTATGGTTCAAGGCAAGTGGCGTGAGACAGTATAGCGAATTTATCTAACTACTCACATTAAAAAAGCCCCAGTCATTGAATGATTGGGGCTTTTTTAATAATAAATGCACAGCTTTGCTATCCCATTTTCAAAAAAACTGAGTAGCGAGAAAAACGACTATTAGCGATACCTATCATATCTATCATATCTATCTATCTATCTGTCTAACTTACTTAGCTATTTCTTAAACTTATTGTTAAATACACTGCCAGTATTGGCATCAACATTTAGCCAAATGATACTATTACCTTTGAGGATATCAGCTTCATAATAGGACGCATGATCACTATAATCTCGGTCGTTTTTAAACTCAATCTCGATAACACGCCCGCCCGATTGTTTTTCAGCAATTTTCATTGCCTGTTTAACATCAATCTTCGCTTGTTTAAGTGCCTTATAATCTACCAGATCATCACTGTCTAATCGTTCCACATCCGTACTAATCACTCTACCATTCATGGCGTCAATTTTGATTTCATAGTTTCGGCTACTGGTTACAAATTCCATCTCATACACACCGCCTTGCGCTTTATCATCATCGTGATCAAAGCTGGCACTCATCAATAGACCAGATGACTTTTTCGCCGCAATATTTATTGCTTGTTGTAAGCTTATTCTACTGGCTTTGGCGGCTTGCACCTCACTTGCTAGCGGTTGCTGCGTAGATGCATAGATTGTCGTAGTTAACATAGCCGCACCCACTACTACTGCAGCACGAGTACCCAAAGTCGTTAGCGAAAATGGCTTGAAAATCTTGCTCATAACGGTCTCCACAAAATTAATCTTATTGAGTGTTCTAAAATTATTATCTTTTAAAAAACACACATTATCAATAGGTCAATCGTATCACTTCATAAAAACCACTTTGACTATTCACGGTAGAGTTAATCCATAAAAAACGCGCCTATCGTTAAAACAGACGCGTTATTCGTTAATAGGTGGCTATGATAAAAGTGCTTAGTTTAAAATACCGTAAGCAACCAATGCATCAGCAACTCGTTTAAAGCCAACGATATTTGCACCAGCCATATAGTTGATATAGCCATTATCCGTTTGACCATACTGTTCTGAGGCATCAGCTGCGCAGTCATGGATATTTCTCATGATATTTTTGAGGCGCAAGTCGATTTGCTCAAAGCTCTTATACTGACGGACTGAGTTTTGTGACATCTCAAGCGCAGAGACTGCTACACCGCCCGCGTTGGCGGCTTTACCTGGGGCATAATGCACCCGGTGCAAACGAATATAGTCGATGGCTTCAGCAGTCAATGGCATGTTGGCACCTTCGACAACGTATGTGATGCCATTTTCAACCATGAGCTTGGCATCTTCTTCATTGACTTCGTTTTGCGTCGCTGATGGAATCGCGATGTCACCTTTGAATTGCCACGGCTTTTGCTTCGCAAACCACTCTCCACCATAAACATCGACGTACTCAGCCAACGGTTTGCTTTTTGCTTTTTGCGCCTTGAGCCAATCAATTTTTTCTTGATTTAGACCCGCTTCATCATACAAAGTCCCTTGTGAGTCTGACACAGTAACGACGATGCCACCCAGCATATGGGCTTTTTCAGCAGCATGTAATGAGACGTTACCAGCACCTGAAACCAATACTCTCTTACCTTTGATATCGTCATTTTGCGCCGTAAGCATGTTTTCTAAGAAATACACCGCGCCATAACCTGTCGCCTCAGTACGCATCAAGCTCCCACCGAAGCCAACGCCTTTACCGGTCAAAACGCCGCCGTATTCATGCGTTAAATTCTTATACATAGCAAACATATAGCTGACTTCACGCCCACCCACGCCAATGTCACCAGCGGGCACATCGATGTCTTTATTCACATAGTGATGTAGCTCACGCATAAAGGCATAGCAAAAACGGCGGATTTCACTGTCTGTTTTGCCTTTGGGATCAAAATCAGAGCCACCTTTACCGCCGCCCATTGGCAATCCAGTCAAAGCGTTTTTGAAAATTTGCTCAAAGCCTAAAAACTTCAACACAGATTGGTTGACAGTCGGATGAAATCTCACGCCACCTTTATAAGGACCTAAGGCATTGCTGAACTGGACACGCCAGCCGCGGTTAACCTGAACTTCACCTTGGTCATTTTCCCAGTTAATACGAAAAGCAATAACGCGGTCAGGCTCAACGAGGCGCTCAAATATTTTAAAAGTATCATATTCTGGGTGGGCGTCGTATAACGGCGCAATCGTAATTGCAACTTCTTTTACCGCTTGAACGAATTCAGGTTGATGTGCATAACGCGCTTCGACTTTTTCGATGGCCTGACTGATACTCATATCTTTTCCTTAGGGTAAAAATGGTGAACGTGCTTACTTACACCGATGTCACGTCGTATGACAACAAACGAGAGGATTGTAGACACTGGTGTAAAACTGAAATTGCCCCGACACGCTGGCTTGTGTAGAGACAAATGGGATTAAAAAAGCTGACTGAATTTATGCCTAGACGCCACATTCAGAGACAAGAACATTTTTTATCTCATAATATATATCATTTTTGAGGCGTATAAGTCTAGTAAATATCACCATCATGAAAAGTTATAAGCGATTTTTATTGGTACAGTCTAGAGTACGCCTTTGCATAGCACCTTGAGATGCCGACTGATGAGCTTACAGATCTCATTGATTGTGCTAAAAATAGTCCTGTATTACTAAAAAATTTTCGTTTTTCTAATCGGTCAATAAATCAAATATTAATGGAAATTTGTGTATTGATAACCGTTAAGTAAAGACGAAAGGTCAATAATCAGCACCAAACGGTATAAAAGACCCAAAAAATTGGCTTTTTGCTTGAGCCGATGTATATCAATATTAACAGCAAGGGTTTATAATAGCCGACTTAATCAACATTTATTCTCCACCATTACTAACTGTTATTTTATCAATTGAATAACCCGTCATAGAGAAAGCGATATGCGTACAGATTCATTCCAGCAAATTTTGGAAGACCTAAACAGCTCATCAGCCGATGTTGAAGCATCTGCCCTTATTTCTAACGATGGTCTGATGATTGCCTCAGCACTACCAACGGGCGTTGATGAAGATCGTGTTGGCGCTATGTCAGCGGCTTTATTGTCATTGGGTGACCGCGCAGGTCGTGAGTTGGCACGTGGTAGTATCGATCGTATTATGATTCAAGGTGAAAAAGGCTACGTGATTATGACCTCATCTGGAGATGAAGCGGTACTTACTATTATGGCAAAACCGAATGCAAAACTTGGTTTGATATTCTTAGATATCAAGCGTGCCTCAGAAGCCCTTGCAAAACTTATCTAACTGGTAAATTTGGATTTTTGTCGATAACACATTTTTTATTATTTAATGTCATATAGCACATAGCACGACTGATAAATATGACTTTAAATCAAAATGAGGTGACTGTCTCATAAAAAATATTTAAGATGGCACACATTATTTGTATGGAATAATAGCCTGATAAATATTGGGACGACGACTGAGCTGAAAGGCAACATGATGTTATCGACAACTACCACACCAGATTGGCTTTTTAATCATTATAAATATAACGATAAATAAAGGAGATTACGATGGGTTCTCCAATCCCTGATGCACATAAGCCTGATATGCCCGCTGAGCAGATTACTCTGACTTATTATGATGGTACATCGCGGACTGTCTATGATACTGGTATTGAACGCCCTTATCCTGATGGCAAGCTGATTGTATCGCGCACCGATTTGGATGGTGTGCTGACTCACGTCAACGATGCTTTTGTCGAAATCAGTGGCTACAGCGTTGATGAGCTTATTGGTCAGCCACAATCTATTTTGCGCCACCCTGATATGCCAAAAGCCGCTTATAAAGATTTGTGGGATACCGCAGCGGCTGGGCAAAAATGGCATGGCTACGTTAAGAATTTATGCAAAGATGGTAGTCACTATTGGGTCTATGCGACCGTTGTGCCAAACATTCGTCGCGGCGAAACAGTGGGTTATACCTCGGTACGCCGTAAGCCATCACGTAGCAAAATCGAAGCGACTATGGCTCAGTATGCCCAAATGAATCAAAATGAGGAAGGCTAAATCATGACGACACACAATATGTTAATCGCCCCTGATTTTTCTCCTGAGCGTTTTGCAGGCTGGCACATGTTTAATATTTTGATTCAAAAACGTGCCAACCTAAATATGCATCTGAACATACCTACCTCACATGCTGAACAAGAGAAAATCATTGAGGCAGGTGACATTCAAGTTATCTATGCCAACCCATTTGATGCAGCTACTTTGATCCGTGAACAAGGCTATCGCGCTGTTGCACGCCCTATCGGCAAATCGGATGAGATGGTCATTGCTGCTGCGGCAAACAGTGATATCAAGCGCTTAGAAGACATTAAAGCGGGTGCGACCGTAGCAATGGCAGACAACCGTGATGTTAAGCTGATTGGCTTACGCTTACTAGAAGCCGTGGATATAGAAGAATCTGATCTTAACTGGGATATCACTGAGACTTATCAGGCAGCTGCCCGTAAAGTCATCAAAGGTGATGCTCAAGCGGCCTTCTTCTTAGCAGAAATTTTTCATAGCTTTTCACGCCTGACCAAAACTCAGCTGTCAGTGCTAATCGAAAGTGATTTGGCAGATATTAGCCATGTATTACTGATTAAAGATGGCTTTCCTGATACAGAAATATTCATGAATGCGATCCTGAACTTGCATAATGATGACGATGGTAAAGAAGCATTGGCTGAACTTGGCATGCCTCAAGGGTTTGAAGCCATGGACGAAGAAGATGCTGAATTTATGATAGATTTGATGCAAACTTTACTTGATTAATTATTAATTACTACTTATTAATTGGCACGTTGCACCGTTTCGCTTAGTGAAGTCATAGGCTATTGTCGCTCAATAGTGGCTATATCATTTTGACCATACGATATTAGCCATAAGCTGTTAGCCATATAATAGATACTATGACTTAAAGGACACTATTATGTCTGATTTAGACCTTATCAAAGAAAATGAGATGGAGGCGCGCCGAGTATTTCGTTTATATTCGCGTAAAGTGTTTTTGGCACCCAATAACCGTCATTTTCATGAACAACGTATCAATGCCGCATTACTTTTAACCGAAAAAGAGCCGCTACAAGGTGCCGTCGCAGACTTTTTTTATGGCTGTTGGTATGACATCCCTTACGATGTAAATAACCTGTTTACGCGTATTAAAGATCGCTTGTACCCTCATGTGCAGCAAGGGTTTCGCGATTGTATTAGTAAGAAGCGATATATTCAACGCAATAGTATGCTGGCGACTCGCTGGAGTGTCCTGATATCGCCGTCTCTCAATGAGCAAAAACAGCGATTGCTTATCAGTAGCGATGACGCCAAAGAGATATCCAAAGACATCACCGCTGAGCTCATGCAGGCGCGTGAAGATAAGGATTGGGGCACGATTGAGCAGATCGAAAACGAATTCTTTGCTCACTGTATTGCTCGCAATGATCGACTTGCCTTCTCGTTAGTATGGTTTCGCTTGGGTAAAAGCGACTGGCAGTTCGATGAGCGCTGGAACAACTGTCAACAGCATCTTGATCAGACCATCAAGACCTAATTTATCGCCGATTTAACCCTTTCATCACAATGGTAGCCGCTATGTCCTCTTACTTAAATGCTGATAAAACGTATCTAACCCTCACTCCAGCCGGTATTTTTGAGGCATTTTCACAAAGTGAGCCCACTGATGAACAGCTGTCATTACAAGACTTAATGTCCTATGGGCAGACATTGCTCGCCGCTGATTGGCTTGAGCGTTATTCTGACGAATGGCTACAGAGCTTTATAGAACACGGCTGGATTGAAAAGCTGTCTTTGTTGTTACCCGCACCCAATCTGCCGTTGGACCAGTTTTTACCGTATGTGGTTGCCAGCTTATCCGGTAAACGCCGTGCCGCTATTGGCTCTGATGAAGGGTTTTGCCTAGCACGAATCGGTTACAGCCAAGAAGAAGCGGACATGCTAAGTGTTGCTGCTGCTGACTTTTCAGGTTTTATGATCCGCCAAAAACAACGCGGCTGGGCGGTCGAAAGCCAAGCCATCTCGTTTTTTCAACAAGTTGACTTATTGATTCCTGAGACCAGCTTTGTGTTCTTATGGATTGATGGGTCAGGTTACGCCCTCATCATCGATGGCGAACCTTTGACTAATAGCCGCGCCTTTGTTGAGATGGTATGGGCATTGAAAACATCTGGATTAAGATTTCTTAGTTAATTCAACCAAACCACTTGATATATCATTATGACACGCTGCCATACTGACCCGTGCGCTTATATCAAATCAAGCGCACTTCTTTCAATCTCTCACATCTGCTTTATTTTCAATATCTTTTTTTCTTTCATCTTCTGCTATAGCCGATTTAATACGATTTGTATACAAGGATAAAGTACTACAAATTGCACTTAGGCTTTACGCATTATTAAGATGTGATATTCAAATAAATTATGAAATAAAAAAAAGACGCTATTTGCAGCGTCTTTTTTGTTTATTGCTAGAACTAAATTTATATATTGCGCACCACAATTGATTGTATACGTGAATACATAATTAAGGATATGCCGTTAGATATCAACTCGACGGCTAACAGTATGCCAAGAATATACGTCGCTGACTGCGGATAACTGGTAAATATCATGATAGCCAATATAATCGAGAGCAGACCTGAGAGTAATATGGGGACAAAAGCCACTGTCCGACGTAGACCGAAAGCAACAACAACTCTGACTATACCTGTTGCCATAAATAAAATAGCAATTACCATGGTCAAGGTTAATATGCCTTGCAACGGATCTTGTAATAATTCAATACCAATCAATACACCAAGTACACCGCCGATGGCAGCCAGCACTTTTCCAGTGGTACTATGTGCTCGGAACAAGGCGATAAACTGTAATATACCCACTAAAAGGAAGATAAAACCTGCTAACTGCTCAGCGGCCAATGTGGCGCTAAGAGGATTAAAAAATGCAAAGATACCGCCAAGAATACTAATGATGCCAATGACTAACCACAGTGTACGATTCATAAGACGACCTTATTTTACATTTAATAGAAAATAAATTATATCGCAAACCTTACCTTGTGTTGTATAACGGTAGTAATATCTTCGAGTAGTCCTGTTAATATCAGAGTGTGGGCATTGATTTGTGGTCACAAGCCTGCTAACTGATTGTTCCACTGTTGCCGCGTCATGTTATAAAGTACATGCTCAGCCAGCCGATGGTTAGGGTCAAGGGCTGGGTGGTAGAAGTTGGCGCGGGTATTCATCATGCCAAGGCGCTCCATAACCAATTGCGAGCGTTTATTGATAACCGCTGTGAATGACACAACCTCATCGAGCGACAGCTCAGTAAAAGCAAAATTCAGCGCCGCACGTGCCGCCTCTGTAGCATAGCCCTGTCCCCAATAATCTTTATGTAGTCGCCATGCAATCTCGACAGCAGGGGCAAAAGACATATCTGCGTGAGTATCATTCAAGCCAACAAAACCGATAAAACCATCATATGTTTTGGTGCTATTTTTTAAACATACTGCCCAAAGTCCCCAGCCTTGATTAGCGATAAGCTGCTGGCATTTACTAGCGATGATGTCACTTACTTTAGGCGTTAATAACTTGGGGAAATACTTCATTACCTTAGGATCAGCATTTATTTCAGCAAAAACAGCAAAGTCACTTGCTTGCCATTGCCTAAGGTAAAGACGTTCTGTTTCTATCACATTTATCATTTTTATCACTTATGGATTGACACTGTTGATACTATTTATCCAGCCAGCCTTGTTGCTTGGCATGAGCAAGTTGCTCAGGAGTATCGATATCATAGCTCAGTTGATTACTAACAACGGTACTTATCTGACTGGGCGGCAAACCTCTAATTAAATAACGCAGCCCTTTATCGCCTACCAGCAATGCTTGCCACTCTCTGAGTAAATCAGAATCAATCGTTAAAGGTAGTCCGATAATATTTTGCTTTAATGCAGTGGCAGCAGACGTTTCATTTAAATTCATATTATTTGAATGCTGCCAGCTACCATAAGTACTTGCCACTACAGACCGCTTATCTGCCAGCAGTTTTGCCAAATGCTGCTCATCGAGTAAAACTTGATCAACACCCATAATGACGACGCGCTCGATTAATGAGCTTGTTAACTGCGTGACCGCCTCAATAGCCAAATTCAAACTATACGCCATACCTATTTCAGGCGTGGGATTTACGACCATTTGAATCATAGAGTACTGAAAAGCCAATTCATTCATCGCACTGGCTATTGATGGTTGATTATCAGGAATGACTATAATAATTGCTTGCGGTTTTGTAGAAAGTGCGAGTTTGGTCATGAAGCAAATTAAGGGTTCGCCATCTTTACACAGTAACTGTTTTGCTTGACCTAAACGCAGGCTCAGTCCACTGGCCAAAATAATGACCACATGGTTTGGTGGCTTTGATAGATTTATTGGCTTTAGTTGCGTAGATGCTAAAATAGATGCGTCGCGGCTCATGATAAATTTATCGCGGCACGAGCACTTGTCGCAGTCGTCTCTATAGAATCAATATGCGTAGAAAACAGCGTTGTAAAGTTAGTATTTGAAAGATGAGTGTCTGAGTTTTCTGCTGATAGGTTTTGATTGTGCACGACCGCATTGACTTGTGCCATGATACCCAGTGCTAAGGCTTCAGGTCCATCTCCGCCCAGCTTATAACCAATCGGATAATGCAGTTTTTTGATACCTAGGTTTAAACTGGCAGGATTTGTAAGCGTTGTACTAATTTCTTCGATTAAGCGCTCGGTACGGTAGCGTGGTCCTAGTTGTCCAAGATATTTATAGTGATTAGCATGCTCTAATAATACGCCAAGGCGAGCACGGTCTTGGCTGAGACTATGCGACATCAAAGCAACGGCGGTATTTTTACTTAGTTTTAGTAAAGTGTCACTATCATCTAACGCCAGTACCATCACTCTATCTGCCTGAGGAAAACGCCGCTGCGTGGCATATTGCACTCGACTGTCTACCACTGTCACATGCCAATCTTGTAGCTTTGCCATCGTAACTAGCGGCATCACATCATTGCCAGCACCACAAATCAGCAAACGTATCTGTGGTTCCAGTCTTTGTACAAACCACTCTGTGGTACCGTCTTCGCCATCCACTTTAATATATTTAGCACTATTATCAAATATTTGATATTTCGCTAATACGTCAACAGCATGGATAACTGTGCTTGAAGCATTAGATACCACTTTACCTGAATTATTAGCGTCGATAGCGGTGAGTTTTCCTAACTTGATATAATTGTCTAGGTTAAGACGCAAACCAATTTGAAGTTCAGAGTTTGGATTATTTTGGTTATTAAAATGGATTGTAGAGCGAATTAAAGTTGCTACCGTTACTGGCTGCTGAGACTGACGAACCTGACTGATGACATTTAACAAAGGCATTGCCGTTGCCAACCGTTCAAACAACACGTGTACGCGCCCATTACAGCCTAATCCAAAATTCAATTCGTCCGAGTCAATATCTTGTTCATCGTATTTATTATCTATGCCTTTAATATCACTACCTCTATCAAAGTCAAAATCATCTTCTGATATGCTCGCTGGCACATTACCATTTTCAGCATATTCGATGTCGTCACCCGTTTGGTAAACTTGCACGTTTGCACCATCACGCGTGAGCCAGAAAGCACGTTTGATAATATGTGGCTCCAAGCAGCCGCCGCTAATCATCCCGACCGAACGACCATCTTCACAGATGAGCATCATCGCGCCTGCGAGGCGATAGGCTGACCCTTCGGTACGCACGACGGTTGCTAGTACAGCGTTAACCTGTTGTTGCTGAGCCTCGCGTGCCAGCTTAAGAATATCAGCAATTTGATTCATAACGCCTCTTATATACTCTCTATCATTGATGTCTATATACGGTCTATATCCATCATAGCCCACTTATAAAACCCGCTAACGACTACAATTAGCGGGTTTATATTGTCCATCTATTTGACTAAAAACCTATTCTGGTAGCTCATAAAGTAATTTGTCGAGGGTAATAGGAAAGTCATAAACTCGTACACCCACGGCGTTGTAAACGGCATTAGCAATAGCAGCGGCAGCACCTGCAATCGCCGTTTCCCCAATACCTTTTATATGCATTGGATTGGTGTACGGATCGTCCTCTTCTACCAAGATAACATCAAGCTGAGGAACATCCGCATTGACTGGGACATGGTATTCTGCAAGATTATGATTACATAGCCGACCGTCACGCTTATCGTGAATCACCTGCTCCATCAATGCCGAACCAATACCAAATACCATGCCGCCATAGCACTGTGAGGTCGCAGTTTTGTGATTGAGGATACGCCCTGCTGCAAAGGCACCAGTCATACGTTTAACGCGTATTTCACCAGTCACTCGGTGTACAGCGACCTCGGCAAAGTTAGCACCAAATGACGCTTGGCGATGACTTTTTGCATTTTTACCCGGTGCAATTTGACCTTTTGCACTGACTTTTTGGTCATCATATTGAGCGACAATACCGGCTAATGAATGAGTCTGGAAATTACTAAAGTCATATTCTTTCGATTCAGTTAGTGAGATTCCCGTTATTTCAGCTAATTTATCTTTTAAATCAGCCACTTTATCTACGATGTTATCGCCCAAACCTGCTACTTTTTCTTTTCCTGCTTCTATAACGGTTTCTACCACTGTTTCTACCAAATTAGCATCATGCTCACCTATCTGCTTAATTTGACCGTTATCCAGCTGAATGGTGTCAGGGTATAGACCGACTTTTTCTGCGATCATCTCACGTAGCTGCTGACAAGCAAGATAAATACTACTGCCTGAACTGGCAGCGCCCATACTGCCCCCTGAGCCTACCGCAGGTGGCAAACTGGTATCACCAAGCTTCATTTCAATATGATCTATTGGTAGCCCTAATAAATCTGCAGCAACCTGAGTAAATACGGTATAAGAACCTGTACCGATATCGGTCATGTCTGTCTCGATTACCGCCTTCACGCCCAGTGCTTTTGAGTTATCTATTTGCAGGGTCGCCCGTGCTTCTGATGGCGCTAAGCTGTTGCCGCGAGCTGCCGCTGCCATACCCATACCCACCCACCAATCACCTTCTAAGCGAGTGGCAGGCTTAGCATTGCGTTGATTCCAGCCAAACTGTTCAGCCGCTTGATCGATACAAGCGATAAGCTTACGCGTTGAAAACGGAATGTCTTTACTAGGATCTTGCTCAGGCTCATTGCGACGGCGCAGCTCGACAGGGTCTAGGTTGAGTTGCTCTGCCAATTCATCCATCGCACACTCAAGGGCAATCTGTCCGACTGCTTCGCCAGGGGCACGCATCGAGCCTGACAATACTTGGTTCATGTCTACTTGTTGGTAATTGACTCGGCGATTGTCGCCGCGATACAGATAATGCGTAGAGAGCGCTGCTGGCTCAAAAAAGGCTTCTCCTGGCAAATTACTAGAGACCGTCTCATGAATCATGGTGTCAATAATACCGTCTTCACTACAGCCAATTGCGATGCGTTGACGCGTGTTTGAGCGTCTAATCGTCGCCTCCATCACTTGCGGGCGCGTCATGGTAATTAACACGGGACGACCCAAGTCCTTTGCGGCGAGTGCGGCGGCTATCGATTCTGGAGAAATCCCAAGCTTGCTACCAAAACCGCCACCGACATAACGAGCGATTAATTGCACATTATCTGCATCCAAATCCAATGCATCCACGATTTGCTTTTTGCACGAGGACAGCATTTGATTAGACGAATACATAATCAGCTTCTCACCTTCCCAGTGAGCAAGCGTTGCATGAGGCTCCATCGCTGCGCTGTTTTGACTTGGCGTATGATAAAAGCGGTCAAGGGTTACCGCAGCATTTGCGAGGCTTTGTTCTGGATTACCCTTTTCTGAATTTTTATCCGAACCTTTTTTTTCATTAACGTCATGAACATTTGGTAGCTCTGCCGTAAAGTTCAATGCCGCCTGATTAGTCTCATCTTCATAAGTCACTTTGAGCGCTTTTGCACCTTCGGTCGCCGCCTCAAACGTCTCAGCAATGACAACTACTATCGGCTGACCATGATAAAAAATTTCACTAACGCCTTGCTTAGGTGATTTGGTTGCACCGCCTTGTTGGGCATTGCGTAAAAAGTGCTCAGGATCGGTCACCACTTTAATAATCTCAGGAACACCCTCTAAAGAGCTGCTATCAATTTGCTTAACGCGCCCTTTAGCAATGGTTGCACTCACCAAGACACCATAGGCTTGATTGTCTAAATAAATCTCTGCCGTATAAGGTGCTTGACCACTGACTTTTAGTGACCCTTCAACACGGTTAATGGGCTTACCCACCAATTTACTCGCTGTTTTATCAAAAAGTGATTCGACAGGCGCATTCATCATCATTTTTTTGGTCGGTTCTGCTGGTAATATTGAATCCAATAACGACATGATTATGCTCCCTTGCCCGCTAATGCGCGTTGAATAACTTGTTTAAGTAGACGACGAGTCAGCGGTATTTTGAAATCATTTTGACCACTACCTTTAGCCTCTTTTAATAATAAGTCCGCTGCTTGTTTGATGACATTTTCATTGCCATCAGTACCCGTCAGCAATGCCTCAACGGCTTCGTTGCGCCATGGCTCAGTACCAATACCGCCGAATGCTAAGCGCACTGTGTCCAAACGCCCATTATCAGTCACGTCTATGATTGATGCACAAGACACTAAGGCAAAAGCATAGGACGCGCGATCACGCACTTTGTCATAAGTGTGCATGCCTTTGATGGGCGCTGGCAACACAACATGAGTGATAAGCTCACCAGACTCTAAAACGTTTTCGATATGTGGCGTATCTTTTGGTAGACAATAAAAGTCTTTAATCGCGATTTTACGCGTTGAACCATCCGTTTTTAACGTCTCAATAGTGGCATCTAATAAGCGCATCGCGACGGCCATATCAGATGGATGCTGGGCAATACAGGACTCGCTAGTACCTAAAATTGCCAAGGTACGATTTTCACCATTTATCGCTAGGCAACCAGAACCTGGGTTGCGTTTATTGCAGGCGCTGTCTGTCTGATAAAAATAATAACAACGAGTACGTTGCAATAGATTACCGCCCGTCGTCGCTCTATTACGCAACTGTCCCGTCGCACCTGCCAAAATCGCCCGTGATAGCACTGGGTAATTGGCAATAACCTCAGGATGCGCGGCCAAGTCGCTATTGGTCACTAGCGTACCGATGCGTAGGCCACCATCTGTAGTCTTCTCAATTTGAGCTAATGCTAAGCGAGTGATATCCACCAGCTTAATTGGCGTTTCAATCTCTAACTTCATCAAATCTAAAAGGTTGGTACCCCCTGCGATAAATGAGGCGTCTTTTACACTAGCAGATTGGGCTGCCTGCTTTGGCGCGGTAGCACGGCTATACTCGAAACGTTTCATGAGCGATCTCCTAACCTGCTAGTTGCCGCCTTATTCTTCATAGATTGACTACCTAGCTGCGCTTCACTAGGTGGTGGCGACCAAATACCCGTCACCTCTGATTTTTGTACTGCGTCAGTTTTAGATGAATCATTCATTTCATTTTCTAGTACTTGTGAGATGGCTTTAATAATATTGGGATAAGCAGAACAGCGGCAAATATTGCCACTCATACGCTCAGCGATTTCTTGAAGCAGCAATCCATCAGGATTTTGCAAATCTGTAGTGACATGACTGGGCCAGTTTTGTTTAATCTCATCGATCAGCGCTGTTGCTGAACAAATTTGCCCAGGGGTACAGTAACCACATTGAAACGCATCATTATCTTTAAAGGCTTGTTGTAGCTCCGATAATGATTCGGGCATGCCAATACCTTCAATCGTGGTAATGTCATCACCATCGTGCATAACTGCCAAGGTCAAACAGGCATTGACCCGACGCCCATTGATAAGTATGGTACAAGCGCCGCATTGACCATGATCACAGCCTTTTTTAGGCCCCGTAATTTTAAGGTGCTGACGACAGACATCGAGTAAGGTCGTGCGTGAATCAAGATTGTCGAGCTGATAATCTTGCTTATTAATGGTTAAGTTCAAGGTAGGCATGCTGGCTTCTCGCTGGCAGATAATCATAAAAAATAGGGTTAAACGCTCCTTAAAAGTCGCGCCAATCGATTTATTATGACTTATTAGAAATGTCGATTTGTTTTCACTTTGTAGTTATTACAGTGTAGTTTTTAATCTATGAAAACTTTACTTCTCACTATTCTATCTCGCTTATTCACCATCAATTTTATAAATGAAACTCAAAAACTCATTTTATTAGCAAAAAAATAGCGCTATAAACATGCCGTTTATAACGCTATTTGAGTTCAATATAGTCAGTTAAAAATACCAGTCGGGCATTACGCTTTAGTAATTATGCTCGCTTCACTCAATCGAGATTTTGGCAAATCGGCATTAAAATCATCTTCACTACGATAACCCAGTGAGATAATGGCAACAGCTGTGTAGCCTTTGCTACGTAGCTCAAACTCTTCATCGAGTGCCTTTAGATCAGCGCCTTCCATCGGTACGGCATCAATGCCTAAAGTAGCAGCACCCAGTAATAATGCGCCCATATTTAGGTACACTTGCTCGACCAGCCAATGTGGCTCGTCTTTTTGCTCATAACGGCGAATGTCCAAAAACATTTTGCGCACTTGATGCATTTGCTCTTTGAATTTTGGTTCTGCGAAGCGGCCATCCACCTCTTCTTTATCCAATACCTCATGCAAAAATTCATCATCAGCATAGATACGACTACAGAAAATGATAACGTGAGAGGCATCTTTCACCTTTGCTGTGTTGAAATCAAACATCCCTTGCGTACCTTTTGCGATACGTGCCTTGCCAGCCTCATCATCAGCGATCACAAAATGCCAAGGTTGGATATTGGTGCTTGATGGGCTAAGTCGTAGGATATCCTTTAAACTTTGAAAGTCTGCTGCTGATATTTTTTTATTGGCATCAAACTCTTTGGTGCTGTAACGCCAGTTCATGGCTTCAGTGATATTTTTCATTTATGACTCCAAGATTTTTAGTACCGCCACTTTAAGCAAAAACCCGTTTGATGACCGTTACAGATTGGTTAAGTAGTCACTTATTTTGTTATTAAGTTGCTGATAATTCAGTGCATCGCTGAGTTATTTGAGCCGCCATTTGAACAGTTATTTAAGCAGATACTTATTAGACGGACACTCATTAAACAGTAACTTAGACAATATTGTAATTGTTCCCTCATTCTCTTAGCATTAGTTAATTAGCATTAGTTAATTAGCATTGATAATGAACATTGATTTATAAGGCGGTCGACCACAGACAGCTTATATAAAAAATGAATACTGAATTAGGCAGATAGATATGGAACATTCAAAGCAGTTATCCTCAGAGCAGCCACTACGCATAGATATCGTCTCAGACGTTGTTTGTCCTTGGTGCGTCATTGGTTACCGCCAGCTGACAGAAGCTCTCAAGCAAACCAACACCGAACACGAGATTCACTGGCATCCGTTTGAGCTTAATCCAAATATGCCAAGCGCAGGACAAAATATGCGTGAACATATTATGGAGAAATATGGTTCGAGTAAGCAAGAATCTGATGCTAGCCGTGCTCGATTAATGGAAGCGGGTAATGAGGTTGGCTTTACGTTTAACTTTAACGATGACACGCGTATGCACAATACGTTCAACTTGCATCAATTGCTGCACTGGGCAGATCAGCAAGGTCGCATGCATGACTTAAAGCAGGCGTTATTCATCGCTCATTTTACCAATGGTCGCAATATTTCTGACAATGCCGTGCTTGCTGATATCGCAGCAGAGATTGGACTAGATCGTGATGAGGCGCTAGCCGTATTAGCAGACCAGAGGTTCGCTAAAGAGGTGCGCGCAGAAGAGCAACATTGGCAACAACAAGGCATTCAAAGCGTACCAGCGGTAATTTTTAATAAGCGTCATCTGGTTAGTGGTGCACAAGGCGTAGAAAATTTCAAAAATATCTTGCAGCAGTTGGCTAACATGCCAGACTAGTTTTCCTGACGAGGTTTTTTGGCAAGGTTTCTTTAGCTGTTCAAAAAAGGATCTATTATGTTCTCTGATAAGTCTCTCCCTATTATCGTGTTTGATGTCAATGAGACGCTACTCGACATTACCTCTCTTGAGCCATTATTTGCTCGCCTATTTGGCAATAAAATACTACTAAGAGAATGGTTTGCGCAATTGGTGCTATATTCACAAACCATGACGTTATCAGGACTTTATACGCCTTTTGGCGAGCTTGGCGTCAGTGCCTTACAGATGACCGCTGATATTCATAACGTTAGGCTGATAGATAGTGATGTCGACGAATTAAAAGAGCGTATGAGCAAAATGCCTGCTCACCCTGATGTAGTTCCTGCATTAACCAAGCTGCGTGAGGCAGGGTTTCGACTGGTGACGTTGACCAACTCAGCAAATAGCGCTTCCCCGACCCCGCTTGAAAAAGCCGGCATCAGCCATTTCTTTGAACAGCATTTTAGTGTTGAAAGTGTCGGTAAATTCAAGCCTGCGCCTAAAACCTACCAAATGGTCGCTAAGGAGCTGTCTGTTGAAACTTCAGAGTTGTGTTTAGTTGCCTGTCACCTTTGGGATACGATAGGCGCGCAAGCGGCTGGCTGCCAAGGGGCTTTTCTCACGCGACCGCACAACGCTTTATTATCAGCGCCAAACGTTCCAGCGCCAGACTTTGTAGCAGCAGATCTAACCACGCTTGCCGAACAGATAATTTTTTCCACTAAAAGATAATTGCCAATGCCAAAAAAATGCCGCCCTATATAAGGACGGCATTTTTGGTTTAGCATACTGCTATTTTATAAGGCTAAATCTATAATCACTATTATTAATAATGATTTTTAAAAATGAATAACCGTACGGATACTCTCGCCTTTATGCATCAAATCAAACGCTTCGTTGATATCCTCTAATGGCATGGTATGGGTAATGAAATCTTGTAGTGGAATCTCACCAGCCAAATAACGCTCAACATAACCTGGTAATTCACTGCGACCTTTTACGCCGCCAAATGCTGAACCGCGCCAGACACGACCAGTCACTAACTGGAATGGGCGCGTAGAGATTTCTTGTCCAGCACCAGCAACACCGATGATGACCGACTCGCCCCAGCCTTTATGGCAGCACTCAAGCGCTGAACGCATGACATCGACGTTACCGATACACTCAAATGAATAATCGACGCCGCCATCGGTCAATTCAACGATGACTTCTTGAATTGGCTTGTCATAATCTTTTGGATTGATGCAGTCGGTTGCGCCAAGCTTTTTAGCCAGCTCAAATTTGCTCTCATTGATATCAATAGCAATGATACGACTGGCTTTTGCCATTGCCGCACCGATGACCGCTGATAGACCAATACCGCCGAGACCAAAGATAGCAACGGTTGCACCCTCTTCAACTTTTGCAGTATTCATCACTGCACCCATACCCGTGGTGACACCGCAACCCAATAAGCAGACTTCTTCTAGTGGGGCTTCTTTATTTACTTTCGCCAAAGAAATCTCAGGCAACACGGTATATTCAGAGAAGGTTGAGCAGCCCATATAATGATAAATTGGCTCACCATCTTTATAAAAGCGCGTAGTGCCGTCTGGCATTAAGCCTTTACCTTGGGTCTCGCGTACCGCTGAGCACAAGTTGGTTTTGCCTGAGGTACACATTTTACAGACGCCACATTCTGCTGTGTATAAAGGAATGACATGATCGCCGACTTGCACACTGGTGACGCCTTCGCCGATTTGCTCAACGATACCGCCACCTTCATGACCCAAAATCGCTGGGAATACCCCTTCTGGGTCTTCACCAGATAAAGTAAAAGCGTCAGTATGACAGACACCGCTTGCCACGATTTTTACCAATACTTCGCCTTTACGGGGCAGCATCACATCCACTTCTTCGATAGATAGTGGCTCCTTTGGACCCCAAGCAATGGCGGCTTTTGATTTAATAAATTTATCTGACATCGTTATCTCTCTTTTTAATTCATTTTATGGGTTATTAAGCGCAGACCTCTATTCAGCTTATCTTGCTTGTTGAATGGAGGCAAGCGGCAGTTGTAGCAGTCTGTAAAGCTTTATACTGACTATTATAGTTTTTTCTATAGCGATAACAATGTGCTATATTTGCAAATATCTTTTACACAGTGGTAATAATCATGCGCTGGGATGGTATTAGCGAATTTGTTTATGTAGCAGAGCACGAAAGCTTTACGCGCGCGGCAAAAGAACTGGGTATTTCTACCGCGCAAGTCAGTCGGCAGATAAGCGCTTTAGAGAAACGACTGAATATTAAACTGCTGTATCGCACGACGCGTCAGGTATCGCTGACTGAAGAAGGTCGCGTGTTTTATCAGCACTGCCGCGGTGTGCTCGATGGCTTGGATGCTGCTGAACAGGCGGTTAGCAACTTACAATCAAAGCCGCAAGGTAGGATTAAACTGACCGCTCCTGTGACTTATGGCGAGCAGCAATTATTGCCACTGGTCAATGATTTCATGGTGCAATATCGCGATATCGAAGTGACGGCGTTTTTGAGCAATCAAAAAATCGACCTCATTGATGGCGGTTATGATTTGGCGATTCGTATCGGAAAATTAAGTGATTCGACGATGATGGCAAAAAAACTCAGCCGTCGTACCAATTTCGTCTGTGCCGCGCCTGCTTATCTCGAAAAATACGGCATACCACATTCTTTGAGCGATCTGAGTCAGCATAACTGCTTACTTGGCACGCGTGACTATTGGCACTTTATAGAAGATGGAAAAATAGATTCTGGAAAAAATGCTGATAAAGAAAAAAACCTGCGCGTGTCTGGCAGTGTCCAATATAACAGCGGTCACAGTCTAGTCGATGCGGCGTTAAAAGGTCTGGGTATCGTCCAGCTACCTGATTATTATGTGCAAAAATACTTAGCATCAGGTGAGCTGGTCAGCTTATTGAATAACTATCGAGAGCCTGAAGAAAGTATCTGGGCCATATATCCGCACAACCATCATTTATCGCCAAAGATTAGACTGCTCGTTGATTATCTAGCAGAGCATTTGGTTTAGCTATGCGTTTTGGCTTAGGCATTTTTTAAGGTGTGTTGCAATGCGAGGCTTTACTATGCGCGGTTTATTACGCACAATGCTACTAAGCACAAGGAATATCATGGCTCACACTAAATATTCGATCTTGCCAGCCATCATGTGCTGAATAAACAATGACAATAAAAGGACTTTTTATGCTTAAAATTATCTCTATCGCTGCCCTAGCATTGGCCGTATCTTCCTGCGCCAGTGTTGAAAATATTTTAAACGCGCCGGACAAAGCACCATCAACGCCAGCAACGATGACTGCTATCGATGCCGAAAAAGGCTTGGTTACGATGCAAAGCAATCATTCCGTGCAAGATACTGCTGATAAACTGGCGGCAGTTATTGAAAGCAAAGGTATGAAAGTATTTGCACGCGTCGATCATCAGAAGAATGCCCAAGGTGTCGATTTAACATTAAGACCGACGCAAGTGATTATGTTTGGTAATCCAAAAGCGGGTACGCCATTGATGAATTGCGAGCAAAGCGTCGCTATCGATTTGCCGCAAAAAATTCTCATCAGTGAAGATGCTGATAAAAAAGTTTGGTTGTCGTACAATAATCCTGAATATCTCAAAGACCGCCATAATATAAAGGGTTGTGATACCCAATTGGCGAATATCGCAAAAGCCCTTGATAGCGTTAGTAAAGCAGCAGTTGCAAAATAAGCTATAAATGAAAACCTGAACAAAAAAAAGGTGGAATGCAAAAGCACTCCCACCTTTTATTTGCCTTTAAAAAATTAACGTATTAGCAATCTTCAGACTGTGCTACTTGCTCATATAGCGCTGTTTAGATCGTGTAGCTCTATTTTTAACTTCTTTGCACATTCGATAATCTTTTTTCGACCAGCAGGAATAGCCCCATATTCAATCGCTATTTCTCGCATTTGTACCGTGAAGTCATAGTGCGGATAGCTGGCGTTTCGATGGAATAAGCGCTTATCCACTTCAATTAGTGCGGCAAAATCATGCAGCTCTTGCAGGGTATCTGCCAGCATGTGGCACCACTTATAGCCTTTAAATTCTATCTGCATAAAATCCACATATATCGCCATAGAACCGTCTCCTTTATTATCCTTAACTTTTTATCATGTGTTAAGCAACGCTTTCACAGAGCAGCCATTAGAACAATTCACGTGCATCTTTCTTAAGCTGTTTCAGGATAGTTTGGTATTCGCTATGATTGGTTCCAAGCGTGCTTAGACGTCCATAACGCAGTTGACGATAGTCCTGCCTCATCTGCATGATTTTTGCTTGGGCAATGTCTGAATCACCGCTATCTGTTAGCTTACTAGCTTTACTGCTCTTATTATTGCTTTTAGCATTGATATCAGCGTTAATATCAGCCTTTGAATCATTTTCTCGGTCATTAACCGCTATTGCCACACGCTCAAGCCAAGCCAACTGACCTTCACTTTCATCACGAGCAAGTGATTTATCCGCTTTGCCAATACGTTTTGATAACTGTGCAAGCGGCTGGTCTGCTGGATGCCAACGCTTACGGCGACGTTGCCAGATGATAAAGACCAAAATAGCCATGACGGTAATAGCACTCACTGCCAACCAAATAATTTGCTGCATCACTGAGCGGATATTAAACCATTTGAGTAGCGAGTCTGCTTGTTTGTCCTGATCGTAACCGACGACGTCTTTTTGCCAATAGTAGCTGGCTTGGTCGGACAGACGGCGTAAGGTTTGTAGCATTTGATACTGCTGATAGCTGATTTGTGCGCTAGCGCCATCGCCGAACATTGCCGCTCCTTGTGCCTGCGTCAGCGCATCCATCCCTTGCTCGACACGCTCAGGCGCAACAAAAGCAGTCGGATCGGCACGTACCCAGCCTTGACCCTCAAGCCACACTTCCGTCCAAGCATGCGCATCCTTTTGCCGCACCTCCCATACATTACCACCGCGGCTCAGCTCACCACCTTGATAGCCGGCGACGACGCGCGCGGGTATGCCAGCGGCGCGCAGCATAAAGGTAAAACTGGAGGAATAATGCTCACAAAACCCAGCTTTGGTCTCAAATAAAAACTCGTCAATACGGTTATTACTCAGCCGTGGCGGTGATAACGTATAACGAAATTCTGTTTGATTAATCCAGCGTTCAATAGCCGCCATATAGCGCACTGGGTCTGAGTCTGATTGCGCAAATAACTGCTGTGCCAGTGCTCTTGCTTGCGGATTTCCGTCGGCTGGCAAGGTAAGATTTAGACGTCGTAACTCATCAGAGAGAATCGGATCGATACGCATCGGTGCAAATTGCAATACGTCATAACGTAACTGCTGAGTGACGGGCTGATCTTTTAATAAGGTAAAGTTTGAAGTAATACTGACATCTTGGCGCTGGGCAAAAGGATAATCAAGTCCAAATAGCCAGTTTTGCTGCGTCGGCTCTAGGATAATTTCATAGCTGGTAGGCGCAACCTTTACTTCATCAGGGACAGTTGCAAAGGCATTCTCAATCCAAGATGGCATTTGCGGTGCAGGTCGCCATTGTCGTTGCTGAGGGCTAGGACGCCATGTAATACCGTCAAAGTCGCTAAACACCAAACCACGCCAATATAACTGCTGTTGCGGCGGGCGATTATCTGCAAACTCTACCCGAAACGCCAGCTCAGTCGATTGTCCTAAATTGGCAAAATCACCGGGTGACATACTGTCGGACACGCCAGTGGTTGCTTGCTGACCTGATAGCTGTACTGACCATAGTGGTGGCAAGCGCGGGAAGAACAAAAATAGCACGACTAATAACGGTAATGCCCCGATACCCAGCACACCCAAAGTACGCAAGCGACCATCACCGCGAGTGTTGCCGTCATCATTAAGCGCAATAAATGCCAATAAAATGACAACTGCACCAACAATCACTTCTAAAGTCGTAACAAGACCTTGATCCATCAAAAACAGCGCGGCAAGGACAAATAGTGATAAATTTAGGACCACATAAGCATCACGCCGTTTATACATCTCCCACAATTTGCTAATGAGACATAGCACTAAAAACGCCACGCCCATATCCAGTCCAAACGCTGTATTGTAAGTCAGCCATAGACCTGCCAGCCCCAATAAAAAGCCGAGCATTTGCATGCCTTGATAGACACGTTTTAAATGCGCTGTTTTTTTAAACTTAGCTTTTATAGACGGTAGCTGTGCGGCGATGCTGACCACCGCAAAACCTATCAACCAAAACGGCAGATGCGCCGCATGAGGTAAAATAACGGTAATTTGAGCAATTAGTACCCAATAATAAGCAGGCAATGCGAATAGCTTACGAGTCCATTTTGCAGCGCTATCCTGTAGAACACGATCAGTGACGTTTTGACCCAGTGCCAACTGCTCAAAGCTTGTGGGACTTGTTTCAGGAAAACCTATAAATGTGTTTTCAGCGTCATTTGTAGGGAATCGTTCAGAGTTGTTCATGGCGTTTTCGCCAATTTTAGCAAGCACGCTTGTGCAAAACTGTCGCCTTCACCCATTGGTGCAGTAGACTGGGTATCATTGGGTAAGCGCATATGAAATGTCACGCCCAGCTCACCTAATTTCATCGCCCCATACGCCAATTGTGCCAGTTTTTGCTCATGATGTGCTGCTGGCATATCAGCATAATCCAACGTTTGCTCATGACCGACTGGATCAGCAAAGTGCTTAGTCAGCATGCCTTGACCACGTGCTACATGTCCCCACGACACCCGTGCCAGCGACTCGCCTTCAACGTAGTTATCTAGCCGCTCAAAATCATCTTGACCTTGCCGATATTGCCCACCTGTTGGCAAATCCTCCTGACTGGCAACGGCATATTGCGATTGCCAATCAAATACTTCAGGTTTTGGATACACCCAAGCAGTACGGGCAAAATAAACATAGGACCACGCCCGCATAATGCCCAAAGGATAAACCGTTTTTATTTTTAAGCGCGGTAATTCAAACTGCCCACGATTCTGCGTCGGTATTGGCAAGCGAATAATTTTCTCGCCTTGCAGTCGTGTCACCAGTATCGACTGTTTATTATCAGCGCTATGTTTGATTTTTTTATGGGCTTTTTTATCTGTCTTACTATTAAGCTTGCTATTAGCCTGCTCGAAGCTAAATAACAACTGTCGTCTCGGTTGACGGCTCTCACTGCGCAACTGTAAAGTCACCCAAACAGGCGCGCCCGCTTCTGCCATGGTTACTTCTATTAACTGTACTTTAAGACCTGAGATATGGGCAAAGGTTACATGAAAGCTGATCAGCCAGACGCTGACCAAATAAAAACATAAACCTAACACCAAGTTATTGCCATAGTTAATACCAGCGATAAAGGTGATGATTAATAACACCGCATATAGAGTCCCTTCACGGCTAAAAAAGATATAGACGTTACGCAAATTGAGGGTGGCACTATCACTTTTGGGCGCACGCGAGGCAAACCAACGGCTTAATGCTGAAGTGGCTGGTACGGTTAAGGCTTTTGGCAAAAAGCTCATGACTACCCTATCCTTACCATAAAATTGATACTCTCATTCATAATTGGTGATAGCTTTAAAAACAAATACGCTATGAAACAACAAGCAGCTGAAAAATAAATACTCAGATAACAGTGATTGTAATAACAACTATTTAAATAACCACCATTTAATTGATAACAGCCACTTCTGCCAATATACGTTGTGCGATGGTCTGTGTCGCCTGCCCACCAGTCACATGCGCTGGGACAAAACGCTGACCGAGACGATGATCTGTGACCGCGGCAAACACCGCTTGGATATCCTCAGGTGTCACTTCCATATGCCCCGATACATACGCATAAGCCTGCGCGGCTCGCTGTAGCGACAATACTCCACGCGGTGATAAGCCATGATACTCGGAGCTTGCTCGTGTCTTTGCGACCAATCGCTGCAGATAATCCAAGACCACATCCGCGACATAAACGTGTTTAACACCTTGCTGTGCTAATAAGACCGCCTCGGTATCAAGCAGCGCATCTAATTTTTTTAGTAGCTCGCGGCGATCCTGACCTTTTAATAGCTCACGCTCTGCGGTAGGCGACGGATAACCAAGCGACAAGCATAATAAGAATCTATCTAACTGCGATTCAGGAAGCGGATAGACACCTGCTTGCTGCAAAGGATTTTGGGTTGCAATGACAAAAAACGGCTGCGGCAAAGGATAGGTTTGCCCATCTTGGGTAACTTGCCGTTCTTCCATCGCTTCTAGTAACGCACTTTGCGTCTTAGGACTAGAGCGATTAATCTCATCAGCGAGTAGCAGCTGAGTAAAAATAGGACCTGCTCGAAACTCAAATTGCTGTTCCTTTTGATCATAAATGCTCATCCCTAAAATATCTGCTGGCAGCATATCATTGGTGAACTGTACACGACTAAAGCTCAAGCCTAATAATTGCGCCAAGCCTTGCGCCAATGTCGTCTTGCCCATACCCGGCAGATCTTGCAGTAACAAATGTCCACCTGCCAAAATACCACTCAGCGCAAGCTTAACCACTTGCGGCTTATCTAACACAATATGATTTAACTGCGCCATAAGTTGGGCAATTTTTTGCTGATTGTGATGATAATCGGCAGCGCTAAAGGTCGAATTATGAATCACCTCTGCTGCTGATTGATGTGGTGTTGTAATGGCTCTATCGATAGCTGCGTGGGTCATAGTCAATTATTGGCTCATTTCTTATGGGATTAGTGTGTCTAGGGCGTGTTCTTATTTTGAAAATGGTGACAAAAATGAGATAAATGGCGGCCAAACAAGGAAAATAGCGCTGATAATATCGAGATATTAACCAATTGTTTGACGTGGTTTGGCAAAATTCAACCATCTTTAGCCCATTTAGTCGCTTTCGTTTAGCTTGAGGACACGCCATAGATTGTCTATTGCTTTGAGTCATCTTCAGTTATCGGCGCGGCGGCACGAAGCGTTGACAGATAAGCGATGACATCTGCGCGTTCTTGCGCATCGGGCATCGGGTTTGATAGCATTTTTGAGTCTAGCATGGCTTTTTCTGCATCCGCAATATAAGGGTCGAGCGTTTGCGCATCCCATACCCAACCTGATGTTTTTAGCCCGTCACTATAGGTGTAATCTTCCAGCTCAGCGGCGGGCGCACCGTATATATTCATCAGCTGCGGACCTTTTTTGTTGAGCCCCGCATTCAGCTGATGACATTGACCACAAGCGTCTTGATAAATGATCGCGCCGTTATCAGCATCACCTTCCGTATAGAGCGGCAATGTCACAGCAGCACGATGATCCGGTGGCGTACTTTCTCCGCAAGCGCTGAGCAATAAAACAGCAGCAAATATACTGCTTATTTGATATTTATTAATGATGGGCATTTTCGGCAATCTTTGGTTAAGGAATGTCAGCTATAGGTGAACAATATAGATAATAAGGTAGGGTCAAACACATGCAAAGTGGAACCCTCTTCACATCTAAACAGCTGCTTGTAAAAACATAACGTTATTTATTGGGGCATATCGAGCCAATAAACAACGCTTATAGGACAGTTTGAGTAAAACTTTTGTAATGTATGACGATAAAGAATTTATGAGCTATTAAGCCGTGTAGAGTATTCCATAAATAGGCACTGTTGATAGTTGCATATCAAACGCACTCTAAATGTCTTTAGGTCGCAACCTTTATCGTACTGCTGGGTTCTTCTAAATAATAGCCTTGTAAATAGCGCGCGCCCACGCTCCAAGCAACGGACATGGTCGCCGCATCTTCAATATAAGGCATCAATACGTCCACATTGACTTCATTAGTACGCATAATAAGTGATTTGACAGTTTCTAAATTGTCTGCTGAATCAATGCCATCCACATAGCTGCGTGCTAAACGCACCATATCTGGCTGCACAAAACTGACAATCTCTATGGATTTGGCAGAAGAACCGAAATTATTGATGCCCATCTGACAGCTGACTTGGCTAAGGGCGGCAAATTGTGTTTTTGCCACTGTGAGATGGTCTGAGACGTCTTTTTCGTTGAACTGCAAGGTAAGTACACCAGCTGCACCGCCCACCGCTTTTATAAGCTGACTGGCAACACTAGGCAGTTTTTTGTCTATCAATGAGGCACTGGTCAATTGCACTAGCAATCTGGCTTCAGGATGCGTTTTACGTACCTCATTGACCTTTTTACAGGCATTGATGAGCACCCAACGATCTATTTTTTCGAGCAATCTATGTGTCTTGGCGACTGCCATAAATTGATCAGGCGTCAATATCGTATTGTCCGCATCCGCCAATGGCAACCGCAGATATACTTCAAAAAAGTCGCTTCGGTCATTGTTAATATCATATATTGGCTGGAAAGATAACTCAAAACGGCTATTGGCAATGGCGTCAACTAAAGATTCGGCAAGCGCATGATCATCACTATTGGCATGCTCGCTTGGATCATATAAATGATAGGTGCCGCCATGATTAGAGGTCTCTATCATAATCTGATTGATGGCATCCATCGCACGTTCGAGCACGATACTTGGCTCTGCTGTATTGGTTTCGATTTTGACAATACCAATACTGACAGTCGTACTGGTCGTACGCTTATCTACTTCAATGAGCATATCACTGATACGTGAACCAATATGCTTAGCCAGTGTTTCAAGCTCTGTGGTGCTCTTATCCTCCACCAGTATAGTAAAGGCGGTATCACTAAAACGACTCACATGCCCGTCTGATATCAGCTCATCTAACGCATAGGCGACTTGCTTGACGGTCGCATCTACCCCTTGCAAACCTAGACTGCTTCTTATTTTACCGACATTATCGAGCTGAATATACAAAAGCCCAGCCGTCAGTACACCTTGACGAGCTTGCTGGTACACGATTGCCATTTGTTCTTCAAAGCCGCGGCGGTTGTTGATTCCTGTCAGACTGTCTTTGCATTCAGCGGCCGCCAAACGCTTGGCGACTTCCGCACTGTTATTATGGTTTTGTTGGATAATAACCTGCGTCACTGGCTCGCCATCTAAGGTCGCTGCTGCCAATTGTAGCTTTGCCTCAAAAGTACTGCCATCCATCCGCTTACTTTCAAAATTGAACTCGACTTCTTGGCGGCTACCTTTATCAAATTGACGTAAGAACTGTTTGAAACCCTTAACGTTATCACCGCCTGCAATCAGGTCAACAACAGGCACGCCTATGGCATCATTCATTGACTCAAAACCAAAAAGCTGAAGATAAGGGTCATTGGCAAAAATATGGATACCCTGATCAATATAGGCGACCGCACTTTTAGAGTTTTTAATCAATACGTTGGCGCGTTGCTCTGCTTCAGAGAGAACATGGCGCAACGTTCTAAGCTCACGACGACTGCGTAAATTATCATGCTGTAGACAGATAGACATCACTACTGCCATTTCTTGGTCTACTTTGAGCGATTTGACCATCGTGCCGCTAATAATATCAGGTAACCCCTCATCATTATTGGTGGACGCTACCATCTCTTCATTGAATAGGCAGATCATAGGCAAATCAATACTTTGCTCTTGAACGACGCCCACCACATCGGTGAAACTCATATCATAAGCATTGCCAAACACCAAGACATCCCACGGTTGTCGAAGTGACTTTAACAGCTCCTCTTTATCGTCCAAAAACCCTAAATTGATGGTGTCATAATAGCAACCTAGTAAGTGCACAAGACGCTCAGCGTAGAGCTGATCGTCATCAATGACTAAGAGGTTTAAGATGGACTGAGTACGCATAAGAAGCCTTTTGGATCTTGTGATCTTATTTTTATGTTTGATACCCTACACCTTTTCCAAGCATTAACCTAGCAAGGAAAATACTATCAGGGATAGGCTTGGCGGTTTTTAGTAGATTGGCATCGTTTTTCGAATCAAGGCGACATCTTGGCGAAGCAAAAACATCGTATAAACGAACATAACTGTATCAATCATTATAGACAATAACTTGACTGATTGCAGACTAACTTATCATCATTATTCAGTACATTTATTCACTGCTATTATCGAATAAAAAAATTCAATGAAGTAACCTTTAAACCAGCATTTATTGACATTACTATTTGACAACTTTCCCATAGACGCTCAAACAAACTACAGCTGCACCACCTCATACTGGCTGAACTCATCCGTAATCAGCAACCTCTGTCCCAAACGTAAAGGGGTTTGTTTGCTATTAATACGCATAATGACTCTATCATTGGTCTGAAAGTAAGAAGTCGGTACAATCAAAGTACCAGTGGTTTGTAGTCGCTCATCTCTACCAAGGATAAATGCTGGCACAAAATGGCGACTACGCGTTTCTCTACCTTCTAAACGCACGCCACAAGCCACTAGCTGATGTCCGAGTACTTGCCACTCAATCTCTGGGTTTTTGCTATCAAAATCAAGCCAGCGCGCCACGCCCATTGACCAATCAGGCGGCGTGATTGTATCAGATCTACAGACTAAAAAAAGGCTCATCATATGTAATGCTGGCGGTGCAGTCGTCGCAGATGCATTCTCATCAGCCACTATATTAAGACTGTCTTTATGAACACGGTTTTTATGAAAGACATCTTTATGAAAGCGGTCTTTATTTAAAATATCTACTGTTTGTGATAATCGTAGGGTACGAAATAATGACAAATCATCATTACGATCAAAGGTTTCACTGGCTAATACGTGGCTGCTGTCTTGTTTTTTATTCACGGTATCATAACGAGGACGCTGCTCATCTGGTAACTCTTTTATAGCGATTAAACTGGTAAAGCTATGCGAATGGCTCACCCGGTAATGAATATTATTAAAACCTGTAATCAAAACAGCGTCTTCTTTCGCACTATGTTTAGTCGCTAGGGTGAGCGGCGGCTGTAAATAGCGGTAATTGAGCGTCATCGCTATTTTATTAAGCAAGTGACTCTCAACGCCGTCACCCCCTTCCGTAACTAAAGCCTGTTTGCGTCGTTTAAGATACTCAACCAGCGGGGCAATTTCTATGAATAAACAGTGATAGCGATCGTCGTATGGGTTGATTGTAGAGCTGGCCGTCAGGTAAGTTGGCGGATTGTCACTTTGTAAATCAACGAACACGCGTGTCTCAGTGGTTGGCTCAATCGTCGCAACGATATGCTTAGCCCATTCAGGTAACAAACGTTGGACGAGCAGAATATTGGGACGACGCATGGCACGTACATTTAATAGACTGTATAAACAAATTTGGCAATACAGCTGATGAACCGTCTTGGCACGCTGGGTGCCTGCCGTAACACTCATATTAATCTCAGCCGCATGATACTGATAAGCAAGGTAATACAGCTGATTGATTTTGTGCCATAAGTAAGATGAGGGTTTTTGATAGCACAGTGCTTCTTCGCCCAATAGCTTCTGGTACATCAGCAGCGTCTGGTAAATAGCAATGGCGAGTGTCGTTGATGAAGACTTATCACCATTAAAATAGCGCTGCCAGCCATTACTTGCAGCGTATTTTCGCTGATTATTGAGCAATGAGGTTTTATGACGTATCACTCTGTCATAGACCATAATCATTGAATAATATAGCGACTTTATTTGAGCCACATAACCCATTTGAATGTCGCTAAGCACGCCTGTCTCATAAATATAAGACTGTCGCAAAGTGGCAATTAACTGATCTGAGGCGTCTATCACTGTCGCCATAAGGGTAAGACGTTGCGACTCATCTATATTAGCTACGCGTAGTACCGTAAGTATTTTTGCCAATTGTTCAGCTTGCTGTGCTTGCGTTTGCGAAGGTAACGCTGCCAACAATTTTAGCAAATAACCTTCTTGGCCATTAGCGGATCGCTTAGAAACTAGGGGCAATGCCTCTGTAGAAGATAGGTGCTCTTGAAACGTCGATAAAGTTATCATCAGTATTCCTAGTAACCTTGAGTAACTTGGCAGGAGGCAAATATTCAACCATGCCGTATGCAACAACACAAGATAAAAGATACAAATCAGCAGCAACCATCAAAATCGACAGCACCCATTTTTAGTAACAATTAAGTTCTATAGCATCATCTAACCGCACGCCCATCTTCTAAAAACCACGCTTTGTTCACTAATTTTTCAATATACCATAGTGCCTATATTAACGATCATTGTAAATATCAATCGGTACTTTGAAAGGTTTATTTGGTAGCTCTCTGACCAGCTTGGGTACCAAGTAACCAGGGAGTGCTGCCAACAATGACCAATACAGCTCAATTGCGAAGCGCTCATCATTATCGAAATGTGCGGCTCCAGCCACTTTGTCTAATACATGCAAATAATAAGGCAGTACCCCACAGGCAAACAAACGCTGACTTAATTGTGTTTGAACAGCAACGCTATCATTGATGCCTTTTAATAGCACCGCTTGATTCAATAACGTTATGCCAGCCGCTCGAGCACGTTGTATATGCTCTGCTGTTAAGGCATCGATTTCATTGGCATGATTACAGTGGATGACCATCACAATATGACAGCGACTTTGAGACAGTCTGGTCAATAATGCATCATCCAAACGCGCTGGTATGACCAGCGGCAAGCGCGTATGTAAGCGAATAGTGGTCAATTGCGGAAGTGACTCTAAAGTATCTAGCCAAGCAAACAGGCGTCTATTTGTCACATTCAGTGGATCACCGCCACTCAAAATCACCTCATTAATCTCAGGGTGTGCGGTAATGTAATCAATGATATTTTCTTTGGCATCAGCCGTCGGCATATTGGCACTATAGTCAAAATGCTGACGGAAACAGTAACGACAATGAATGGCACAAGCACCTGTCACGGTCAATAATACTCTGGATTGGTACTTATGCAGCATACCCTTGACTGGGTTTTGCGTATTCTCGCTCAAAGGATCCGCCACATAGCCCGTTACCTTGATTTGCTCGCGCTGATCAGGCAATACTTGTCTCAGTAAAGGGTCATTGCTATCGCCAATACTCATTTTTGCCACAAATCCACGTGGTACGCGCAGCTCAAAATGCTTAGGCACATAAACCTCTGCCCGCAATGATTCTAGCCTTAGGATGCTTAACAGCTCATCGATAGAGGTAATGGCCTCGGATAATTGCGTTTGCCAGTTTTTTTGTGTGATTAAATGGTTTATCATGACAACCTAATACCTGTGCCCAAAAGTCGCTATTATACGCGCTTAGTGCGTAGCCTATCAAAGCATACGACCTATCCTTTAAACACTTAGCGTAATAAGCGATTTTAACGCAGCAAGCTATTCATTCCCTTATCTACCACCCTATTTATAACCCCTAGGAGTTTCTTGTGGCAAGTTTTTCTACTAATGAATTTAAAGCTGGTCTAAAAGTCATGCTCGATGGCAACCCTTGTGCCATTCTTGAAAACGAGTTTGTCAAACCAGGTAAAGGTCAAGCCTTTAACCGTGTTAAATTGCGCAACCTTCGTAGTGGTAAAGTATTGGAACAAACCTTTAAGTCAGGCGATAGCTTAGAAGCTGCTGATGTCATGGACACTGAAATGAACTATCTATATAACGATGGTGAGTTTTGGCATTTCATGCACCCTGAAAGTTTTGAGCAGATTCAAGCGGACAAAACAGCGATGGGCGATTCAATAAAGTGGCTAAAAGAAAACAGCAATGCACTATGTACCATCACTTTATTCAACGGTACTCCTCTTTCAGTAACACCGCCTAACTTTGTTGAGTTGCAAATCACTGAAACAGATCCTGGTGTGCGTGGTGATACTTCAGGTGGTGGCGGCAAGCCTGCCAAGTTAGAGACAGGTGCTGTCGTCCGTGTGCCATTGTTTGTACAACAAGACGAAGTCGTGCGTGTTGATACTCGCACAGGTGACTATCAAACTCGCGTTAGCCAATAGTATGTAAAAGTCATAGCGCTCGATATAATAGAACTTAACAGTTAGCCTCTAGCTGTTATTCCACAAAAAAGCTGAACCACTGATAAAGCGGTTCAGCTTTTTTTATTTATAAATATTTTTTTAATATTGTCTCTGTAGTTAATTTGATTGAAAAGTATTCCAAAGCAACCGAGTAAAAATTCATATGGAGTATGTCAAGCAAGGTTAACGCTGTGGTTTTTTATAGTGGATGAACTGTCGCTATTGATGACAGCGATGACGTATAACCTTCTATAAATATCTACCAAAACACTACTCTGCTGATGAGTGTTTCTGTATCAGCCAATATTGTACCAACGCATTTAACTGCTCTTGTTTAAAAGGCTTGGTACAGTAATCTTGCATCCCAACTTTTAAATACTTTTCGCGCTCACCGTCCATTGCATTGGCGGTCAACGCAATAATAGGTGGTAATGATTGAGGATCATAGAGTTCATGCAATTTAATAGTGGCCTGTACGCCATCTAAAATAGGCATATGATGGTCCATTAAAATGACATCATAACGCTCAGGTGAGAGCGCAAAAATTTCAATAGCCTGCTGCCCATCAGTGACATGCGTGACCGTATGACCACTATTATTCAGGGCTTTTTTAGCGATGATGGCATTGACGGTATCGTCTTCAACCAACAATATATGACCAGCTCGCTCATGGGTCGGCTCAATCATCGTAAAGTCATTTGACTCTTGCCACATCTCATACTGGCTTTCATCAATAGTCGGTAGCGGTAATAAAACACTGAACGTAGTGCCCACACCTACTTCGCTATCCACATCGATATAACCGCCCATCAAATCAACTAAAGACTTACAAACCGAGAGTCCTAGACCTGTGCCACCATAAAGACGGTGTGTGAATTTATTTGCTTGGTCATAAGCATCAAATATTGCATCCAATGACTCAGCTTTGATGCCGACACCCGTATCTGTGACTTCAATGCATAAGGTCATGACTTCATGATAGATGGTATTACTGATAGCTTCTTGAGCCGTTATTTTGCTGAGATCACTTGCCGAAATACCTTGAGCCCGATATTGGTCAGCGCTGCCATCGTCAAAACCATCACAATGACAATTGGGTACATGTTTGACATCAATAGTGACTCGCCCGCCCTCACGAGTGAATTTAATCGCATTATTAACAAGGTTTGCTAAAATTTGTTTGAGGCGTACCGGATCGCCTTGTACATAGGGCGATAACGACTCAGTATAATGGTAGTCTAAAATGAGCCCTCGCTGACGTGCTTTGACAGCAAAGAGGCTGACCACCTCATTACATAATGCAGATAAGTTAACAGGAATAGAATCAATGGTCATTTTCCCAGATTCTACTTTCGATAAATCTAAAATCCCGTTAATGATGGCCATCAAATGCTCATTGGAAACTTTGATATTGTCCACGTATTCTTGTTGCTCACTGCTGAGTTTGGTCTCACCAAGCATCTCCACCATACCAATAATGCCATTCATTGGGGTACGGATTTCATGACTCATATTGGCCAAAAAGTCTGATTTCATCTCATTGGCATGTTTGGCATTACGCTGCTTATCCTGTAGCTGCAAGGCATCAGCCGCCATCATCGCAAATTGAGCCAACACCTTTGCTTTTTGCTCATCAAAGTCATGATTGGGCTTCATATCCATCACACACAGCGAGCCCAAACGATAGCTTTTATTGTCCTCATGCAAGATAATTGGCGCACCAGCATAGAACTGTAGGTATGGCGATTCTGTCACTAGGGGATTGTGGCTAAAGCGACTGTCTTTGGTTAAATCCGGTACTACAAAGACGTCGTTAGAGAGCACGGTATAATTGCAAATAGCTACTTCACGCGTCGTGCGGCAAACACCGCCCAGTCCTTGGACAGATTTTAGATACTGTGTTTCTTCGTCCATGAAAGTGATGGTCACGACTGGTACATCAAAAAATAGCTTTGCCAGATCAATTAGACGCTTAAATGCAGGCTCATCATTGTCGTTGAGCACCTGATACTTCCTAAGCTTATTGATGCGTTCTACTTCATCTGCCGCTACTGGGTAGCTGTGTTTAGGTGCGTTCAATATAGACAAGATAGACTCCATTAAATAAGATCAGACGCTCGGCTTGATGCCTGCCTGTTTTATTAATAACTGTAATGCTTCACTCACCATAATCATCGCAACCACCGATGTGACCACTACTGCTGAGCCGTAACCACCACACTGCAAACCGCCTGTCTGACAACTCTTATCTACACGTGGTGGCTCTGTAGAGTAGACACACTTGATACCGAACTTTTCTTTTAGTGTACTATTAATGCCTTTTTCGTGGCGCAGCTTATTGCGTAATTTGGCAAGTAAAGGATCTTGGTAACTGTCACGCAAGTCACTCACCCTAATCTGACTAGGGTCTATCTTGCCACCTGCGCCGCCTGCACACACCAGTTTTAATTTATTAAAACGACAATGTAGCGCGATGGCAAGCTTGGCATTCATATCATCTACGCAGTCCAAAATGACCATAGGTCTGCCTTGAGCGATAGCGGCTTTTGCTTCATCGCGACTTGGCAATAAAGTGGCGACGTTTTCTACAGTTAAAAAATCATCGATCAAGTTTAGCGTTACTTTGGGATTAATTTCACGAATACGGGTGGCCATCGCTGCAATTTTACTCTCACCAAAGGTGCTGTCTAGTGCAGGCAACTGCCGATTGACATTGGACGCAACCAATACGTCCAAATCGATCAACGTAATAGTGCCCACTGCCGTTCTTGCCAAAGCCTCAGCTGCCCAAGAACCAACGCCTCCGACGCCAATAACGTATACATGCGCATCGGCAAAAGTAGTGACAGCTGTCGTACCATAAAGAGTGCGCGTACCTTGAAAACGGCGCTCATATTGCACATTGTCTTCGCTCAGCTCTTCTGTCTTTGTAACGTCTTCGGTGCCAATGGACTCTGTCATTATTTGCTCAAATGGTTTTATTTCACTCATAACAGATTAAATGCTCTTTTAAATTATTTTGGTGACGCTTATATTACGTTAATTTCTTTATTCACGGCTATCTCATTCACTATCATATCAATGGCTAGCCATACAATAAACCGTCAGTGACTAAAATATGTGGCACTACGACAGCGGATAATCCCATTTTGTTTGCAAAGCACTGCAACTGTTGTGCCACAATTGCTTAGCAAAACTGGCGGGTGGTACATTGAGCAACTCACTCAAGCTTAGCAACACCCATGGCAAGTTGGCAGGTACATTTCTATTATGTACGGCTCGTGCACTGTCTGATTTTTGAGTTGGCACTGATGAATCAGGGTCAGATATTTGACACATGATAGGCGTCATATCAGGGCAATCCGTTTCTATCACCAAACATTCAATGCCATAGCTATCAACCGCTGCTTGAATGGCGCGGCGCAGTTTCTTAGCATTGGGATTAGTGATTTGACCGGTAACCCCAAGCTTAAATCCCAACTTAACAAATGCTTTGGCTTCTTGCGTCCCACCACTAAAACTATGCGCGATACCGCCAAGTTTGTGCGCATCGTAGTCATGCGCTTTTAGTATGGCCAACGCTTCTGCATGTGCTTTACGAATATGCAGCATCACTGGCAGCTGATGAGTCACCGCCATGTCCAATTGTGCCTTAAAAAATCGTACTTGTTTGGCAAATATGTCAGGCGCTTTCATCGCCTCAGTAAAGGTGTCTAAACCAATCTCGCCGATTGCTAATGGGCGTTTATCAGCAATCCTTTTTGCCATAGCGGTTAAATGATCGTCAGTATGTTGTTTAATATAAAAAGGATGCAAACCGACCGCAATATGGCTACTAAAATCTGACACTTTTTGTCTATCGACATTGGCTGTCGTAGGTAATGACAGCGTATTTAACAGGCGCTCAGTCTCATACATCCGCTCAAAATGCTGATATAGATAACCCACTAATATCAGATGGCGTACCCCCTGATTGTGAGCCTGCTGCGTCAGTATTTCTCTATCATCATCAAATATAGGGGCATCAAAATGAGTATGCGTGTCAATGAGAGGATAAATAGTAGATAAGGGCTGTTTAATCATCTTAGGTGAATCGATAGGGGTCATTGATAGACTCCAAAATTAATAGTTTTCAGCGAGGCGTTCCGTGATTTGTCATTCAATAGACATTATTTGTCATTTTGTAGCAATAACCACATCAATGAACACTTTAGAATGGCAACTTTATTTAAAATGATTTCGACAGTTAAAAAATGCCAATCAACAAAAGAGCTTTTGATAAGTAAAGAGACCTTCAACACGCCCTATTAGTATTATCATGATTGGCTTTTGCATTGTGCTCATCTGATACATTGTGCTCATCTAACGCTCTGGTATCAGCTTGTCGACTGCTACGCCGAGGAATCACCAATAAGGCGGTGGCAGCGACTGCTAATAAAAACCACTTTTTAGTATTTGTATGACTTGTCATTGCTTCCACCCCTACCTTTATATCATCATCTGCAATATTTATCAGCAAGTGTTCATACTTACTACTCAATTACTCATTAGTATACTGCGATATAAAAACTGCTATGTTTATCTGTGTTATGAATACGCAAGCTAATGTACGGCGTAGTTTATTTATTACACCGTGTCTCTACATGCTATAAGAATAGGAGGCAAGCGCTTTATTAAGCTATCATTAATAAAGCGCTTTTTTGAGTGCTTAACGGTTTAAAGGGTAAGTTGTCATACCATTATTAGGACTGTCTACTTTGGTAAAACCTTGAGACTGAGACTTTGGTGTCTGATCGCGCTTAGGAACAAGGGGATTGAGCGGCATCAATTCATAATCTGCGCTAACATCGCCATTCCAACCTTCCGTACCGCTCAATGGCAGCTGTTTAATGGTACCGTTTTTATCAATGACCAATTGTAGGACGCGCATTTGGTTAAATTTGCGTTCGGTGACACTGGCGACTGCCCTGCCATCACGTAAAATGGTTGGCTGTAAAAATATGATTAAGTTGCTTTTTTGCGTCGTGTCATTGTCAGAGCGGAACAGTCTACCAATGACTGGTACATTACCCAAGCCAGGGACTTTTTGTTGGCGCGTGGTGCTGTTTTCACGCATCAAGCCACCGAGAGCAATGGTCTGCTGATCATCAGCCAGAATCGTCGTATTGATGAGGCTTTTATTGGTGATCAAACCACTGGCGTTACCCGTACTGCCAGGCACCACCGACGAGACTTCTTGCGAGACCTCCAAGCGTACGGTGCCATTGTCGCCAATATGAGGAATGACATTTAGGTTGATACCAATATCCTGACGATCGATGGTTTGAAAGGGGTTGCTAGAATCGTTGCCACTGGTGGTAAAGGAGCCTGTCACAAAAGGCACGTTTTGACCCACTAAAATACTGGCTTTTTCGTTGTCCAATGTCAAAATTGATGGCATAGACAGCAGATTGGCACTGGTAGAAGAATCAAGTGCTTGCAAGATAGCCCCATAAAACTGGGTGTTTCCCTGACTGTCTTTGCTGCTATCACCAATACCAATCAAAGCACCAGCTATCGAGCCTGCTGCTGCACTGATACTGGCGGCACCGCCACCCAACGCCGCGGCAGCAAGTGCTGTAGCACTCGCGCCTACGTTATTGAAGTTTACGACTCCGTAGCCGCTATTGGCATTGCCAAGCGCCCATTGCACACCAAGCTGGGTCGCATCATCACCTGACACTTCTACAATAGCCGCTTGAATCAATACTTGCGCGCGGCGACTGTCCAACTGATTGACCGCATCTTCAATCTCAAACATCAGCTCAGGTGCGGCATTGACAATAACGGCATTTTGGGTTTCATCAGCGATAATACTAAAAGGTCGCCCGCCAACACCTGTACCAGTACTACTCGAATTGGCACCAGAGGTCGCTGAGGTCGACGCGTTGTTCGTTGTGTTAGTGCTAGACTCATTAGTCAAAGTAGCGCCAGTGCTACTGGAATCATTCAATGATGCCGACTCTAACGAGGACGTTGCTCCAGCGCTATTAATAGATTGATTGGCGAGCAATCCGCGTAGCATATCTGCAATATGACCTGCACTGGCGTATTTTAATCGAAAGACGCGCAGACCACTCAAACGCCTTGTAGGCGTGGTGTCCAATTGATTGACCATCTCTTTGACTTTAGCAATCATCTCCGGACTGCCTTTCACTAACAATCTATCACTAGAGGTATCAGCGATGACTTTAAGCTGGTTATTACTACCTTGTGCTTGCCCGCTACCAGCGCTTGCAACCAAAGCGCTAATCAATTCCATCATACGTTCAGCATCGACGTGACGTAGTGGTATCACTTGCAAACTGTCATTGACGTTGCTATCTAAATCGCGGATAAGCGAGGTCAGCTGATTAAGACTATCTGCACGATCGGACAATACCAAGGCATTGACGCCAGGCACGGCAGCGGCATGAGCTGATTGGGGCATAAGCGGACGGATGACACCCAGCACTTCTGCAGCTTGAGTATTGGTTAAATAAATAACACGAGTAGCTAATGCCTCACCAACACTGTCACCACGTAAATCAACAGCCACACCAGATTGTTTGGCGACATTATCTGGCACCAATTTAATGGTCGTTCCCGAGTCAATCGCTGCAATACCGTTGACTTGCATCACACTCAAAAACAGCTGATAGATTTCGTCACGCGACAAGGCTTTGTTAGAAATTACCGTCACATTGCCATTGATACGCGGATCAAGGACAAAGTTTTGGTCAGTGATGGTTGCCACCTCATTAATAAAGGCTTTGATATCGGCATCTTGTAAGTTGACTTTCCAGCTCTCAGCACTCGCAAGACCCGTACTGGCAGCCCATAATGGTACGGCTAGGCAAAGAGGACGACACAGGCGCATCAGGCGCTGCAAAACATGGTACAGAGGCGTGACTGAAAAATTATGAAAACTTACCATATTGATGATTACCTACAGTGATGTCGCTTAGTATGTACTGGATTTATTGTGTGCTAAGGTGCTCAATGATTGCTTTGCTCACTTAATATTCTGCCCACAATGGCATTATTTAAGTGGCACTATCTAAATACTTGTTTACTTAAAACTTATTTGCTTAAAACTGCTGACGAATGGTAATGACTTGATCGCCGCGTTGCACCTCTATTTGCGCCTCACCTGATTGCTGTACCTGTTGCAGCACACTAGCATCTTGGGCAGGATTACTACCCACGCTTTGACCATTAACCGTTAGCACTTTATCACCTGGCTCAAGCCCTAGGCGATTACGCAGCTTTGCTGGCATTGCAGGCGTTACTTGATAGTTTTCCCCTGCTGCCATAACCCCCATCCTACTCAAATAACTGGCGGGGTTTTCTTGCAATTCTGTGACCGCCTCATCGATAGCAGATTGCGGGCTACTGTCACTGCCTGTCGCAGCGGACTCTTCCTCAGTATTTTGTGTAGGCTGAGGGGCGTTTGGCAACATGCTGTTATCTGGCAAGCGCTGATTACTGACGGCACCTGCGATCATGTCACTTTGGTCTAATGGCATCGCGGCTGGCATGCTAATGACGGTTTGCTTGTCACTAGCATCAGCGATGACAACCGAGTTCCAATCGACAGCGACAAGGGTATAGCCACTGTCTTTTAGCGCGTCACCGATTCGATAGTTTTTCACTTCACCATTGACATCCAGTAGTGCCGAGGACATGCTCTCTGGCATTGCTAACAGAACGCCTTTTAGATTGACATTGGGCGGTGGCTGCACTGCTGCTGCAATAGGATCAGGGTCTGCAAAAATAGCAAATAATCCACTATAGTCCTTGCCAGATGCCGATGTATTTTGCAAAGCTGCTGGTGGCAACATCGGTGCCAATGGTGCTGCGAGCAACAACCATAGTAATCGAGCCGCTGTCCAGCATAACCAAGCAACAGCCAATAACAATACCCAACCTGAGAATCGATTAAGGGTGTTAAGCACAGGTTTTAAAGTTGTAGAAACATTCATCATCTAGCGTGTCCCCAGCCCATTTAGCAACGGCTGACGCACACTAACAACTGGCGTATCTTGGGGTGCTTGCCCTTTATACTCAGGCATACTTTCTAATAAACGCTGCGTCAAACTGACATCCAACATATTATCGCCATCGATATATAAGTCGCCCAAGCGCTTATCTTGATTGTTTAATAAATTGATATGGAGTAGGTTTTTATTGTTTTTTTGCTCGGCACTTAACTCAGCACGCATCGTAGGCATGGTCAGATAAAAAACCTTGCCACCGCTAGGATAACCTATCTCACCGCCGACCCATGTCAACTGACCATCGGCTTGAGTAAAACCAGATGGATTTTTTGTTGAAGCATTTTCTGCGGCGGCAATTGAGCCAGACTGACGGCTGAGCGAGACATTATTGACCTGAATCGGTGTATTGGGCAATTGCCAATCAACCAAACTTGCCAACGTCTCAGGTGCTATCTTGCCGCTCATATTATCCACTTGCCATGAGCTGGTGCCTATTTTTACTTGTCCATTGAGGCGAGTTTGTGCTGAATTGATATCGACCTCTGCACTTATCTTACCCAATAACAAATGCCATGGCTGCCACGACCATTCTGCCGTACCTGTGAGCGGTGTCGCTGCTAAAGGCATCTGCCAGATAACGGAGCCTTGCCATAAATTACCCGACACATGCTGTACATAAGGCGTTTCGGGAGCATACTTTTCAAGCAGCCACGCCGCTGGCATTTGCAACACAGCAAATAATGCAAATAATACAAACCCAACCAGCCACCACAGCTTACGAGGGCGCTTATGAGACGACGCAGATACTTGGGGCACGGTTGCATAACTCTTATATAAGACAAAAACGTCATTATCATAACAAACAATGGCATACAGATGACAGAAAAAAAGCCAGTATCTTTTTACCAACATAATGGCAATAAAGATACTGGCTTTTATCAGCTTCTAAGACGAAAGGACTATCACGATCAAACGCTATCATTACACACAAATCATGAGAAACAAGCCCGATGATCAGAGTAGATATAACATGGCGCTTTTTTAAAACAGAACTTATTTAAACAAGCGCTTATTTAGACGAGCGCTTATTTTAAATAGCCTTTAATAAAAATTGTACCTTGCTAAATTTAAACCGACATCATCTTGTTAGCCACTACACTATTTAGATAGCAAAATCTTCGATACTACGACCTGCTGCTAGCGCTTCAACCAACCACGTTGGCTTGCGACCACGGCCAGTCCATGTTTCTTCGTTATTGTCAGTATTGCGATACTTGATGCTGCGTTTTTTCTCTAGCGTTTCACCAGCTTTTAGAATCTCTTCGATAGAGGCATTGCTGTCTTCTGCAATTTTCTCAAACTGCATATAAGCGTCATACAAACGCTGATGTTGTTTTTTGGCAATAAGCTGCTGGGCATTTTCAGTGATGGCACGTAGCTCATCAACGTTCAGGTTTTCTAAATCAATGGCGGTATTTTTGCTCATAATAAATCCAACTGTAAGATAAAAAATATAACCTTAATAGATATTATTCACTATTAAGAACTAAGAATGACGTATTCATCATTAAATACAACGATGAATGTCACAAATCGATATTTTTTCAACCAAATAAAATATTGTTAGACACAATACCTAAGGGCATAGATAATATAAACAAAAAACCTTGCTATCACAACAGTAGATTATTATATCTTCTATAACAAAAGTCAGTGAATAGTAAAATCGGGTAAATGAAAAACTACTATTTATTTAATAGTTATTCGTAAACAGTTATTAATTTTAAGATAAAACCAGTCTTTATAAACAATATCCTAAAAACGGTTAAACGAATAACTCAGCAAACATAAATCCATAAAAAATAGCAACCGATTGTTTCCATATATACCTACCGATTAGTTAAAATCGCCATTGATTAATCATGCTGATCACTAAGCTCATTCATCAAATTATAGGCTGCTTCGGCGCTCAATAAATAGGGATTAAAATCAATCGTTGTCGAATATTTTAAATAAATCGCCGCATTTTTTTCAGTCGGGGAAGCATAATTCATAGACCATTTAGACCATGCTCGATGCTTTAATTCACGTGTTTCAATAAGTTGTAAGTCATGATGACGCGGATCAGCAATTAAACTATATAACAGACGATTGATCTGTGCTCTTGGCCCTTCAATGGTTTGCAAAAAATAATCTTTATTAAACGTCAGCATACCAGTGATGCCATTGGCGGCATTATTTACTTGTGCTTGCTGCAAGATTTCGTTGAAGTCGTTGGCCGATACATCTGGGTTGGCACGGCTAGCGTATGTCATGCTCATCAAAATGTGTGCATCTTCCATTGCTGATGTCATATCTTATCTCTTATAAAAAATCATGGATGTGATGGTTTTTTAGCGTTTATAAATATCAGTCAATTAGCCAATAGAAAACCATGGTTTCTTTTTCGTAGCGGCGCGCGCTGCTTCTTGCTCTTGAAGATCTGATAACGTCTCAATTAACATCATGATTTGATTGGTGTTCATCAAATAAGGATTAAACTGAGTACCTGTCGAAAACTTGAGCGCAAGTCCTTTGTTTTCATCGCTCGGAATCAAATACTTCATTGACCATTTACTCCAATGGCGCAGCTCTACTTCACGGCATTCAATGACTTGTAAGGCATGATGCCGATCATCTTTAACCAGTTTTCTGAGCAATTCATTAATGACGGGTCTCGCCCCTTCAATACTTTGCAAAAAATAATTGTGATTGAACACCAAAGCACCCGTAATACCATTGCGCTCATTGTTTTGCTGAGCTTGTGCCAGGATGCGCGTTACTTCACCTTTAGGATTGTCGGTGTTATAACGGCTAATATAAGTTAAACGTAGAATAATATGCTCGCCATGATGCATTTTTAGACGATTTAATTCTGAAAGCTCAGCTGATTCCACAAAACACTCCAATTAGTTTGCTAAACTTTTCATTTATCCCCACCCAGCTACTGTCTTTTATAACCAAGTATTTGTGGTATAAGTCATTTTTTTATAACATAAGTCGCGTATATATTAACGTTGAATTTTTTTGATAAAATCATTCATGCCGCGTGATAAATTACTGCTACTAGTGCTCTGTATTTCTTTGACCAAGCTCAATAATTGCGAGCTATCCGCGCATTGTTCTAAACTCAACAAGTAACCCCAAGCTTCTACTGGTGGTGCGTTTTTTTCAATATAGTTAGCCAACTCTGACTTTATCGTTTCGTAGCTCGCACCAGATAACCTAGCCTTGAAAATACTACTGATTGATTTCTTGCCTAATGCTGCCATTTTATTGAGACCTTTATCATTAAAGGTGCGATCAAACTCTGTCTCAATATTTCGTTCAGACGACGATGATTGAGACTGATCAGCCGTCGGTGCTTGCGGCGCAGTGAATGTTTGGGAGGCAGCATTATCAGCGCCCACTATCTCTATGCACTCAAGCCCTAACAGCAACTCAAATAGTGGTGCAACACCGCCAAAATCGGCAAACATTTTGCTACGGTCAAGCGTATCAAGATAGCTTTGATACGTGCGTTTGCCATCGATCATAATGAGCAATGTTCTCGCTTCACGCGGCAATATGCCGAGACTCTGAGATTTAATCTCTTCTCTGCCCAAATCAGTTTTTTGAAACACATCACCATCTTTCATTCTTTGTACTCAGCAATAGCAGTAAGGTGGGCACTTTTATAGTCAATTGATTATAAAAGCGTGACAGCTTTAACCTTTCACATTGAACCAACCCTATCGTAAGCGGTCGACCAGATGAATTTTTATTATTTCAGCCATTGAACAGTCAGATTTTGACTTTTCAGTGGCTAATAAAAATTGCTTTAAATCAAAGCCCCACATTTAATATTGTTTGAATTATTGATTCGAGTGGATTATATCAACCCATTTAATGAACCGTTAGCATTAATTAAATCCAATAGAACAGACGGTCTATATAGGATATGAAAGGTAGTTTTCATAAATTTCAATATAAAATTTGATAAAATAATGAGAATAAAAAAATCGATAAAGCAGGTTAATATTTATCCGCTTTATCTTCTTACTAAATCGTTTGCCACCCAATAATTAATTTTCTATTTTTTCAAATAACCATCAGGGCGCAACTATAAAAACCAACAAACGTTTTACTTTTTTAGCGAGATAATATCGCAATTGACAAAGTCTATCTTTCTTAACGCGCTCACTCTCATACGACCTTTATGGGCACTATAGAAAATTTATTTTTTTAAGTCATTTATCACTAGCCATAAAAAAACCCTGCAATTGCAGGGTCTTCTATAGATTATTCTTAACAGATAACGTATTCCTCAAAACGGAATATCATCATCGACAGGGCCGTCTGGCATTGCTGTTGGCTTTGACTGTGCAGGCTTTTGCGCAGGTTGATTGAATTGATTCTGCTGAGCAGGTGCGCTTTGATTGTTAAAGCTGTTTTGACCACCTTGAGCAGCTGACTGGTTGTAACCGCCTTGCTGTGCTGGCTGATTGTTTGCTTGCTGACCAAAGTTGTTTTGACTGTTTTGGCCACCTTGATTGCCATAGCCACCACCTTGACCCTGATTTTGACCGCCAAAGCTATTATCACTTTGACCACCAGTCGCCCCATCTAGCATTTGCATTTGCTCAGCACGAATCTCAGTAATATAACGGTCTTGACCATTGGGATCTTGATATTTACGGGTACGCAAACTGCCTTCGATATAAACTTTACTGCCTTTACGCAAATACTGCGCGGCAATTTCACCCAAACGATTAAATAGAGAAATACGATGCCATTCCGTCGCTTCTCTTTTTTCGCCACTTTGCTTGTCGGTCCACTGCTCTGACGTTGCAACCGAGATATTGGTCACGCTACCGCCGTTATTAAATTGACGTGCCTCAGGGTCTGCTCCAAGGTTACCGATGATGATAACTTTATTAACTCCGCGCATGATACCGTCCTTTTACTTATGAATAATTTTATGAATCGCTTTAATGACTGTGCAGCTAAGCGCATTCATTAATGATTTTACTGTAATCAATTTTTATTGGAATATCTACAAGCTATCTATTAAAGACGACAATCTATGTCGTTTAGATATATATTATAATTTTTGGGTTTAAAAAACCATGATATTGCTATTTTGCCATTTTATTAAGCGAATTAATACTATTACCAGTTACTGACTTATCAACTCACTCTGCCCTTTATAAACTTATTTAGAATCATTGCTCTCGTTATTGCGATGCATACTCAAGGTGACGCTACCCAGCTCTACGCCAAATTTTTTCATGACTGAGCGATTGAGCATGACGTTTTTATCAACCAGATACATCCAGTCATCAAAATTTACTTTGTAGGTTTTATCCTCAACGGGTAGCTCTAACAAGTAATTCCAATGCAAGGTATTGCCAACCACTTTCCCTGTTGCCTCGCCAATGACATCGCCTGCTGTGCCTTTCCAGCTATCATCAGCTTGTTTGGTCAATCGCCATATACGCTGTGATTTTGACCCATCTGCCCATGAGAATTTTTCATCTAAAACGATGACATTATCGCCTTCTTGAGTGGCATCAATATCGACGTAAAAGCGTTTTTTGACCTCGCCATTGCGACCTTGAAACATGCCCCAACCATCGATTTGACCTGAGAAGAACTCATGCATATCGAGCGTCGGCGTGCTGTGCTGATAGGCCTGAATGTTTTGTGTGGCGCAACCTGAGAGTAGTAACGTGGCTGATAGACCAGCACCTATTGCCAGCTTGGCCATGACTCGAGGTGCAATATTTTTCCTAACACCACCAGAAAACATCGTAAACTTACTCATATTAATTCCTTTTAAATAGAGATAAAGATTTATCGTTCACTTATTAATAATGGCTGTCTATCTAGTCGTTGTCTACTCAGGTTTTGCCTATTCAACCTTACCTCTACTCGCCTAAGTACGTTGTCTATACCGTTTGTTAAATATCTAGCGGACTCTGTGCCAAACTCGATAACTGCATCCGCGAGTCATCTGTCAATTGTGTCTTGTCTAGCTTGAGATAGGCCACTTGTTCTTTTGCCATCACGACCAGCTCATCCACGCCATCTACCGCCAGCATTTGCCGTGACCAGTCTTGGATATTGATATCCTTGGGAATCGTAACAGTGGTACTTGATAAATAAGGTGGCTGTGCAATCGGAATGATAATGAGCAGAGCAGCGGCCATAATGACGGCTAAAATACCCCATGCCAGCAAATTCGGCTGACTTAATAACAACCCACCCATTGCTCCACCGACAAACGCACCAAAAAACTGACTCGATGAATTTAGCCCCATCGCTGTTGCTTTATTGGCGACTGGGGCGCGCTTAGATATCCATGAAGGAATCGTTGCCTCAAGCAAGTTAAAGCCCATAAAGTACAACAACAGACCTAATATAATACCAACGCCAACCTGACTGCCAATGGCCAATATCGCTAAAGCAGCGGTCATTAACGCAATCGCGCCTAAGAATACTTGACGCATTTTGCGTTTCTTTTCAGCGATGATAATAAAAGGAATGGCGACAGAAAAACCGATAAATAATAAAGGCAGATATACTAAACCTTGCTGACGTACCGATAAACCCATCACTTCATTAAGCTGATGCGGCAATATCACAAATATCGCCGTCATGGTTAGATGCAGAGCAAAGATACCGATATGTAAACGGTTTAAATCGCCAATTTTTAGGACGGTCGCTAATTGTTGACCAATCGATTTATTGTCTAAATTGTGTTTAAGTACTCGTAACGGTGTCGGCACAAACAACAATAACAGCATTGCCAATACGGCAAAGCCTGAGGTCAACCAAAATAAACCAGAGATACCCAGCGAGCCAACCAATAACGGACCAAAGGCAAAAGCGAGCATGATAGAAGTCGCAATGGTCAAGCCCATCGTCGCCATTGCTTTGGTACGCATCTCTTCGCGCGTTACATCAGCCAATAACGCCATCAATACCGCAGAAACCGCGCCACTACCTGCCAGCGCCCGACCAATGATAACCTCGTAAATATCCGTCGCATTTGCCGCAATGATACCACCGAGAGCAAATAAGATGAGTCCTAAAAAGATAATCGGCTTACGCGGGAATTTATCCGCAGCCAAACTCATGGGAATCTGAAATATCGCCTGCCCTAGCCCATAAATACCGACGGCTAAGCCAATCAAAAACGGCGTCGCGTGCGCATAATTGTCACCATATACAGAAAACACAGGCACAATCATAAACAGACCAATCATCCGCAAAGCAAATATACCACCGACCCCGAGGATTGCCCGTTTCTCTACGCTATTCATACTTGCCTCACTGGTTCGTCATTGCTGATTTATCACTACTGCGCTGCTTATACTATTGTGATGCTATCAAGACTTTAGCTACAAATTAAGCCCACTAGTATAAGACATTCGCCGTTTGCTTGCCGAGACTTTTGTCTTATTGGTGCAGCCTCCTATACCGTCTCAACCCAAGCCATTCATATTACGCGATTATTTTGTTACCAACTGCATCGGATGCGCAATCACACCTTGAATAATGCGGTCGCCATGACAATAAAGTAAGGCGTCATAAACATTATTACTCGTCAGCTAGAGCGATCGCTTAGATGACAAACTCCTCTATAAAACGACATTTTGGTCAAAACCATGACAAAAGATGACTACTACTTAACATTGATTTGATTTAGATTTGCTTAGTCATACGAAAACCAATCACCTCAAAGGCTGTAGAATAAGAAAACAGCAAAATGAACGCCAAGCAGTATACCGCTCAGCAATTATAAAAATTAAAACAGTAAATTAGGCATCTATAGCTCTCACTTCATCAACGTATGAACACTTTATAAAAATATTATTTATAACCATATTATAAACTTACAAAATATTCACGTTTTTAACCAACCATTCTATTGATCTGTATTTAGCTTTTAATTTGAGATATTTTCAATCCCCTTTTAGCAAATAGGAAACCTAACACCGATGGCACACGAGTATATTAAGGTTCGCGGCGCACGCACTCATAATCTAAAAAATATCGATTTAGACATTCCACGCGATAAATTTGTGGTAATTACCGGTTTATCAGGTTCTGGTAAATCTTCATTGGCGTTTGATACGCTTTATGCTGAAGGGCAACGCCGTTATGTTGAAAGTCTTTCGGCTTATGCGCGTCAGTTCCTCTCGCAAATGGAAAAGCCCGATGTCGATAGTATCGAAGGCTTGTCACCGGCGATTGCTATCGAGCAAAAATCAACCAACCATAACCCGCGCTCAACGGTCGGTACGATTACCGAAATTTATGACTATCTGCGCCTGCTCTATGCGCGTATCGGTACTCCCTTTTGCCCAGAGCATGGCGAGCCAATGGTCGCGCAGTCGGTGACTGAAATGGTCGATCAAGTCATGGCGCTGCCCGATGATACCAAGATCATGATACTTGCACCGGTTATTCGTGAGCGTAAAGGCGAGCATACCGTGTTGCTTGAGCAGCTGATTGGTCAAGGATTTGTACGTGTGCGCGTCGATGGCGATGTCTACGATACTGACGAGCTACCAACGCTCGATAAAAAGAAAAAGCATACCATCGAAGTCGTCGTTGACCGCTTTAAAGTCCGTGATGATTTAGGTAACCGCGTCGCTGAAAGCTTGGAAACTGCTTTACGCTTAGGACAAGGTCTGGTCACGCTGCACTTTATGGATGGCAATCCAAAAGAAGGCGGCGATGACAATCAAGTCATGTCAGCTAAGCACTCTTGCCCTGTCTGTGATCGTGCCGTACCTGAGCTTGAACCGCGTATGTTCAGTTTTAACAATCCATACGGTGCGTGCCCAAGCTGTGATGGTCTCGGTAAACGTCAGTACTTCTCTGCCGAAAAACTGATTACCCATCATGAAAAATCGCTCAATCAAGGGGCGATCAATGGTTGGGATAAGCGTCATGCCTACTATTTTGGTTTGCTATCGACCGTTTGTAATCATTTTAAAATTGACATGGATGCACCGTGGCAAGATCTGCCAAAAGAACAGCAAGACCTGATTATGCAAGGTTCTGGTAAAGAGAAGCTGACGTTTAATTTTACTGATGAGCGCGGTCGTAAAACCAATAAGACCGTGCCATTTGAAGGGGTGCTTCCATACTTAGAACGCCGTTATGCTAAGACGCAAAGTAATCTCGTCCGTGACGAGCTAGCGAAATACTTGGCTGATACCACTTGTAACGTCTGTGATGGCGCGCGTCTCAATGAAATCTCGCGCAATGTCCGTGTCGATGACCAAACCATCGCTCAAATCGTTAAGCTGTCTATCGGTGACGCTGCTGACTATTATAAAACGCTCAAGATTGGCGGTCATAAAGGTGAAGTCGCGGAAAAAATCTTTAAAGAGATTAACGAGCGCTTAAACTTCCTCGTCAGTGTCGGACTTGATTATCTATCACTCGCCCGCTCTGCTGAAACATTATCAGGCGGTGAGGCGCAGCGTATTCGCTTGGCTAGCCAAATTGGCGCAGGACTGATGGGCGTGATGTATGTGCTTGATGAGCCATCGATTGGTCTACATCAGCGCGACAATGACCGTCTGCTAAAAACTCTAACGCGCTTACGTGATTTGGGTAATACCGTACTGGTCGTTGAGCATGATGAAGATGCCATTCGCCAAGCAGATCACGTCATCGATATCGGTATTGGTGCAGGTGTACATGGCGGTCATATTATCGCTCAGGGTACGGTCGATGACATCATGGCCAATAAAGAATCGCTGACTGGGCAATATATGTCTGGTAAGAAGAGAATCGAGATTCCAAGCATTCGTCATAAAGCCAAGACGATGGATGTTGAAATCACAGGTAAGACCAAAGCTCAAAAAGTTCCGATGACGATTGAGCTAAAAGGTGCCTCAGGTAATAACTTGCATGATGTAGATTTGACCATTCCCATTGGTATTATGACTTGTATCACGGGTGTCTCAGGTTCGGGCAAATCAACTTTGATCAACCGTACCCTTATGCCATTGGCAGCGACTCAGTTAAACAATGCCTCAACACTCATCGCGGATAAGCATGACAGCATCAGTGGTCTTGAGCATTTGGATAAAATGGTCGATATCGATCAAAGCCCGATTGGTCGTACCCCGCGCTCAAACCCAGCGACTTATACCGGTGTCTTTACGCCGGTACGTGAGATGTTTGCACAAACGCAAGAAGCACGCGCGCGCGGTTATAAACCGGGTCGCTTTAGCTTCAACGTAAAAGGCGGACGCTGTGAGATGTGTCAAGGTGACGGTCTTATCAAAGTTGAAATGCATTTCTTACCCGACATGTATGTGCCTTGTGATACCTGTGAGGGCAAGCGCTATAACCGCGAGACCTTAGAGATTCACTACAAAGGCAAGAGTATAGCCGATGTACTCGATATGACTGTTGAGGACGCGACTGAGTTCTTCTCAGCGATTCCAGCGATTTATCGTCGCCTGCAAGCCTTGATGGATGTGGGTCTAGGCTATATTCGCTTAGGTCAATCTGCCCCAACCCTATCAGGTGGTGAAGCGCAACGTGTTAAATTAGCGCGTGAGCTTGCCAAACGCGATACGGGACAGACGCTCTATATCTTGGATGAGCCAACCACTGGTTTGCATTTCCATGATATCGATAAGCTGCTCAATATCCTACATGCCCTACGCGATAAAGGTAATACCATCGTGGTCATCGAGCATAACTTGGATGTCATCAAAACGGCAGATTGGGTAATTGATTTGGGCCCTGAAGGCGGTAAAGGTGGCGGTATGATCATCGCAGAAGGTACGCCTGAACAAGTGGCCGAAGTCAAAGAGTCATACACGGGTATATTCTTAAAGCCGATGCTAGAGCAAGGCATGAAAGAAGTCAGCTAATACAAGTGAATGATTGATAAAAGGCCACTCTTTATAGGGTGGCCTTTTTTATTGGGTGAAATAAGGCTTTGTAAAACCTGCGCGCTATATATCTTGATTAATATATATAACGCGTTGCGTTACCTTTCTTAATATTTATTAAAGATACTTAAACGTTGATTGTATTAATATTTAAATCGTTAGATATGATGCGTAGACGCATACGATATAGAAATATCTGGTTAAAAACTGGGTAGCAAGCAATAGCACTTACACATTGACACAGCTAACCCCTATCCTATCCCTAAAACTCTCAAGGACTTCTTATGAAAAAATTACTGTTCATTGTCTTAGCATCTACTGTTGGCATTAGTGCCTGTGCGTCAAACGGTACATCAAATGGCTCAAACGATCGCAACCATCAAAGACCTGCTATGTCAGCAGACATGAAACAAGCCATGAATGATTGTGCTCAACGAGTTGGCGTAAAAATGAATAAAGAGAGTCGTCCAAGTAAAAGCGATATGAAGAAAATAGATTCATGCATGAGTGCAAAAGGGTTTGAGAAGCCTGCAGGCCAAGGTCGTCACTAATAACTAATGATTTCTAGATAATCGTTGATGAAAGGCTACTCTTTAGGGAGTGGCCTTTTTTGTTGGGTAGGAGTTTTATTTTGGTGTTAATATAATCGTTAATTTAAGAACATATGTAAGGCAATAAGCAATGGCAAATGTAGAAAATCTAGAAAAAAGACTTGTAAATCTTATCGAAACTGAAAAACCTTGTGCCATTGCTTTAACTGGCGAATGGGGAGTTGGGAAAACGCACCTGTGGAACGAAATTCGTGATAACAATGGAAAATCATTTTCTGGTAAGAAGTATGCCTACGTCTCTTTGTTTGGCTTGGATTCATTAGCAAGCCTAAAATCTGCCATTGCTATAGAAGTTCATAAATCAGTTGGGGTTAGTGACAGCATATGGAAAAAAGATATCCTCAAACCTACTAAAAAGTTTCTATCATCCCTGACAGGTAGCAGCATTGGAACTACTTCTGATGTGCGCATAGGACTGAATCTTGGTAATAATATTATTACTAGTGTTGTTTTTTCACATCTCAAAAATACATTAGTTTGCTTAGATGATATAGAAAGGAAATCAGATAGCTTACCAATGTCAGAAATATTGGGTTTGATAAACTATTTAAGAAATGAGCGTAAATGCCAAATACTGATGATAACGCATGACGAAGAATCAGAAGATAAAGAATATTTTGACAAAAATAAAGAAAAGGTGTTTGATGAAGTCCTAATTTTAGACGACTCATTATCAATTATTAAACGCGAGATTAGTGATGTCGAGACATTCCCTATCTACGAAAATTTCTATCAAAATATGGACGTTAGAAATCTTAGATTTTATCAGCGTGTTCAGAAAGTCTATCAGGAGATAATAAAATACTCATCATCTTTATCAAAGTTGAGCAAAGAAGAAATCCTAAGACAAATTCTTATTATCAAGCTTGTTAATGACATTCCTAAAGTTCTTGATATCGATATGAAAGAGTTAGAACTATACTTTTCTGAAGATGGTCTCGATGATCGATTAGATATATTTTTAAAAAATGATGATGAAGCGTTAAAAGCAAATGTTAGAACTAAAAAAGATGATGTAGAGAAAAAGCTTTCAAAATTCTACCCTAACTTTCGTATGAAAGGGTGGACTGAAGTTGTTATCGAATTGATTAGGTAATCCCCCCAATAAATAAGAACACTTAGAAATAGAGATTAACTGCTAAAATATACCAGCAGGAGAATCCTATGAAAAAGACACGCTTTACTGATAATCAAATCGTTAATA